>JAQTMV010000137.1 GCA_028714175.1 Methylococcales bacterium
AATTCTATTAAAAACCGTGATCGTATCTCTCAACCCCTGATTCTACCGTTAAAATTTGGGGTATACGATTTTTAGGGGACGCTGTAGGCCAAGTAGGTCAAGGGCTACAGAGCAGCGCAAATGGCTCAGTGAGCTTGTAGTGAACTGTTATGTGCGGGGTGGATCGTATTTCTTTACTGTGGTCATGGGACTGCGGGTGGGTATTTTGGCGAATGATTTGGCGCAGGATTGCTTGCTGGATTTAGGCGGAGCCGATAAAAACCCCCGCTAGCCCGATTGGTGACGGCTCTGGGGATTTTTATTGAAAACTACGAGCAGCATTTGCCATCTTGCTAGCGCGTTGAGGTGGGGTAAGTAATCCCAACTCTTTATGCAATGTATTGTTGTCAATACTTACATCATCTCAACGGACTTTGGCAAACAAATAAGCATGTCTGAATAATATGACCGGTCATACCATTTAATATAAAGCGCATCACAAATGCTTGATTCGCAACCCTTGATTGATCTATAGTTTTGTTTTTTTTATATGTAATTGCAAGAGGACATTCCATGCTTGATATAATCCTTATCCTAGTCGCAATCGCCGTCATCATCTTTATTATAGCCGCTGAGATGCAGCCATCTGAATTCCGCGTTACCCGAACAGCCACAATATCTGCACCTTCGTCAGCCGTTTTTGCTCAGGTGAATGAGTTGCAGAAATGGGACGCATGGTCGCCATGGGCAAAACTCGATCCCGAAGCCAAAAATTCCTTCGAGGGACCGGCATCAGGAACCGGCGCCATTATGAGATGGGCCGGCAACAACAAGGTAGGCCAGGGAAGCATGACAATCATCGAGAGCCGTCCCGATGAGTTTATTCGCTTCAAACTTGAATTTCTGAAACCCTTCAAGGCCACTAATACAGCGGAGTTTACCTTCAATTCCGAAAACGATCAAACTACCGTGACCTGGAGCATGTACGGGAAAAATAACTTCATGAGCAAGGCCATGGGCTTAATCATGAACTGCGAGAGGATGGTCGGCGGCCAGTTCGAAAAGGGTTTGGCCGCATTGAAATCGGTGGTGGAAGCAGCCTTGTAGCCCTGAAACAGGAAAAAAGCCTGTTTGAGCGTAAGCGAGGCCGGCATATCACCCGGATTTGCCGGAATTGCCCGCCCTGCGCTTCGCCCCCATTGTTATACACAATACGAGTCACCCGAGGGAACCGCCCCCTCAGGTGCTCACAGAACCGGACGTGAACGGTCTCCGCTCATCCGTCCGGTTCCTATCGTGCAGCCGTCAAAATGGCTTTGCCTGTTTCAATCCAATCCTCCCGTTTCCGGTTGTTTTCTTTAGTTCAAGCTGAACAATATTTCCCCTTCTCTCCAATCCCATTACAGAATCTTCATCACTACTACGGGTCGCTCCGCCCCTGTGCTCCGCATCGGTACTCTGGCGCTTGCGGGGCTTCCACTTGTGTTTCTCCCTTGGCATCGGAGCGACAGGTTCCCACGTTCCGCATAAGAGCCTGAATTTAGTTCATGCTACCTTCATGCCGATGCCATCTAGCCGGTAAACAGGTATCCGCTAGATTTATCCCGGAGTAATGACTACCCCCGGTTTGACATCATCCCTACGCTTTCGACACTTCAGCAGTGGTTCACTTGCGTTCATCTCCTAAATTCCTACCTGACAAAGTCTTGCTCTGCCTTTTCCGTAACGCTTACCACAACAGCTCTTAACTGTTGCAGCTTATGGTGGTTTGAAACCTCCTCCTGTAGAGCGGTTTCGAGGGGCCCTTCGACAGGCTCAGGACAGGTTTTGGCCGACCGGTTCATCATTTTCGATAACGGCCCGGTACTTCTTCTGATGCCCTTCGGATTCCACCTCACGATGGACACCCTGCCCTCCGGAAATTCCAGGAAGATGGCTTCAGGTCCGTCTTGGCTTTTTCAATGAACTTCAGGGCGAGGTCGCGAATCTCGTTATCCACGGTCTTCATCCGCTCCGGGTAGAGGGTTCCCGCATCTTCGATCTTCTGCTTGCCGATCTTGCCCCAGCGCGGCATCACCGTCGGGTCATCCTTGCTGGTCGCCCAACTGGGCACCATATTGCGCGGGCCGACTTTGTCCAACAAGTCCTGCGGATAGTTTGGGTGAGCAGGGTCTTCCATCGCGTCCAGGTGATACAGATAGCCGAAGAACTCGTCGAAGCCGTGAACAGTGGGCAGAAACTCGTTCAAGTCGCCCAAGTGGTTCTTGCCGAACTGGCCGGTGGCGTAGCCCATGGACTTTAAAGTCGTGGCAATGGTCACCGCCTCCTTAGGTATGCCGACTGGCGATCCCGCTTGACCGACAGTGGTCATGCCTGTGCGTATTGGCAGTTCACCGGTAATAAAGTTGGCTCATCCCGCCGTGCAGCTTGCCTCGGCATAGTAATCGGTGAAGCGCATCCCCTCGTTAGCAAGCTTGTCGAGGTTTGGTATCCGGCCAGACATGATGCCCTGGTGATAGGCGCCGATATTGAACCAGCCTATGTCATCACCCATGATGACGACGATGTTGGGTTTTTTGTTCTCCGCCTGCGCGGTCAATGCAAACAAACAACCGGTTAGAGCGGCAAGCGCTATTGCCGCAGAATGAAACAGGCGTTGCCGCCGATGTATTGGAATCATGTTGTTGCTCCTTGTTGATCTGGTTCAATCAAAAACACCAAGGTTCACCGCACGCATCTGATGGAAAAATTGAAAGTGCGATCGCTGGCCGAACGGGCGGGGGTTATATCCTCGCCGCCGGACTAAATTATAAGCTTAATTGTGCCTGCCTAAAATCCAATCCGGAATAAATACGCAATTACTTCCTGGCAAGGTTTTATATTGTTGCTTGTTTCGCCTGGATACAATAAGATTCGCTTTTTAAGCGATGGTTACGGGTGTGTACGAACCGTTGCGAAAAGCGGTCGATATCACCGGGCTGCATCCTGATACGTATAGGAAAAAAGACAATGAAAAACCCGATCAAAAAAATGTTAATCGCCGGTGCGGTGGCCTCCCTCGTTTTACTGAACGGTTGCGTTACTGAGACCAAATACAATGCACTAGAGCAAGAATATCAACAGCTTCAAGCTGAATTTAGTGCTGACCAGGCACAGATCGTTCTTCTTGAGGGCAAACTGAAAATCACCATGGTGGATCAGGTTTTGTTTCCAGAAGGAGGCTATAGGCTTAATTCTCAAGCTAAAGCTGTTCTTGGTAAGTTAGTACCTACTCTTTCAGGCTTGCAGCAAACGAAAATTATTGTTGACGGCTACACCGACAACGTTCCAATTGGCCCTGGGTTAAAGCGTGAAGGAATTTCTTCAAATCTTGAATTGTCATCCAGGCGAGCCGATGTCGTGGTTGAATACTTGGTAAACCAGGGTGTAAACCAAAACCTGATTTCAGCACAGGGTTTTGGCGAATCGAATCCCGTAGCTTCAAACGATACACCAGAAGGCAGGTCCCGGAATCGTCGTATTGAAGTGACATTGAATGGGCCTGGTAATTAATTGAATTGCCATTTTGTTGTATCAAGTATTTAATAAAACCACCCAATCGGGTGGTTTTTTAATACCTTAATATCCTAAAAGCAAAAAAATCAAATGAGATGTGCGTAATCATCGAACGCCTCCTTTGCTCAGGTGGAGTTCGAAAAAGCTGGAACCGGTTTGACAGGGCTGTTGGCATAGCAATGCTTAGTGTCGTGTTGAAAGCAGCTCAAAGCTGAATTTTAGTAAACTGATAGGTGAAATTGTGGACAAATTCAGAGCAATGGCAGGTAAAAAATTATTTCTACTGGTATTTCTTGTTATTACCGGTTGTGCGGCCATTGTTTATAAGACCATAGACTATGAAAGCTTATACGGACCATCTGCACCTAAACAACGGGTGATGACGACAGAGCAAGCCAAACTTTATCAGCAGGAACATAAAGTTTCTTTTTATAAAGCGGTCAAGCCGATACTGGATTCGCGCTGTGTGGTGTGCCATGGTTGCTATGATGCGCCCTGCCAGTTAAAGCTCGGTTCAATTGAAGGTTTGGACAGAGGCGCAACCAAACAACTCGTTTATGATTCTACCCGATTTAAGGCAACTGATCCTACCCGGCTTTTTATCGATGCTACTGATACAGAGAGCTGGAGAAAAAAAGGCTTTTACCCGGTTTTGAATGAACGCAGTGATTCAGATGCAGCAAACCTGGATAATTCAGTTCTGGCCAAATTAATTGACTTAAAACGCCTTAATCCGCAGCCAGTATCAGGAAAACTGGGTGAGGATTATGATCTGAAATTCGATCGCACATTGCAATGCTCTACGATAGAAGAATTCCCAAAATACCAGCATGATCATCCCCAATGGGGAATGCCTTACGCCATGCCCGGTCTTTCTCTGAAAGAAGAACATACCCTTAAGCTTTGGCTGCAAGAGGGCTCGAAAGTTGAGCCATTGCCGCCGTTACCAAGCCAAACAGTTAAGGCCATTGCCCAATGGGAAAGTTATTTTAATGGCGCTACCCTCAAACAGCAACTGGCTTTCCGTTATATTTATGAACACCTGTTTCTCGGGCATATTCATTTCAAGGGACACCCTGATAATGAGTTTTTTCATCTGGTGCGCTCTAAAACAGCGCCAGGCCAACCCGTTGAGGAACTTAAAACGGCATTGCCTTATGATGATCCGGGCGGCAGATTTTATTATCGCCTGCGGCCTATCACCGAAACGATTGTCGACAAGACCCATTTTGTCTATGAATTAAGCGATCAGAAGATGCAGCGCTATGATGAGCTGTTTTTTAAGCCTGATTATCAGGTGACATCTTTGCCTTCCTATCGACCGGAAGTGGCCGCTAATCCGTTTAAAGCATTTGTTGAATTACCCCTGGTATCCAGACATCAATTTTTACTGGATGATTCTGAATATTTTGTATCAGGATTCATAAAAGGACCTGTGTGCCGTGGACAAATTGCCCTGGATAGTATCAGGGATCAATTCTGGGTTGTTTTTACCAGGCCCGGTCAGTTTTACCCCAAAGATTGGGCTGCATTTCTTGCTAAAAACGCGCAACTTCTGGCTTTGCCTGGGCAGCAAGGGACTCAAGTAGGCTTGTTTGCATTTGCCAAATATAATGATTTAGGCAAGCAATACCTCAAAGCAAAAAATGCCTATATTGATCAGATTCTGCCCAAAAATAAAGGTTTTGGTCTGGCTAATATCTGGGACGGCGAGGGTACTAATCAAAATGCCGCGCTTACTGTGTTCAGGCATTTAAACAGCGCAACGGTCACTAAAGGGTTTATTGGCGATACGCCTTTAACCGCCTGGGTGGTTGATTATCCTACTTTTGAACAATTGCATTATTTATTGGTTGCCGGTTTTAATGTTTATGGGTCAGCGGGACTGCAAATTGCCAGCCGGACCTATATGGATTTATTGCGCCAGGATGCAGAAGATAACTTTTTACGTTTGATGCCTGCAATGGAGCGGCAAACTATCTGGGACAGCTGGTATCCAGGTTTCGACAGTTTGCGTACGGCACCGCCACTATTAAGCATCGATCATCCAAGTGAAGTTAAATTTAAAACCATGGATTATAAAAAGGAGTTTTTTGACCAGCTCAGACAAAAAATGGGTAAAGCAGCGGGCCCAGTGGATACGATCAACCGGTGCCAGCAGGCTGTGTGTATCAGGGCAGATACAACACCCGTTCAGCAACAGGTAGATAGTGAAATGCGTAAGCTTGCAAAATTGAAAGGGCATGAATTACATGCGCTACCAGATGGTACGCTGCTCCGGGTTAAAACAGGCGATACCAAGGGCGATCTTGTATACACCTTGTTAATCGACAAGGCCTTTAGCAATATTTCAACCATGTTGGGGGAAAATTTCCGGCGGATGCCGGAGAACGACAGGATTACTATATATCCCGGCTTTATCGGCAGCTACCCCAACTTTTACTTTAGTGTAGAGAAAGAACAACTAGATGAGTTTATTAATATGATCCGTTTTGCCAGGACTGATATCGATATAGAATATCTCTACAGTAAATTCGGTATACGCCGTACCAATCCTGAAATCTGGCAACAAGCAGACTGGTTTAATGAACAGCATAAAAAATACAGAGGCCTGGAAGCAGGATTACTGGATTTGAGCCGGTATGATAATTTGTAGGTTAATTGACTCTGTTTTGAGTTGAAGCAATAAATATACTCGAGCTTGCTATCTTTCTCCAATCATCTTTCGGCTAGGCCCTCCTGAGCAAAGCATCAGGATTCACCTTAAAAAATATACAAAATGTTATTAAAGCGCCTAACAAATTGGATGAGCTTTGCCATTATGATAATCATATTAATGATCAGCACTAGCGTACAAGCTACTTCTGATTTTCAGATATGGATTCCAATAAACATTAATGCAAGATTGACAGAACAGTTACGTGGTTTTTTAGAATTTCAACCCCGAGTTGGCGATAACGCATCAAATCTTACTACTGCAATCGTTAGACCTGCTCTTGGCTGGGCGCTGAATGAAAAGGCTACACTATGGGTTGGCTATTTAATGCAGGCCGATTCTGTTACACCCGATTCGGATACGTATAGGATAGAGAATCGTGCATGGCAAGGATTTTCCTGGAGAGATACCGTTATTAACAAGCAGTTTATATGGGAAGTCCGTAACAGGCTGGAAGAGCGCTTTTTGCCCGGGAATTCTGATCCCAGCATTCGCTGGCGTACACGTCTTCGGGTAGAACAGCTGATCCCCGCCTGGTCTCCCTGGTCTGTCATTGCCTCTGAAGAAATATTCGTTACTCTGAACGACAATTCCAATAATGCCCAATTACAAGCCGGGGCTCAACAAAATAGATTATATGTAGGTGTCGGCTATCGGTTTGCTCCTGAGGTACAGGTTGAAACAGGCTATTTATACCAACATGTATGGAAAAATCCTCCTACCGCAGATCAAAACAACAATGTATGGATGACAAATCTTAATTTGAATTTCTAAAAGTCTCGTGGGCAAACGGCTTTATCATTTGCCCACTATTTACAGATAACGTTATGGGCAGAAAAGCGCTGCCCACCTTTTGCCCATTCTTCTGAACAGGACTAACCCTATAACCCACCATACAATGCTGATTGCAGTATATCTGCTGTAAGTGCTCCGCCATTTGTCCTGACATAATCAACAACTACGGGAACAAATTGATCAACCATATCAGGGGAAAGATTTAACGTCTTAAAAGTTGAAGCCAGTCCGGCAAGATTTCCATACGTATTGCTGCTATCACCCAGGGCGGATGATACGCTGCCCGCCAGGCTACTTAATGCTCCCGATTGTTTAGGTACAGCATTTAACAAGCTATTCATTTCTGGCACCGATTTACTTAATTCTGCAAATTGTCCGGCATCCAGTTGACCTTTGGCCAGCTGAAATAGAGCTCCGGCTCCGCCTTGTGCCTGTTCAGTGGTAATGCCCAATTTATTTACCAGGGTATCCGTTAAACTACCTTGCGTAACGCTTGATTTTACGCCGGCCACTGCATTTGCTCCCGATTGCACAGCCTCAGTGGTTTGCCTGGTGGAATCCACTGCTTTCTGTACAGATGTTAACCCCTTGTTAACCGAGTCCAGGCTGAAACCTTCTGCCTTTACAGCGCCTGACAAACCTGTCGCAATAGTCAGCAAGACGGGTGACCATTTATAAAGAATTTTTTTATTGTTCACTTTTTTCTCCAGATTAAATTTAGTTAAACGCAATCAATTTGCCCGTTCTAACAAGTATTGGCGCTAGCTTAATCATCTCGCATGGGCAAACAATAAAGCCGTTTGTTACCCCTGTGGAGTCGACTTTAACTTAATGTTGCAATAACAGCCTATCACATAGCTTTCTTGGCTCAAAATACACTGTTCATTAAATCAGCGATAAATGGACAGGGCGGAAATACAATGAAACAATATCCAATTTGCGCACCATGATGTACTATTCGCCATAACAATGCTCAATTGTTTTCCTTATCCTTGGCAATACGAAACAATAAAGTGGGAACCCCCATGATGAACACACAAACAAATATATCTATGTCCCGCCTTTCGAGAGTCTTTTGCGCACTTGTGCTGGGCGGACTTCTATTTTCATGTGCCATGATGGAAGCCGGACAAGCCAAAGATACAGAGCAGCTATTGACCGAGGCAGGTTTCAAAATGAAGCTAGCCGACACGCCCGCGAAGATGGCTCACCTTAAGACACTGACCCAGCACAAGTTAGTTTCTCATCAAAAAGACGGAGTGGTCTATTACATCTATGCCGATGCCACTACCTGCCAATGCTTTTATTGGGGGAAGAATCAGTCTTACCGGAGTTTCCTGCAGCTTCAAGAGCAACAGAATATAGCCAACGAGGATCGAATGACGGCTGAAATGAACGAGCAGGAATTTATAGATTGGAACACGATGGGGTACGGCATGGGAGGAGACGGGATGGGAGGATTTGAGATGGGATTTTATTGATTAATTACCAAGCTTGATAAATCACGCGCAAAATTGATTTATCTACTCTAAACAAAAAATATATCTCCGCCGCTATTGCGCGCACTGGCAGTAATAAAGCTCAACTTGTCAACATGCGCGAATATTTGCCCGGCTTTCCGGGTAATTGTATCAGCCAGTTCTGCACCATCGATTACACAAAAGCCGGTTGGGCCCCATGAGGTTTGTCCAATTCCAACAGCGCCTTGCTGTGCTAACCAGTGCATTGCCTCGGCCACTTCAGGGCTGGTAAAAACGCCGCCTTGGGCCGAAGCAAAATGCTCGCCGACTGAGCGTTGCAAGCGGGTAATGACTTCACCAAATTGAATGATGTTATTTTCAGCGACAGCAGGTAATCCCTGCATAAGCAACAAATAACATAAACGCGAAGCCTCCTGTTGCGAAAAGGGTGGCAATTTTTTAAATGCCTGTATTTCTTCGTAACCATGCAGTCCCTGTCCGCGTTCATCAAAAACCAGAATAAACCGCCAGGTGCCGGGGATATCCAAGTGCACTATAACGGGAGGCGTGATGGTTTTATCTCCGCGTCCTCCATCAACCACCAAACCGCCTTGTTCAAACACACCAATACCAATACCTGAACGTAACCCTCTGTCCATAACCGAGGCAATATCTCTTACAGTCAATCCCAGTCCGTAAAACGCATTCAACGCTGAGCCTATTGCCAGAGACATTTGCGTACCTGAGCCCAAGCCTACATGCTCAGGGATAGCGGCTTCAATGGTTATATTGAGTTTATCTGATACGTCTAATGCCTGGCACAACATCGTCAAACATTTATCCGCACGCTGTGCTGAAGGGCCGGTAATGGTGCGCCGATCAGCGCTCGTTACCGATAAGCGCGTAGCATGTTCATTAAGCGCTACACCGATGCTTCCGAAATGACGGCCCAAGGATCCGCTTAAATCGATAAACCCCATGTGCAATCTGGCCGGGGCAATCACTGATACTTTAGAATATGGAGCTATCACGTTGATGAAGTGTTTTGCGGCAGGAAAGAGCGGAAATTATAACCGATTGCTCTGGCAATGGGTGAACAAAGCGCGGATAGTTTGACGCCACAGATCTGCAGGAGCGAATTTGTAGCGTCTACAGTTAATTTAGCTCAAGCAGACATGCCAGGTTATTGATCTTCAAATCACATAGTTCAACAGTCAGCGGGTCAACAGGAAATACTGACGGAACAAAAACAGAAAAAGCCCCTGCTCTGGATGCCGCCATGATGCCTGCATCTGAATCTTCAATAACCATACACCGCCTGATATCAACATCTAGCAACTTGGCCGCTTTTAAAAAAATATCCGGCGCCGGTTTGCCGTAGTGAACATCATCACGGGTAATAACATTTGAAAAAACATCGGCTATTCCGGCAAGCTGCAAACATTCATAAGTATTGACTGCTCGACTGTTGGTTGCCAGGCAATAAGGTATTTGTTGCTTAACAATACATTCCAGCAATTGAGTAAAGCCGCGTTTAATCTTTATTCCGTGCCTATTGACGTAATCGCGCCAATAATTGCAGGCTTTGTCATTAAATACTTCCAGATTAAAATCATCGCCACAGAAAGCCATCAGTTTTAACTCTACATCATTATAATGCGAACCCGCGAGAGATCTGCAATAAGGCATGGACAGCTCATATCCCAAAGCCCTTGCTGCTTGTCGCCAGGCAATACAGAAAGTGGTCTCAGTATCCAGAACCAGGCCGTCCATATCAAAAATGACCGCTGAAAAATCACCTAGCCTGGGCATGAATGACTTTAATGTATTCGCCATGTGCTTCACGTGTAGAGCCGACCACGATACGTTTAACTCCTTGCTCCGATTGTTCCAGTATTCCTGATACTTCCACGATTTCATCATTGATGGCCTGCCCTGTATAGGTTGATGTAAAACTGACAATGGAACTGATGTGTTCATCGTCAATTTTAAATTCAGCCGGATAATCAAACGCATAGGTATCGTCGATTATCTTGCACTGCAATGTAACTGCTCCGCATTTTTGATATCTTGTCACACCGGAATACTTTAATTCATCAATGAAGTTCAAATCAAATTTTCGCCCGTTAATCACGGCCTTGTTAGTTTTGCGCCGTTCATGCCAGACATACTCTGTAAAACTCAAATCACATGACCGGCGCAGATAGGATTGTTGCCAATCTTCGTCATTCAATTCCTGCAATTGCCCTTGTTTGATAAGTTCACGCGTAATGGCCCTTAATTGGTGAAAGACGGACCTGCCGTAGCAAACCAAATCAATATCCGAGTTATGCTTCTGGACGCCGACCAATAGTGAACCGGTAATACCGGTTTGCGTTAAATCCAGGCCGTGTTGTTGAAATAACAGGCATAAATCCAACAAATCCTGCTCAACAACGTCCTGCTGTTTTTTTTGCATGATCTGCTGCAAGCGTTGTTTAGGCCGATGATGGCGAACAATCCGGTCGACGGCTACTGCATGTAATCGGGCATCCAGAACCGGAGAATAATGCAGATAATCGGGATGATGTTGCGCTAAAAACGCATTTGCATGGTCTGTCGTAACTTTTTTCCAGTCGGAATTTTCCTTGACATAACGTAAAAAGCCCAGGGCTTTACCCTGCTCTGTCCCCTGCTCTACTATGGCAAAAATCAGCCCTTCAGCAGTTTCAATAAAATCTTTGGCATTAAACATTATACTACTCCCGTTCTGTTATTCCCGTCGCTCCAGCCGTGCAGGGTGGGTAACGTTTTTTTGCCCACCTTTTATCGCTTATTCCGATGGGCAAATAACAACTGCCCACTCTACTTGGCTATTTATTAATTCAATCTGTCAGTAATTAATCTCAATAAGTTCCGCCCCTGTATGAAATTCATTATAAAACCCAGAGAATACCTGCAACAAATTTTATTGAAACTCAAAGCCTAATAACCTATGCTCCACCGTTTGGGTTTTAATTCAAAAACCTTACCATGCCCTAAATCACACCCACAGGAGACTGTATGAAGATTGGTATACCTAAAGAAATTCACCCAGGTGAAATGCGTGTAGCCACTACGCCGGAGGCTGCCGAACAAATTATGAAACTGGGATTTTCCGTTATTATTGAAAGCGGCGCAGGTCTTGGCGCAAATATCTCTGATGAAGCCTATAAAGAAGTAGGTGTTGAGATTGTTAAAAATGCCAAAACACTTTGGAAACAATCAGATATCGTCATGAAGGTGCGTGCTCCTGAACAGCATCCCGAATTGGCAATCGACGAAATTGAACTGTTATCCAAAGGCGGGTATTTAATCAGCTTTATCTGGCCGGCTCAAAATGAACAATTAATGCAAAAACTGGCCGCCAAAGAAGCCACTGTACTGGCTATGGATAGCGTGCCGCGTATGTCCAGAGCACAAAAACTGGATGCCTTGAGTTCCATGGCCAATATTGCCGGATACCGCGCCATTGTTGAAGCGGCGCAACATTTCGGGCGTTTTTTCACTGGCCAGATTACCGCCGCCGGAAAAATACCGCCCGCTAAAGTGCTGGTCATCGGTGCGGGTGTTGCAGGTCTTGCCGCGATTGGCGCAGCAAAAAGTATGGGAGCGATTGTCAGAGCCTTCGATACCCGGCCCGAAGTGAAAGAACAAATTGAGAGTATGGATGCTGAATTTTTGATGCCGGATTTCAAGGAAGAAGGCTCAGGGGTTGGCGGCTACGCCAAAACCATGTCCAAGGAATTCATCGAAGCGGAAATGGCATTGTTTGCCAGACAAGCGATGGAGGTGGACATTATTGTTACCACTGCGCTGATTCCCGGCAAACCGGCCCCGAAATTAATCACAAAAGGCATGGTTAAATCGATGAAGCCCGGCAGTGTAATTGTGGATTTGGCAGCAGAACAAGGCGGCAACTGCGAACTGACCGAAAAAGACCAGGTTGTGGTAAAACATGATGTAACCATTATCGGTTATACCAATTTACCCAGTCGTTTAGCCAACCAGTCCAGCCAACTTTATGCCACCAACCTGCGGCATTTATTAACCGAACTTTGCCCGGAAAAAAACGGCACCCTCAACGTTAATATGGACGATGAGGTGATACGTGGCACTACCGTCATAAAAGAAGGCAACATCACTTGGCCACCGCCTCCACCCAAACTCACGGCAAGTCCGGCTCCGCAAACGGAAGCGCCGGCATATCCGTCGGTACTGGAGCAACAAAAAAAATCATTTATTCCCAATTCTGTTAAGCAATTCCTGCCGTTAATCATTGGCGGCCTGGCTCTGTTTGGCATAGGCTCTGTCGCCCCTGAATCATTCATGACGCATTTTACCGTCTTTGTGCTGGCCTGTTTCGTGGGTTATCAAGTGATCTGGAATGTCTCGCATTCACTGCATACCCCTTTAATGAGCGTAACCAATGCCATCAGCAGCATTATCGTTATCGGCGCATTAGTGCAGATTTCCACTGCCAACTCGACCGTCACTATTCTTGCTGGATTGGCCATACTACTTGCAGCTATCAATATTGTCGGCGGCTTTTTAGTCACTCGTCGTATGTTAGAAATGTTCAGAAAATAACAAGGAGATCACAATGTCCCACAGTTTAGTTACGATGTCTTACATCGTTGCCGCGATTCTGTTCATTCTAAGCCTGAGCGGTTTAAGCAATCAGGAAACTGCACGCAAAGGCAATTATTACGGCATGACAGGTATGGCGATAGCAATTATCGCTACCACATTAAGCGGATCGGTTACCGTTTACGGCATTTTAATCATCGCATTATTAATTGGCGGAGCCATTGGCGCCAAAGCCGCGTTAAAAGTTGAAATGACCCAAATGCCGGAACTGGTTGCGATCATGCACAGCCTGGTAGGTATGGCTGCGGTTTTGGTCGGTTATGCCAATTTTATGGACAACACTATTACCATCTCTGGCGTAGAAAAAACCATCCACGAAATGGAAATTTATATTGGCGTGCTCATTGGTGCCGTTACTTTTTCAGGTTCTGTGATTGCATTCGGCAAACTTAGCGAAAAAATCAGCGGCAAACCGATGTTACTGCCTGGCCGTCATTGGTTCAATCTGGGGCTATTGATTGCCGCTATTATTCTGGGGCAAATGTTTTTGCAACAATCTGAAACCGGCGGCGGTATCGTCTCCTTATTACTAATGACAGTTATTGCCCTGATTTTTGGCGTACACATGGTCATGGCGATAGGTGGAGCGGATATGCCGGTAGTTATCTCCATGCTCAACAGTTATTCAGGATGGGCAGCGGCAGCTACGGGCTTTATGTTAAGCA
>JAQTMV010000138.1 GCA_028714175.1 Methylococcales bacterium
TCAGTTGCTGGCGGAGGCGGCATGCGGGCGTGTATATAGGTCATTTTGTATCTCCATTTGAATAGATCGGCACGTTCTACACGGCTGGCAATAGGTGAGAGGCCGCCCGATTTTGCTTAATTGGGACATCAAGATCTTGGGTGCAAGCTACAAGGGTTATCGAGAGGTTGCCTGCCCGATAAACACGGGCAGGCCAGATCGATGACAGTCCCGGCTTAAACCAGGTTAATCACGACGTCAATGTTGCCCCGTGTGGCTTTGGAATACGGACACGTCTGGTGTGCGGTGTCCACAATGGCCTGGGCGACTTCGCGCTCCAGACCCGGCAGGCTGACGTTGAGCCGAGCCTGGAGGAAGTAAGCGCCGTCGGTTAGGCAAAGGTCCACTTCTGCGTCGATGGCCGTATCAGTCGGGAGAGTGATTTTCATTTTGCGGGCCGCAAGCCCCATCGCCCCTTCGAAGCAGGCCGACCAACCGGCGGCGAACAGCTGCTCGGGATTGGTGCCGGTGCCCGGGGTGCCAGGAACAGAATGCTTGATGTCCAGGCGGCCATCATCACTATGGGATGCACCGCCGTCACGGCCACCCGTGGTGTGAACTTTGGCTGTGTACAGTACTTTTTCGAGTTGGGTCATGGTGGACTCCTTAATTTAAATGTAAAAAACTGTTGATTTTAATTTACCTTTCTGAATTGAGTTCATTTATTGAAATTTCACCTCACTAAGGTCGATTGAAACTAGGATCGGTTCCGCCATTGGTTTTCCATCAGCTCCAGGAATGTAAACCCGGCGCCTTGTTGGAACCATGATGCCGTCATATTCTTTATAGTCATAAACATAGTGGGCACCCTTGGCGCCATTTGCAATTTCGATGTCGTAGTCATGTCTTTTTAAAAGGCCTTCTTTATTAAAATAGAAAATCTGTCTCATGAACTAATTGCTGACTATTCATAGCGCTGTCTTATCGTTTTTCAGGAAAAACGCTGTGCTATTTCAATATCTTTCCGCAATAGATCATTGACCAAAACCTCCAGGCTTTCACCCTTGCTCGTGCGTTGTTTGTTTAAAAAATTCAAGACATCCTTGTCCAGATAAATGGGCAGTTGAATATCCTCAACAGGGACATAAAATTTACCTTGCTCCGCCTTTGAGAAGTCATATTCATCTTTCATTTGCTTAACCTTTGAGTATATTGGTTTTATTTTTGTTTTCATCCCATGCAAATTTCATACTTATAAACTCTTCACGTTGTCAATACCGTGTTTTTTCAGGATTTGGATCGCATCATTAGATACGGCTCTGCAACTGCACAGTGTTCAGATCTACGCATAGTGGCCGATTTCAGCCGGTCAAAACTTTTAAGCTGCCAGTTAAAACCTGTCTTTAATTTAACTATGTAAGATCAAATCCGGACTTTTTATAAACCAAGAGCATTTAATTCCCCCGCACACAAATCATTAAACCATTTTGCATAGCCTCCCGGTTTAAGCAGATCAAACGTATAGAATTGTTTCAGGTCTTGTTTGTATCCCTGGTCAAAATTTGCCGGGAGCGGTTCCTGCAATTTTTTGTTTACCGCTTCAAAATGCAATTTAGCCCATTCAGCCTTAGCCGGGGTTGCTTCGTCATCATCTTCATCGGATTTTATCTCGACTGCACGCATAAGCGTCTCTATCCCTTTATCCTGTAAGTCCCTAAGCACTTCAATATTGTTGACTTTGCCTTTTCTTCTCAAGATAGCGATATATTCATCCAGGTTGATCTTAATAAAAAAATCGGGATTAAAGCCGCGACGGACACGATCCTTGCCCCCTTTCCAAAATTCGTAATCAATCGAATAAAATCCCTTGTCAGGAGACTTGATCCAGGAATCAATATACTCTGAGTGCTCCAACAATCGAAATACAAATTCTTTTTCCGGATGATGTGAAACAAGCACAGTGCTTTGTGGTGTTTTGAATACCGAAGGATTTACGATATAAGGCGGTCGATCGTCATTATCAATTAATGGACGGACATAATCACTGTGTTTGCCCAACAATCCGGTCGAATCAACAAAAGTTGAAAATAAACTTTGTTGTCCTCCAGGCTGCTGTTTTGGCTTTCGGGTTTCCTTAAGATGCCTTAGCAAAGCTTTGGTCTTTTCATCAACTTCTTCCCCGAAGGATTCACTGATAAACGCCGTCGCATCTCGCTCAAGCTCGCCGACTCTTACCGATCCGCGTTCAATTTTTGTTGTGCTAACCGGAACAATATCGCCTTTAATATTTTCAAAAACACGTTTCTTCTTTCCTCGTGGTAAAAACTGGTTAAAAAAGAGTTCAATCTGTTTTTTGTTGTCTTCAGTCAGGCCTTTGCTTGAAATATCAGCATTCTCCATCGCAATCAGAATAGTGTTTCTTATTTCAGCTTCATCCGGGCAACGCTGTTGCTCGCCATCACCAAAATCAAAGCGGATTCCCTCGTATTCCCTACCCTTAAACCGGCGATAAAGGGCGTCTACAAGACTGTCCACCGAAACGGTTTTTTTCTTGAGCGCGTATTTTTCTGTACCTTTTATTCGCTCTATCGTCACATTTTCTGTAACGTCAAATTTAGTCAAGATGAGTTCGCGCTTCGGAAGAAGCGTTAATTGTTCTTCTTTTGGTATATCCTCTGACTTTATATTGGACAGGTAATTAAGATTGAATAGTGAAAAGTGGTGCATTCCGCGCCAATTTTCTTTTTCCATGATTTTCAATGGCTCTGATCCAATATACATGTCAGAGTTGGTGACCGCATCCAGGAGTTCTTTGATATGGTTGGCGAACTTTTCGTGATTGGTGACTGTAAGCCAGGGATAGGTATTCTGAATATCGACAAGCGAAATTTTTCTGGGTATCCGTAATCCCCGGCCTAAAACTTGCGAAATTAAAAGCTTGGAGTTAAATATCTTTTCTTCCATAGGGACAATTTGAAAAACATTATCAACATCCCAGCCTTCCAGGAGCTTGCCAACAGAAAAGATAAATTCAACTTGACCGCCCACTTTGTCAGGATCAGTTTCTTCAATATGATCGAGCTCTTTTTTATAGTCCGATTTGGCAGTGTTACTCACCACGCAAATTACTTTTTGCCGTGCAACTTGTTCAACTTCCGCATCAGAACCTGCAACACCCTTGTTTTCACGATCCCACTTTGCCAGGAATCGGATAAATTCTTCTGATCGATCTTGAGCGTTTTTTTGAGTCGGGCAGTAAAAAACCGTTATCGGTTTGACTTGCCGCTTGCCATTCTTTTTATAAGCGTATTTTTCGGAGTTTTCCAGGTGCTTTTCCAATACAACGGCAAAACGCTTTTCTTTCGTCCATTGCATTTCGCCCTCATCAGATTCGACACTGATGATGGGATTGATATCTTTAATAAACTTTTCGTTAACGGCCGTCCGGATATTGTAGTCAAAAAACACATCCGCAAAATAATCGTCCTTGTTATACGGGGTGCCGGTAAAGCCGATATGCCGGGTTATTTCTTTATTATTTTTTAAAAACTGCATCCAGAGACGCTCGGTTTTTCCTTCGGATTCCTTGCCCTTATCGGCATCAACCTCCTGATCCAATTCAAGCGTTTTTTTAGCCACATTGAAATTGAGATGTGAATAGGCATGATGAATCTCATCGCCCAGCACCAATACTTCGTCTGTGCCTTTAAACAGCGTATCGCGAATGCTGCCCACTGAATAAATGGCGTTGATATTTTCAATGGTGATGCTGCCATCCTCAATGGCATCATTATTGGTTAACAGGTCTATCGCTTTACCCTGATATTCTTTGGGTAAATGAACATTCCATTCCTGCTTATTAATAAATTCCTGGAATTTATCGCGCAAGCCTTCTTCGATAATCGTAGACGAAGGCCCCAAAACCAACACCCGCCTGGTTAACCCCATCACCAGCGAAAGATAGGCAACGGCAAAGATGACATAGGATTTGCCGGTTCCGGTTGCCATATGCACGACACCGGAAAGACGATCTGCCAGCGGTAAATGTCCCAGCATGATTTCCTCGGAGCCAAAGCGTTCTTTAATGTGTATTTTCTGGGCAAAATTCTCTTTGGCCAGTTCAGCTACATTTTTATAGATATCACCCCACAAATAAATCATTGTGTGTTTAATCGCGTTGTACTGATACTCACGGCTGCCGGTGACGGCGCGGACATATTCTTCAATATCGGAAAAACGAAACTTTGTGTAATGACACCTACGGATATTGACATCCAGCGTATGTTCGGAGAGATTGAGCTTCTCTACGGTTTTTATTCTTTTTGCTTTAGCCATAATTATTTCAGATTAAAAGGTTTGGATTCATTGCCGTGCTTATCTATGGCAATCAGGCCGACACGCTGCGCCATACCGGCCATTTTGACGGAACCATCTTCGCCAATGTCTTTGGCAAAAACGGTGCTGTCCATATCGAACGGTTTACCGGCTTCGTAATCCAGATCAACCAGCAACATCGCCAGTCCTGAGAATCCGGCAAAGCGATTGCCTTCTTTATTCAATATCTTGGTTTCAAACCGGGTAATCTTAAGGCCATGATTGGTTCGCTCTGCTTCAAGATGCACCTCTTCATTAAAATAAAAAGCCGTAGAGGTAATGAGATTGTTCACATCAGCCTGTGAGCTGGGTTGTTCCTGTAGCTCTAATTTACGCGAGACTTCCTCCAGCACTTTGTAGGGAAACGTTTGAATATGAAAATTAATGTCCTGCCGGTCCTGGTTTTTGAGCGTGGTATCACCAATGTTGGCGCAGGATTCCGGAGTAATGATGTAATAGTCGCCTTTGAGCTTGCCGCCGGATTGAGTGATAATGCCTTGCAGGTACTCTTCATCAATCTTTACTTCTTTCAGAAATTGATCATCCCACACGGGATAAACTTCTACCGGATCGCCGTCTTTGATGGCGTAAATATTGGCAAGCTTGAATTTTCCGGTCTTCTCTTCATCGCGCGACAATTGAAATAACCCCAGCACAAAGTCGATATAGGTTTCCTTGTGCTTACGCAACTCCATGATGTGGGAGAAATCATAAGCGCCGGATGATAAGACACTAAACGGCTTTGGGGATTGGCCGTATTTCACGGACTTCTCTTTAACCTCTTTTTGATAAATGGAACCGCATTTTTTACATTTCTTATACTCTTCATTCTCTTCAATAACGCTACTACAAGTCTCGCATCGCTTAACATCATTGTCTTTTAACTTATTTCCTTTAAGTTTTCTTGATTCTGAAATATTCAAGATGCGTTTTTGCATCGTATAAATAGCGTGCTTGCCAAAGTCGCAGGCTATCCAACGACGACCCAGTTTTTCGGCGACGGCGGCGGTTGTACCGGAGCCGCAGAAAAAATCTACGACCAGATCGCCTTCGTTAGATGAGGCTTTGATGATGCGTTCTAGTAGCGCTTCGGGTTTTTGGGTTGGATAACCAATATATTCAATTGCTTGAGAATTGATTGGAAAAATATCTGTCCAGATGTCGGCAACCACGTCTCCCTCCATCTCATCAAGATACTGAATTTTCTCTGGCCTACCGTTAGACGTGAATGTAATGCGACCTGAAGCCATCGCCTCATCAATTCTTTCTTGACTCCAAATCCAATGGCGTCCAGTCGGGGGCTCAAGTATCTTTTCACCAAAGTTCCTTGCAGGGCCTGAACCTTTCTGTAGCATAGAAACTGTACGATAAAGGCGTCCGGTTTCTTTCTCTTCTTTATAGTGACTATCAATATATGAGGGATTAAAAGCAATATATTGGTTATGAAATATTGCATCGTCCGATTTCATATATAGGAACAAATTATCTTGCACATTACCAAATCCGCTCGATTGCGCCTTGGTGGTTCGAATCTTTTGCCACATCAAGCAGTTTCTGAAATTGTTTCTACCAAATACCTCATCCATCACTATTTTTAGATAATGGCTCATTTTTTGATCCAGGTGTAAATAAATACTGCCATCGTCAGCCAGGAGTTCGCGCATATAGATGAGCCGCTCACGCAAAATTTCAATAAATTCTGCTGCTGCCACTTTATCCGAATAACTTTTCTCTCCTTCTTTTCCCTTGAAATCACTCTTGGTTGCAAATGGCGGATCGATATAAATTAGTTTTACCTGCTCTTTAACTTTATCCTTGATCAGCGGATCGGTATTGTTGTAACAGGTTTTTAAGAATTGCAGATTGTCACCCTGCACGATCATATTTTTCCATTCATCGCCCTTTGCCTCGCCAAAACAGCGCACGGTCTGGAGTGGTGCCGCACCGATACCCGCCCCGGCTTCTGTAAGTATCGCCACTTTGGATCGTTTACCGGCATATTCAAGCGTGGGTATCTTGGCTCTATCGAGCGCCTGAACATCAAACTTCTCAAACTTCTCGGCTGTACCGGGAAAGAGCTTGGGCAACAAATCCGGTGTTGGCTCGGTCTCATTATTAATGGCTTCGATAAGTTTGGCTTTGTCTTCTGGAGTGAGTTTAATTTTAGGCATAGGTTTGGAATTTACTTTCTAATAAAATGTTCAGGACATCGCCTTCGGTTTCGCCGATGATGTGGGGACGCAAATTAAATTTATTGATGCGCAAAAAGCGATAGCCATAACTTTCCAGCTCCAATTGACGGGAAATATCATAGTCCAGATAGGCTTGAGAAAAATTGAAACTATTGACTTCGTAAGGATTTTTGAAATGAAACTCGACGCCGTCATATTCTAAAATCAGTGTTTGACTGTTGCCTCCAACGGCATAGGTTAACAAAAAATCGCTGCGGTATTTGGGAATGTCCACCTTGTACTCGGCGGCAATATATTTTCCAATATCGAACTGCGGAATAATCTTGATGTATTCCCGGTGGTCTTTGACAAATTTTGTTTCCAAAAGCAGGCCATATAATTTCTTTTCCATCGGTGAATCAAAAATGGATTCATCTTCTACAAAAAAATCATTTTGTTTATTCGTTTCCAGGACGCTTTGATAATGCTTGAGGGCATCACCCAGGCGGGTATTGCTAAACTGCTCAATAGCTTGGCTATGCACAAAAACCATCGTATCTTTAGCGCGGCTAAAGCCCACGTTGAGCCGCTGCATTTTTAGGCTGCGAATACTGTCGGCAGTACCGCCAAGCACGGGATAAATGCTGGTCAGATTTGCGTTTTTCAGGCTTTTATCTTCTACAAAGGAATAGTAAACAATATCGCGCTCTTCGCCTTGCACATCACCTACAAACCAGATGGCTAATTTATGGTCGCGTTTTAAAATCGCCATCGTAAACTTTTCATTAAGTGCCTGTTCCAATCTGGCTTGTTGCTCCTTGAATGAAGTAATGATACCGATAGTGCCTTTGAAACCATCATCCAGACGTTTTTGAATGTCGGCAGCAATAGCTTCTATTTCATCCAGATTGGTATTGGGGGCTGACCTGCCTTGGGTCGTCACAGGGATGAATTTTAATACTTCGCCAATGGGTTTGGTGCGGATACGGTTTACAATCAGTTCCATTTGCGCTTCTTTGTAAAAGAAATCATTGGAATAGCTGATCAGTTCCGGAAAACTGCGGTAATGTTCCTTGAGCGAGGCGGTGTAATTGGCGATAGCCTTGGCAAAAGTCAGCGTGGAGGTACGGATATTAAAGGTTTTTAACCAAAGCACAGTGCCATCTGCGGGTTTGTACAGGATATCGCTTTGCTCTTCATCATCCGAAACCGTTTTGGACACTTCATCCACGAGTTCTTTTTTTGCCGCTTCCGATACCGTGGCGCTGTAATCATCGGCATAAGCCGTGATGATTTCGCTGAAATAGCTGGCTGAATACCTGGAATTAACATTAGTTGCGCTGACTGCGCCATATTGGTATTCATCACCAAATATCACCACCTGCTTGGCGCGCAAGATAAGCGAGATGGAGTCGGCAATTGATACCTGAGAGGCTTCATCAATAATCAATACATCAATCAAGCCCTCTTCCATCGGAAAATGCTTGGATATGGTACCCGGTTCAGCGATTATGCAAGAGATACTTTCCAGTAATACCTTGGCTTCATCAACGGTAAACCGTTTACCACCTTCATAGGACACTTGTATTCTGGCCATATCACCCAAATGATTATTGAGGTTTTTAAGGCGATTATCATTAAGATGCTCAATGTGTTTTTGCTTGAGTTTGTAATAGGTTTGAAAATCTTGAGGATCGATTGCCAAGACCTTCGCCTTTTCCGAGAGGAAATAGTGCAGTTGAATCCATTGCCAGATGTTTTTAATATGTTCATCGTGACCTTCCAGCTTTGCAAGCCTATCCAGGCTATTCTCGGAAATGCCCACAGGATTAAGCAATACCCCATAGTTATTAAATAATGCGTTAAGAGCCTGATAGACGTTATCGTTGATCAGATCGCTGGCTTCACTGTATTTACTGAATGTCTCGAAGACATCACCAATTCCCTTATCCTGATTTCCAGGTAAGGCCCTATAGGAAGCCAATAATGCCTGGTGTGGTCGCATGGCTATTGCAAAGCTGACTTTATCTATCCCGCTTGCGAGATGCGCTATCGTTACCTTTTCTTTTTCAATGTTCAGTATTCTTGCAATCTCTTTGACCAAGCTGGCAAATTGCAAGCTTTTAAGTTGTTGAAGCAGTGCTTCGAGGTCTTGTTTTTTGGGTGCCTTACCCAGAATTTTCTGCAATAGGCCGGTGGTCGTATTTTTTGTGGTTATCTCAGATACTTTTATGGTGTGCTTGAAATGTTTTTTCAATTCGTTTAACAACGCCAAGAAGTTTGAGGGGATTTCTGTCAGTGTAGTCTCAATTTGCCGCGCATTTTCCGGGTGCTGGTTAAGTCTTTCGCAGGCTTCCAAAAAGTCCGGGATTTTATTTTTTTGATCAATCAGATAGGCATATTCTTCCAGGCTGGTATCGGTAAGCTTTTGTAAAAAGCCGGACGCTATAAAATCCGTTATCGTTTTAAAATCTATATCCTGATTCGGCACGATGATGGTGGCTGTTATGCCAGCGATGGTGGCATCATTTGCCAGCTCTCTTTCTACCAGATCAAACGCTATTGTTTTTCGTATGACCTCTTCATAGTAACCACGCTGCTCTAATATCTGTTCGATGGCTGCGGTTAATTTGGTACTCAGTTTCTTCTCATCGTTTTCAATGGCGGCTTTGTTGTATTCCAATGCACGCTGAGTTGCGGCACCTAGAACTGAGGATTGTAAAGTATTTAGAAGGTTATTTGCCGATCCTGTTTCTTTATCCATACGGACAATGGACGGCTTTGATGTAGGGTGAAGACTTTTATATTTATCAGTGAGCATTCGGTCAATAACATCGAGCGCATCTTGCTTGTGCGAAGTAATCACAACGGATTTATTATTTTCATTGGCCCAATAGGTTAAAGCGGCAATGGCATGGGATTTACCTGTTCCGGGCGGCCCGTCGACTACGATAATATTGTTTTTTTCGTTGGCAAGTGCCAGCAAAATCCGTTTTTGCGCATTGTTAACAGGGATGGGGCTGTCATATACATACCGCGCAGGGTCTTTAAGCGCGTATTTTTCTAAAAAAGTTTTATCGATTTCCTCTTGATGATTAGGCACTTTGCCTTTGACATACTGATCGATGAATTCGGAAAATTTGCTTGATCCGCCCAGTTCCATTTTGGTCATGAGCTCGGAATAATCCAGGAGCTTTTTATCTTCATCCTTAACTATTTGCAGGCCAATGCGGTTTTTTATTTGAGGGAAGTTCTTGTCTGCATGCGTTAAACAGGCAAAAGTGGGCTGCAAAATAAAAGGCGCTTGAAAACCATACTGCGTTTGAATAAACGCTTCCATCGCGCCAAGATGTTCCTTGGTTGTGGCAATAGATGATGCACGGGGTACAGTCAGAACACTGGCGAATTTGAAATAATTGATCGCCGGTGTGTTCAAAAGCATCAAATCTCTTGGAAACGACAATATTACTTCTGCACTAGATACGCGAAATTCTACTTCGATGAAATAAAGGGGGTAAGCTTCATTGCCTTTTTCAAGCAAGTGAAAAAAAACATACAGAGTGCCAAGGCGGACAAAATCGGCATAATTTTGGAAGTTATAATACAGATCGTATATAACAATATCGTCAATTGAGTCTGAAAAATAAGCCAGAATATCGGAAAGATATTGTTCACTGTCGGTAAAACCATGACCCATTCTTTTTAGTTGCTCAAAATGCTGAGTTACATAATTGGTCACACCGAAGATTGAGGCCGGAGCATGATTGATGTTTAATTCAACTTTTTTTTGCTCAACAATTTTGTCCTGAAGAAGATTTAATGCTTTTTCAAACTGTTTACGAAAAGTAAGGTTAAATGCTCGTAAGCCTTCTTTTTGCGCCGATGCTTTTTGCTGGGCGAGTAAATCTTTTTTATCCTCGTTTTCTGGTGCTAACTGCAAATCTCCGTCTACCCCGATAACAAACAGTTTATTCTGTTCAGCCACTTGAGAAAACTCAGCTTGGAGACAATTTTCCAAATACATCGCATTAAAATTACCCTGCAATATTTTTTTGATTTCTAAAAGCACACTCTCTTTACTGATTACAATCGTAAATTCTTTTTGCTTTATGGATAAGGATGACAAATCACCAGCTTCAATTTTTTTGAGCAGAGTTCGCTGAAATTCAGGAAAAAAAGATAGATCAAGCGTAAGCTCATTATTTGTCCACTTATAGTTAATCAGACGTCTGAAGTTAAACCGTGTTTCTGTAAACGTAGCAAAATAATTCAGTATCTCTTTTGGGAGTTTGTTCATAGTTGATGACAAATTTCTACGGTTATTGGTCTGATATTAAAGCGGGTTCAGTTATGATAATTTCTGGTGTTTGTCATGAAGATGATGGATATATTCTGTTGGAAATTTAACCGGCAAAAATTACCTGAATCGGTGACTAAAAAGCAGAATAATTCCTACATCCAACTTATGTATAGAGGATAGACTAATAAAATAGAGGTTTGTAGAGTTACACCCGATCAGGACTCAATGTAATTCTTTATAATCAAACAATCCAAAACTACTCCGAAACCTGTATCAGTCATGTATATAATGCAATGAGCTTTAGCAACTCATTAATCTGAGATCAATTCTATGGCAACCAAAAGCAGCACGTTTGGTCGTGTTGACTTAAGCTGCGAAGATGCTGCGCATTTTATTAAGCATATGAATGAAGAATTGGAGTGAAGACCATAATGCCTATTTTTGATGGCTAATTTTTTTTGAAATTCTTACTATCAGCCTATTAAAAAAATGACAGGCATAAAAAAAGAGTTAGATTTTACACTAACCCTATAAATTCTTTATAAATTCTTTGGAGCTTGAGATGGAACTCGAACCCGCGGCTGCTGATTACAAATCAGCATTTCAATTGAAAGATTCAGTTTGGGACAAAGCTCATGCAATTCAATTCAAAAAGGCACCGCAACAAATGCGACAACAGACTGGTTAATGATACCGAATTTATGCAGCTGAGAAGGATGCAAAAACATGCGTGAAAAATTGTTATCCCGGATGTTATACCGAAACCCAAAAACACCTGTTTTTACGTTTTAGACTTTTTATAACTCTTTGATTAAATTGGTCGGGACGACAGGATTTGAACCTGCGACCACTTGTCCCCCAGACAAGCAATAATTTCAATATAAATTAAATTTCAATCACTTACAGTGCTCGCCAAGTTTTAACCTACTACAAATCTACTACACCCTACGCTGACATCATTACAGCGTAGTGACAAATTTACTACACTCCTTAACCCATAGATCCGTTAACAAATCTGGTTGAATAGAAACACGGCATAAACTGCATGTCTAAATTTAGCTCCGTGAAGGATCTGCCCAGTCTCTCAAAATGCTCAATCGGTATGGGTGTAGCGAATAGATAATTGTCTACTTATTTATATTGTTATTAATATTTTCTTATGCGCATTCCACAATAGTCTTAAAGTCACTCAAACAATTAATAATTACGCTTCGAATTCGATCGATATTTTCGGCAGGGACTGGCGTAAACGGAGGGCGAACGTGTAGCGGAAAATCTGCAATTCGCGCGCCCATCGCAGCTTTTACCAAGGGAATCTCAAAATATCCGCTTATTTCTCGGAACTCGTTCCAGACATCGAGACTACGCTGCATCGATTACGCCTTATTGCCGGATATTTGGAAGTCCGCTTGAATGGCTATTAACAATTCAGGCAGTGGGTTCGCTCCACCGGTCACCGAACCGGACAAACCTTTTTGCAAAACCTCTAAAACTTTAGCGTCGTTGCCGAAAAATATTTTTACTTCGGGAAAATGCGACTTGTAAATAATGGCATTGTCAATATCACCGCTTGAGTCCTTAATGCCTTGAACCGCAACGCCTTGGTCAAGGAGCATTGCAATCAGATTCGCGCCGAGATGATTACCGGTGTGCTGCGGAAAATTGTAAAGCATTACCGGCAAATTCGTGCCGGACAACGCGCTTACAAAAAAACGGCATAGCCCATTGTTCTGGCATGCGGAATAATAATACGGGGGCAGTAGCAACACGGCATCTGCGAATCCTTGCGTTCCCGCGATCAGATCGCGTACGTCGCTGATGCAAGTCGCGCTGACGTTATTGATAATAGTCCCTTGGAAATTCTCCCTGACGAATTCGACAACTTTTTATCGCTCGTTTAGCGTCAAGGAAGGAAACTCACCGGTCGTACCATTAGAAATCACCCTGCGCACTCCCCAGGAAAATAGCGCCGATAAATATGTTTTGAAAGCTTGCCATTCAATTTCGCCGCTTGCATCAAACGGCGTTAAAAGAGCTACAACAGGGCCGCGAAGGTTAACCATAAAAAACGAATGAGTGTCCGGAAAAATTAAATGTTACTCGATATTCAAGTTTTTAATTCTTGATCTTAAAGAATCCTGCTAAATCAGTGCGTATTCCAGTGAAAGTTGCCACCCAGTCCACGGGAAAGCTGCCACCTAAACCGGTGAAAGCTGCCACCCCATCGGAGCGGAGCGACGCGGGAGGTTTATTTTTACTCTATCTCGTTAGTTGTCGTCAAATTTGCGTGCTGTTTTCTGAGTGAATTTCCTTCTAATTTTATTTTATAAGCGTTGTGTACCAAGCGATCCATAATGGCATCGGCCAGTGTTGAGTCGCCAATGCCTGGCATGCCATTGATCGAGCGGCAGTTGGCTGGTAACAATCGTTGAACGCGAACCGTGGCGGTCTTCCAGTATTTCCAGCAGATCACGTCGTTGTTCTGCCGATAGCTTTGCCAAGCCCCAATCATCCAATAACAAGACATCCGTTTTGCCCAAGCGATTAAGGAGTTTACTGTAACTGCCATCGCCTTTAGCCAGCGGCAGTTCCTGGAATAACCTCGGCAAACGCTGATAGATGGCGGTATAACCTTCTCGACAGGCTTTTTGCGCCAAGGCGCAGGCAATCCAGGATTTACCGACACCCGTAGGTCCCGTTATCAGGACATTAAGATGTTTTTTAATCCACTGGCAATCCTGTAAGCTCTGTAATAGCGCTTTATCGAGTCCTCTATCGGCCTGATAATCAACATCTTCCAGACAGGCATTTGCTTAAGTTTGGCCTGTAGCAATCGATTTTTAAGGGCTCTATGTGAATCCTAGTGGGTAATCGAATTTTAATTTTCCACAAAGGAAGTAAATCATATTAATGAAATTGTTGATGTTGCGATAGCCTCTGGCTCGCCGTTTAGCGAGCTGAATCTTACTATTGATACCTTCAAGAATGC
>JAQTMV010000139.1 GCA_028714175.1 Methylococcales bacterium
ACGAAGTTGATTGCCAACCACGCGCAACCAGCTGGTTTCGTTGGGTGATAAATCGTTTTGGCTCAACAGCCATGCTTCAAAACGTGCTCCCAGTTCAGCCGCTTTTTGTTCTGAAATCTCGGGAAAAACCATATTGCCGTCTGCATCGAGCGTAATCCATTCCCGCGTGGTGGGATCAA
Source organism: Methylococcales bacterium (assembly GCA_028714175.1). Taxonomy (GTDB): domain Bacteria; phylum Pseudomonadota; class Gammaproteobacteria; order Methylococcales; family Methylomonadaceae; genus JAGXGJ01. The sequence continues at coordinate 180 of JAQTMV010000139.1, forward strand.
TATGGTCGTCAATATCGAGCGCCAATAAGCGGCGAACTTCATAGTGTTTTTTCCTGGGTGTTTCGGCAACCAACCCACCTTCGGCAATTTCGTCATCGTCGCCGTGATAGTCGCAAACCCCGGCAAAATCAAACATCGTGAAGCTAGGCTTGCCGGGAATTTTTCGAGTGCCACGCCCGCGCATTTGTTGGTAGAGAATGCTGGAACGAGTGAAGCGGGTGAACACTAGATTGACGACAGGCGGGCAATCAAAGCCGGTATCGAGCATGTTGACCGATACCAAAATTTTCGGATACGGCTCTTTTTTGAAGCGTTTGATTTTGCTCATGCCATCGAGGGTATCGTCGCTGCCCATACCGGACACCACATAATCGGCATAACGCACTTCCGGCGACTCTTTGTGATCCGCAAAAGTAGTATCAAACATATTGGCCAAGGTTTCGGCATGGCGTTTGTTGACGGCAAACACAATGGTTTTGCCGATCATGGGTTTGCGCAGTATACCTTTGCCGTCGTGATAGCCGTTTTCCAGCACTTGCCGGTATTCACGGACGATTGCGCGATTGCGTTCGGGGATGGTGAAACGCCGTTCAAGTGCCGACGGATCAATGGTGACGGTCTCTTTGCCATCGAACAGTTTCTCAAACTCTGCGCGTGTTCCGGCATCCATCGCCGACCAATCCAGTTCATTACGTTTAACCTCAAAACCGCCTTCGGCAGCGGTTTTGAGGGTCAATGCTTTGTAGATATGGTAAGGCACAAGATAGCCGTCGCGGATGGCTTCTTTCAGTTTGTAGCTGAAGGTGGGTTTATCCACCTCAAAAAACCGCATCGTGTCGCGCACGAACAGTGTATCTTCATGATCGTCAAAATCTTCGCCTGTCGAACAGGGCGTCGCCGTCAAGCCGACCTGAATCCCGTCGAAATGCTTGAGAACGCCACTCCACTTACCGTAGATACTGCGATGACATTCATCGCTGATAATCAGATCGAAATATCCTGATGAATAGTCACCATAAAGATTGACCATGCTTTGCAGCGTAGTGATGGTGATTTGCTTTTCATCCTGAAAGCGCCGTCCAGCCCGCAACACATAAGCCGGATAATCCGGTAAAAATTCGGCGAAAGCATCTTCGGTTTGTTTGGCAAGTGGAATCCTGTCCACCAGAAACAGCACGCGGGTCGCCGCATTGGCTTGAAACAGCCGCTTGATAAAAGCCGCCGCCGTGCGGGTTTTGCCGGTGCCGGTCGCCATTTCCACCAACAGATTGCGGCGTCCTTGGCCTATCTCACGGCATAGGGTGTTGATGCAGTCCATTTGGTAATCGCGGCCAGCAATTCTGACGTCAATTTCAACCGCATTGGGGTCTTGCCAGACTTGGCAGGTCGCAAACCGCCGTTCGAGGTCGCCTTGATTAAAGAAGGTAAGGACTGGATGCGGGAAGGCTTCGCGCTGCCATTCCCAGAACAGGATTTCTTTGCCGTTGGCGAGAAAGATATAAGGGACGTTCAGTTGCTGGGCATAGCCTTTGGCTTGCTCAGCGGCATCACCCGGACTAATGGCAAAGCGTTTGGCTTCGATGACGGCTAACGCCCGGCCGTGGCGGTCGCACAGCACATAATCAGCCCGTGAGCTGTCCGGCAGTACGTATTCATAGCGGACGCTGTTCTGGTCGTGCACGTCCCAGCCACGATCTTTAAGCTGGGTATCAATCACGACCCGCGCGAAGGCTTCATTGCCTTTTGTCATATCTTTGGTTCTTCTCTGTAACTGCTAATCCCAAACCTACCTTATAGACGAATTCTGGCGCTTTGCCCTGTTTTATTCTAGCGAGCCGGTCTTCTCTGGCGCTGTTCCGGAAGCTGCGCATTCTCTCGATCTATCCGATTGATCCTGCCATGCCCTTGAAGGTTTTGGCGATAATTGCCTGTGGATTATCAACGAGACTTACTGTAACGTTACGCATTTCCTGTAGATGCTTGAATACTGACGGCTTTCTGTTCAAGCTTGTTAAACTAACACTTAAATTTATAGGGCAATTCTAGCACTCTTTGGCGATTTTGACTCGATTTCCGGGGATAAGTACTTGTTGTTATTCTTAAGTTCGTAGATTGATGGTTATGGACTACTCATTCGCCTAAGCTCGGATGGATAGGTAGAGCAATTCAAAACCCATCGCATGGGTGATTGATTATGATGTGTTTCGGCTATTGCCTCTGGCCATTCTGCCGGGCTGAAAAAGTGGTAATCATCATTGTATTACTTCATGGCTAGAGTATAGAAGTCTCACCCCATTGTTAGTCTAGTACAGCAGAAACGCCGAACGCTCCTCTTCCCAAGTCTACTCATCCACACACGTTATGGCCTCCAAATCTTCCGGCTTGGCGTAGGCATCATCGACCCAATCGCGTAACCTGAATAATCGGATTGAACATTCGGGCTAAATCTTCTAATCTCTTGTCGCTACGCTTTGGCCAGCTCCACTCCTCATGTTTTGTGCGCGTCATGCGCCCAAGCCACTGAAAAACCTTGCGGACGGAGCAACATGCCCCGTCCGGCGCAGGAGTTACCAATTAGTTATGAAAATGCTGTAGCATTCCAAAATTTCCAAAATTTTAACAACAGAGCAAAAATATGAATAGAACAGAAATAGAGCAAGCCGTATTAAAAGAAATACACACTTTACCCCTAAATAAAGTCTAGGAAACGTTGAACTTTGTTCTGTCTTTAACAATAAAAACCATTAAAAACAGACCATTAGGATTATTAAAGGGTAAAGTTGAATTTGCTATAAAAGAAAATTTTAAAATAACGAACGAAGAATTTTTACAATCATGAAAAGCTATTTACTCGACATCCATAGCTTTTTATGGCCAATATTGCAACCGAAAAAACTGGGCCAGCAGGCTGTTGCTGTTTTAGAAAATACCGACAACAAAGTTTTCGTCAGTAGCATTTCTTTCTGGGAAATATCCTTAAAATATTCGCTGGGTAAGTTTGGAGGTAGGATGCAAACCCGATGATTTACTCAAAGTTACCGATGACATGGATTTAGAAAAAAATAAAAATATTGTTAACGCCAGAAGAAGCGGCTCTGTTTTATCAATTACCCAAGCTAATTCATAAAGACCCATTCGATAGGATGCTGATTCGGCAGGCGATCTCAAGCGATTTGGTTTTAATTTCTAAAGATAGCCAATTAGAAAACTATAGCCAATATGACTTGAAACTCATCTGGTGAAGATTGTTGCCAACACATTCTACATCGACGGGGTCAAACTACGGGCTACGGGCTAAAAAATATCATCCAGCCAAGTAGGGTGGATTCGCGCTAGCAATCCGCCATAAGGCGGTGAGGGAACGCGAGCTGCCACTGGTGAATGTCGCGTGAAGTTTCTGGTGGACAATGCTTTATCGCCTTTGGCCGCGGAAGAGATCGGCACGCCGGGCATAATGCGAGGCATGTATGTAAAAATGGGATGCAAGCCATATAGGGCAGCGTCCTCTTAGAAATGGCTGTGCATGAAGAGCGCGTGATTATTTCAACACGGTAAGGCGCAATCCGTAATCAGTCGTTAGGCGGATTCCGCCGCATGTTGGACGCCGAAACTGGCGCAATACGCTATCACTTATTGCGCCGGTCGGGGTTGCCAAAAAGCGGCAACCCATGCATAGCGACTTAATCAGGTTTTCTGGGTATTCCGTCTGGCAGCATAGTATCGCCGCTCTTTATTGCGCGCAATGCGTTTGGATCCAGCTTGGTTAGATTCAGTTGTTCCGGTGATTTTTTCAGGACAGGAATCACGCTGACGTATTCAAAAGCTTGCGTTTGTCCATCGGGCAAGAAAATTTTAGTCTGGAAGGCGTACACAGGTTGGAGTAGTCGACCATTATTATCGAAATAGGCTGTCTGTGATCCTAGCAATTCAAATGTTGCCTTTTCTCCAAATTCCTTGCTGATCTGTAGCTTGGCTAACCGTTGCGCTTCATCCAAAGAGTAAATCTCTTCCGGGCTGATTTCACGTACCTTCGGCGATAATTCCCGCCAATGTCTTATCAAACCCATGACTTCTCCTTTTTCACCAATATCAAGAATCATCTTGGAGCCTGGACCAATGACCGGCAAGCCATTGATTTCACGCGAATAGGTCAGCGTAATCAATTTGTCGATAACAGGACCTGCCTGCTGCCCATTAATCACTGTTGTGGCACGTAATCCACCAATATGAGCGATTTTTAATTCCGATGGGTTGGCCGGTAACAATTTATTTTCTTCAAGAAAAACTTCGGCTGCTTTTAACGCTTCTTCGGTGGATGGAAGTTCAGGCTTAAAGTCGCCCATGTAAAGGGCAAAATCGCGGTGGAACCGGATGTCGCCGGTAACAAGATTATGCTCGAACGTGGTATTTACGTCTTTAGGTGATACATAACGCACTGTATTATCGGATGACGGGGTAAGTCCATCTACTGATTCACCATCCAGAAACTGTTGCATCAATGTTTTCGATACATCCACATTAAGCGTCGGGGTTTCTTCAATACTGTATACATACAGGTTTCCGGCAGTTGTTGCAGCAAGAGCTTCCGTACCGATAAGATCAGTGTTCCCGGCTATTAAGAGGATGGTTAAAATAAGTTTTTTCGCATTCATGTTTGTTCTCCGTTAAATTTTGGGATTAATACTGCCACCAGGTTTTCATGTCTGAGGTACCGCCAGCGGGATCGGCTGCATAAGAACCGAGACGATCATTCTCAGTGGAGTTGTACATGATCGCGCTTGCCAGACCTGGATAAGGAGAGCCATCCGGATTGGTTGGATTGAAAATCCAGTAGCGTTCTTCGTTGACGGCGGTAAACCATGATTGCCATACCCCGCCATTGGCTTTTAGCTTCTGGGCATAATTATTAGGAATACCGTTGTCAGAGTTGCTGAGGGTATGAAAGCCGACCAATTGATGCAGACCCTGGAACATCGGCGAGAAAGGTGTCCACCAATCCGCTGCTTCCGGTGCTGATGTGACGGTGTAGCAAGACTCGATAATCATAAATTCCATATCCCCATCATTGGCTAAATCACCGTAAGGTGGTACGGAGCGTAAATCAACGCCTTGAGAAGTGCTTTGATTGGTTTGGATGTAGTATTGGTTACCATGGCCTGCAACATATGCCAAATCCATCTTGTCCACATAGTTTTGATGTGAACTGTCGAACATGAAAGGTTCGGCATAATAATATTGAACCTCTTGATAACGATTGCCGCCAATGGTTTGCCAGCCTTGGAAGTTCTTGACAAAATTCCAGACATTTCGCACAAAGCGGCTTTCTGCCTGATCGACATAGCCGCCGATTTCTCTGTCAGCGGCGAAAACGCCTGGAATGGAAACTACAGTGAAGGTAAATAAACATAAACCGGACACTAGCTTTCTTTGATTGATAAACATGTTATACGCTCCAATTTTTGTAGATGCTTGGTTTTTTACTGCAAGAACAGCGTATCAAAAGAAATAAGCGGCTGAAGTAATAAATTACCGTAATTTATTGTAAATAATACCTATAAACAGAGTCAGGTCTTTATTTTTGACTTTTTATTTGAATGGCTCCTTTTGGCCGAGTCTGTGTAAAAACTAACAACCAAGTAATATGGAGGAAAATTTAACTTGATTACTCATTGTATTTCATATAATAGCTAAGTAACGCGGTAAGGCTGACCGCTGAGCGGAACGCGCCAACAACTTTTGGAGGCAACATCATGAAATTTGGACGAATCACCGTCAACCCTAACCTTATGTTGGGTGTGCCATGCATTCGCGGGCCGCGCATTCCTGTTGCAACCCTCGTCGGTATGGTCGCTGATGGCATGAGCGAAAACAAGATTCTCAAGGCGTTCCCCCTCTGGAAGGCGAGGCTCTACTCAAGGCGCTGCACTATGCGTCCGAGACGGTGCGGGGACGGGAACTCCCGCTTGTGAATGTCGCGTGAGGTTTCTGGTGGATAATGCTTTATCGTCTTGGTCGCGGAAGGGCTGCAACAGGCCGGGCATGATATGAGGCGTGTGCGTGATTATTCCAGCGAATTCTGATTTCGACACCCTGCTCTCGTTGCGGCATGAGACTAGACCGTCAGTGATCCTTCTTCATCGAGTCTCACAATGATGCCCGGAAAAACAAGTTGCGCTGTTAACTCGCAAACATGCCAAATGTGATCGATGCCTTGGATCAGGGCAGCATCGTCATTTTCGAGGAGAACCCTATTGCCGATTTTATCGGAGCGAGGTAGAAAGAAAAATACCGATGGAGATGCTATGAGTAGTGTGGTAGGTTTTAGTTAGATTGTGAACCCACTAAAACGTTATTTGATGTGTAAATATTGGGGTACGTGCCTTACTCTATAGCGTTGAACGGCAGCCTGCTGGCGTGGAATGCCTGGTTAATCAAGGCACCTTTAGATCATCCAATCTTCCAACCTTAACCCTGCAACGCGTTCAAACTCACGCAGGTTATGCATGACGAGCTTAGCATTCTTAAAGAGTGCATGGCAGGCAATCCAAAGGGCATTAGCACCGATGGGGGTGCCCGCTTCATTAAGTTGGGTAAATTTTACTATCCGGTGCATTTTGGAGTAGCGTAAAATCGAGTCAAGTGAACAATACTTTTTTACCCACCGAAATATGCGACAAAAGGTGGGCAGAACATCATGTCCACCCTGCACGGCTGGTCGACTGGCAGGCTTGAGACTCGCATTTACAATCTCACCGTTAAATCCAATAAATGCTCACGTTCGTAATATAAAAGGAGGAGTTGTTTGCCGACACAAACCGGTAATATCGATCTTAAACAACTGCTAGCGGCTACTGCGCGAGGCGATGAGGGTGCTTTTGCCACTTTTTATGATGCCACCTGCGGCAAGGTTCACGGTATAGCTTGCTATATTCTCAAAGACGAGGCACTGGCGGAGGAAGTCACGATGGATACGTTTCTACAAGTCTGGCGTGAAGCGGAAAATTACCGCGAACAACAGGCACAGCCGCTGGCATGGCTCATGATGATTGCCCGCAGTCGCGCAATCGACCGGTTGCGTTCGCGTAACAGTTCTCAGCTGTTATTCGATGGCGTAGGCGTAGCCCATGACAATGATTTAATCGATCCGCAGCGGCAGCCTGATGAATGCCTGATGGTGAACGAAAGCAGCGAGCAGGTAAGAGCTTGTTTCTCCCAACTTCCGCCGATTCAGCGGGAGCTCCTGGGTTTGGCTTTTTTCAAAGGCTTGAGCCACCACGAGATTGCCTTACACAGCAATATGCCGTTGGGTACCGTGAAAACCCATATCCGGCAAGGCATGGCCCGAATGCATACATTACTTGCGGAATCCGCCAATCTTGAACTTCCAAACCGAACATGAAAGTACACAAAATTAACGAATTACAGAGCCTGGCTGCACTCCAGGCTCTAGGTATTTTGGACGACACAGAAAAACAGACATTCGACTCGCTATTGGCGGAACAGGAGGAAACACGCGCTGCCCTGATCAAATTTGAGCGTACTGCACCGATGCTAGCGGCATTGGCGCCGGAAAAACAACCGCCTACCGCGCTGCGCGAATGCCTGCTTAGACAAGTTTCAGGCAGCGGCTTACAGCAAGCCAAGATGAACATTGCTCCGGGTTTACTGCTGGTATTCGCCGAACACATGGATTGGCAAGAAACCGGCGTACCCGGTGTGCGGGTCAAAACTTTGTATGTCGACAAGAGACGCAATTACGCCAGCAACCTGGTTAGTATGACGGCAGGCAGTATCTATCCGCGTCATCGCCATACCGATCTTGAGGAACTTTTCATGCTTTCCGGTGATATCCGGTTATCAGGCCACCGGTTGAAGTTCGGCGACTATTGTCGCGCTGAACCTGGCACAATTCATGACGAAGTGGTGGCGATCAGTGATTGCATGTTTATCGCGCTGGCTTCCTTGCATAACGAATTTCGTCCTGCCGCGCATTAATGTTGATTTGGAGAAATGCATTATCGATTGCGCTGAGTATATTTGTGCTTTTTGCAATCGGAAAAAATGTTGATATTTAAAATGGTTCGGGTAGATTATTCCTTATTTGAGTTTTATCTTTGCGTTCTTTAATTTTATTGGAAAAATTATGCGATTATATTCAGGTTATTTAAAACATACAGTGCTCTATTCGGCTCTCTTCAGTGTGTCGATTTCTCTTAATAGTTGTTCGTTTTCAGATAGTTCAAAAAGTATTTCTGATTCTACGAGTTCTATTATTAGCAGCCCTTCTTCAATTTCCGGAAAAAGCAAAAAATACCAAAATGAAATTGCCGATTATACGACGGCTTATGTCAAATCTTCACAGCCAGGTGCAGATTACACTACTTTCCAAAAAGGGTTGAGTGATATTGCTGCAAAAGAAGGAGTTACTAACTGGGATCAGGATCCGTTGACCTATATGGGTATCGGGATAGGTTTGAAGAAAGCGAATGTGGAGGGCACAACCTATGAAACTTACAAAAAGAATTTTGCAGGTGGCGATTCCAAAAAAATGGAAGAAATTCAAAGCGGTTATGAGTCAGCGGAATAGCATTTTGTCCTGTTGATTTAGTGTTTATAGATCATTGCCGGTTTTTTTAAATCTCCTGTCCCTAGCCTTCTCCAGCAGGAGCAGGCATGAGGGTGCCATTGCTGATGGTAATGAGTACAACTGCCTATTACAAAAGGCTTCAACTTTTTTGCCAGTTAACCATGCGCTTTAGCTTGAAGCCTGTTTTTACTAATGCTGCTCTTGTAGCATTTTTCTTATGTTCAGCTCCTGTTTATTCAGCATCGTTTGAATATCTTTATATAGAAGCGAATGAGGGTAATTCCAGCGGCGGGCATAGTGCGATACAATTCGGCGATGAAGTTTATCATTATCAGCATCATGATTCCGGTTTGATTCGCCTGCTCAGACAAGATAAACAGGAATTTCATTTCCTGTATCGTTTTTTGCAGAACCGTCGTATTCATCTGAGTCATATTGAGGTATCCGGAGATACCTTTAATATGCTCAGAGAGCATTTCAAGGTGCAGTTTCTGGCGCAAGATCAACAGCTTAAGCAACTTGATGATTTACGTAGGGATCGCGTCCTTATTCAGCGATTGTTGCATAAGCCTGGTTTTGATGGCAGTTTTCCGGATGCTGGTTCTTCTACAGCTCTGCAATTAAAAGGTGTCGGGCTTTTTTATGCAGGGCAAGAATTGAGCGATCAAAAAACTGGCCGCCGCACAGAAAAACCAGCAGGTGTGCAATCCCGGTTGTCACACACTATCGAACTATTGCGAAAGAAAATCGAGCAAAACTATGGTCAGGATTTTCTGTTACATCGCCGAAAACAAATCATCGCCGGTATCAAGGCATTAAAAACTGGCCATTGGCCTGTAGTTAAGCCGATTTTATCGGAAGATAACTTTCCTCCTGCAATTAATTCATTTGCAGATAGTTATGAAGATTATTTAACGGGATTGGTTGCGATAAAAGTACTTGTGGAAGAGCAGCCATTACGTCTTGATGCTTTCTTTGTAACGCATGAGTCAGTGACCCCGGAAGAAAAGGAAGTACTGGAGAGATTACGGGATCAACAGTTCTTAAGTCTGTTAAAGTCAGTCAATTCCGGGCGGCCAGATTGGGGCTATGCAGTTATAGTCAATATGGCTCGACTACTGGCCGTAGATCTTTCAGTACAATTGCGTCAGTGGGTTTATGTTGATGATTTCGCCGTGGACAGTGAATGGATTAGTGCTGATCAATTCTCTGAATACGCCGAGCAAATGCAAATCCAGATTAACGATGCGCTGGACAATCTAACCCGGACACGGAAAGCATTGTTAAACCCTGGCAGTCTTACTGAGGCCAACTATAGCAGGCTTGAAATGTCCGCAAACCGGTATTTTGAATTGCTCAAAGGCAGGCAGCATAAAGCTATCCGGTATATGGGTGAAAAAGCGCTGCCAACAAAAAGTATCAGCGTGCCGGACTGGATTGTTCCCGAGTTAGCGCAACAACAATTGGCAAGGGCCTTAACTGAGCTGGATAACTATGAGAGTCATTTGCTCCAGGAATTGGCAGAACATTACCGGTATGATTTGATTACCCGTAATTGTGTTACCGAACTGTTTAGAACAATTGACCAGGCATTGTTACGCCATAACAAAGAGGATGTCGACCAATCGAAACTAGCCGAACTGGTCATGAAAGAATCTACGGATCGTTTGGGCGGCAACATTTCCGCGTCTTTTAATTTTGTTCCTTTTGTGTCGTTTCAATCGGTGCAAGACCGCTATAACGTGACGACAAGTGCAGTTTTAAATTCTTACCGTGGCCAGCAATTGGCAATACTTTATGCCCAAAATAATGGGGTGATGACTTTGTTGCGTGAATCCAATACCTTCAGCAGCACACTCTATACCTATAATTCCGATGATGCCTTTTTTGTTTTTTTTACTGATGAACCTATATTATTAAGGCCTTTTTTTGGACTATTTAATACGGTGGCGGGAATCGGTCAAAGTGTAGTCGGCTTTTTAAGCTGGCCGATTGATTCAGGGAAGAATCTTAAATCAGGGGCGACAGGGATTTTAATGAGCTTGCCCGAACTGGTTTTTTTCAATATGCGCAAAGGCAGTTACAAGTATTTGTCCTACACTCAATTTGTGAATGAAGAAAAAATGAGATATTGATTTTTTCATCATATTGGGTCGACCTTGTTAAATGTTTTAAACAGTTTATAAAGAAGCGATAGTCACAATATGCTTACACGAATGATTGTATATTTTGCCTTTGGGCTAAAAGGCTCTGGACATTATCGTAATACCAAGCTGTTTTTCTATAATCTGCTGGAAAATCCGGACAGCCGGCTTAAATCATACTTTGATGTTTTTATGATTTGCCTGGTTCTGTTCAGTGTTTTTTTGTTGATTTACGAAGTAGATACTCAATTCGCTAAATTTGATATGCTGTTCGAGTATATTTTGATCACCTTTTTTATCATTGAATACCTGCTGCGAGTCTGGCTTTATAATGATGTTCATAAAATCATTCTGGATCATTACGAAAAGGCCAAGTATTTAGATAGCCCTTTTCCGTTAGGTAAGGTTGTCAGGCTAATTTTAGCCAAGAAAATGGAGTATATTTTCACGCCTTTGGCAGTGATTGACTTACTGGCTATTTTGCCGAGTTACAGGCCATTAAGCATCCTGAGAGTATTGCTTATTTTTCGCTTGTTAAAGCTATTCAGGTATTTTAAAAGTCTGAGTTTATTCGCCGAAGTCCTGGACAGCAAGCGCTTTGAGCTTTATACCTTGGCTATCTTTCTGAGTTTTTTGGTATTTATCGGCAGCACTGGAATTTATTTATTTGAACACGCGACTAATAGCAAGCAGGTCACTAACTTGTTCGATGCGGTTTATTGGTCGATAGTTACCGTTTCATCTGTCGGTTATGGCGATATCGCACCGCAAACAACAGGTGGCCGGCTGGTTGCTATGGCCTTGATATTAACTGGCCTGGGGGTTTTATCTTTTTTTATTTCCATTATTGTTGCGGCATTTAGTGACAAAATGCACGATTTACGGGAAAACAGAACCTATGCCGAACTAAAACGCTGTGAGAGTTTTGTAATCATTTGCGGATTCGGCCGGGTAGGGCGGCATATCGCCATGCAGCTGGAAAAGCATCAGCAACATTTTGTTGTTATTGATAACAAAGAAGTTAACGCATTGAAAGCAAGGCGGCTTGGGTATCTTGTTATTCATGCGGATGCCAGCAAAAATGAAGTATTAATAAATGCCGGTATTAAGAATAGAGCGACGGCTGTTTTATGTACAACGGGTGATGATGTTGTCAATGTGTATATTACCCTGACCAGTCGTCATCTAAATCCGGATATCCGGATTATTTCCCGTGCGAACAGTCCGGATAATGTTAAAAAACTCTATCAGGCCGGGGCTGACAATGTTATTCAGCCTTTTGAAATAGCCGGCATGGTGGTTGCCGAATATATTGGTCAACCGGTCGCTTTTGAAGCGATTCTGGGTATAATCCGTGAAGAAAAGGAGTTCATAATGGAAACACTGTGTGTGCATTCGGGGTCTGTCATTGACGGGGTGAAAATTGCTGATATTGACTTTGAAAAAAGGAAATTACTGCTGGTAGGCGTTATCAGTGCAAATCCAGTGCATCGAAAACATAAAAACCGCTATCAGGTGAAAAATCAGCATTTCTATTTTAATCCCGAACAATACTTTGTATTACGGGCCGGGGATTTACTGGTGGTTTTAGGCAGGGAATACGGAATTGAATATTTTCGCGACCAGATTGAACAAAGCCGTTTAAAAAATGGATTCAGACGATGAAGCGAATTGCAGTGTTTGGCTACAGCATAATGTCTTTGGAAGTGATGAGCCGATTGAACCGGGAGTTATACAGCCTCGTTTTTATCGGGAAAGATCAGGCTGAAGCGGCTTTAGTTGCAGCGCAAGGCTTTGAAACCAAAATTATTGATTTTCGCAATGATGACGCACTCAAATCAATTGGCATCGGTACTGAAGTTGATATTCTTTTTTGTTTTTATCAAAGAGATTCTGATAATGTTTTTTTAACGATTTCAGCGCGGGCAATTGATAAAAATCTGACTATTATTGCTATTGTCGATGACCCTGAGTCCGCAGAAAAATTATTGGCGGCGGGCGCTGATAAAATCATTGACCCTTATGAAATTTGCGGTAGAAAAACGCATGATATGCTAACCAGGCCGGATATTACTTCAATTCTGGATGATACTGTTTTTGGGCGTCATGATTTGCATATCGCACAAATAGAAATTCCTGAAGGATCATGTCTGGAAGATACCAATTCCAGTGACATGAAGCTGAATGAAAAACATAATTTAATTCTTATAGGCATTGTCGATAAAGAGTCAGGCGAGGCCCTGCATTTTGCAATCGGCGAGCAAGAGTATAGCCTGAATGCGGGTGATGTTTTGGTGGTATTGGGCCCGTCCAGGGAGATTAGAACTTTTAAAGAAGAAGTCGAGCATGTTTAGAGCACTAAAGTTTAATTCGAGAATCTGGTTTTTATTGGGCTTTGCAGCTTGCATGAGCCTGCTGGGAATGGGCGCTTATTTTCAATTTGTCGATGGCTTGGAGCCCTGTCCCTTATGTATTTCCCAGCGTCTTGCAATTTTATTGACAGGGCTGGTTTTTTTGATTGCCGGGTTGCATAATCCCGGGCAAGCAGGAGTAACGCGTTATGCTATTGCGGGAGCAATCGCAGCGTTATCAGGCGCGTCTGTTTCAACGCGGCATGTCTGGCTACAGCACTTACCACCCGAAGAAGTGCCGGAATGCGGCCCTGGACTGGAGTACATGTTCCAAAACTTTCCCTTGTTTGACACCCTTAAGTTAATGTTAAGCGGCACCGGCGATTGCGCCAAGGTAGACTGGACGTTGCTGGGTTTTAGTATGCCCGCGTGGACATTGCTTGCTTTTTTAATGTTGGCAACATTAAGTCTGTTGCAAATCGGGAATTGTGAAAAAAAATAAAAAAGGTGAAAAGTGAAAGGTAA
>JAQTMV010000140.1 GCA_028714175.1 Methylococcales bacterium
ATGAGGCACCCCGGCGGATACCCTTATGGAAACCAATGTCCAATGAAGCTGAACCGATGCCACCTAAGTGGACATCCGATATGACAGGTCAGATTTACCCCGTAGGCGTTATCCCGGAAAACCAGGTTTATTCAAAAAACAATGCCGCATCGAAGTCAACCTTTTTTTAAATTTAAAAAGAGAGGATTTCGTGCGGGGTGAAGACATGAAAATATAGTATTAATTGGGGGTTGACTTTTCTATGACAGGGGCTGCGCGCTTTTGCGCAGTCCCGCTTGAGGCGTATGGTTAGGCTCGTTCATGCCCACTTCTTGCCGAGTTCCTCCAGGCCAGCCTTTTGCAAATCCTCCGGGCTCATCAGAATGCGAAATTTACAATTGGCCTGGAAGTTGAGAAAGAAGGGTTCTGCAAAGGCGGGCACATCCGATGGAGTTTGTACGTTAATTACGAAGATTCCGCCGCGTTTCCCGTTTTGCTCAGTGAAGTAGGCCGTCTCCGGCTTGATTGTCTCAAGGATACGCCCAATGATCTCGCCCACCTTGCCGCTTCTGACGAGGGAGTTGAAAGGCTCATGTGGGAATTCGACTATAAGCAACATTTTCATGTGATGACTCCTTTTATTGCGGCATTTGAAGGCAGTGCCGCATACACCTACCGCCAAAAACTTCAGATCCGTTCGCCGAATTCTAGCATAAAGTGTAAATCAATATCTCTTAATGGACGTTGACTGTAGATCAATGGCTGTCACTGAATGACTGCTTTAGGTTAACCAGTCGATCACCAAGACTTAGGAAGCCTCGTCCTGTGGGCGTGGAGCGCTAAGACTGTGCCTGTGAATATTGTAAATGTTACAACTTTATCTTCGGGTATTTTTCTACTGATTGGTAATAGTTCATAGAAATCACGATTGGTTCACAGTATAAAGTAACCAATGTTTCAGTTTTATGCGTGTACCTCCTCTATTGCAAAGGGATGTTATGAAGTGCAAGGATGCACACTTTTTTATTCTAAATGGAGATAACAAGCTATACCGTTGACGCTCAGGTAATTGTAGGAAAGCCATTAAGCTATGGCGATGCTAAAGAGACTTTAAACCGTTATATAAAAACGTGTGGTGTAAAAAATGAAAGCAACAAATGAATCCAAAACGTCAGAAGTTAATTCAAATATTGATTTTGATGCCCTTTGCCTGGAATTTGAAGGCGGAAGCGTTTATGGGCTGGAATATATTCTGGATGATTTCTTCCAGAATGCCACAATAAAACCTTCTGTTCCTGTCCGTCCTGCCATCGATTGGTTTGGGCTGTACAACTAACGGTTAAGTAAGTTGTGACTGTCGGTTCTTGGCCGTTATGTAAAGCTTTCATAATGGCCGAAAGCAGACAATGTATAGTTTAAGATATTATCAGAGGCAAAAATCGTTTCACTCGACATAGCAGACAAATTCATGCACCGCCTTTACCGCACGATCGGCGGGTGCCGCCACAAAATGTCTTGCTCATTCTCTCAAGCGGGATGCCAAAAAGGCTCACCAATGTCGCCGATGTCACCAGAGTACTACAGGTACGAAACAGCTGTGCTATCCCGGTTTTGCCAGAAAGGTTACCATAATTTACAATATACGACAGGGCATTGACACTGTTTCTTGATAACGCCTTGCCACGCGTGCGGGGCTTACTTCGCTCAGGGCGAATGGTAATTTGTTGATTCCGTTCGTGGTGAATTTGTCGAACCATGAGCGGAATCAACTTGTACCGAGATTCCTTAAGCTATATGAATATCCCTGAATACATTCTTATTATTGCCAGCTCCGGGCGAATGCTGGCTCAGGCTGCAAAAAACGCCGGCCTGAAAGCACTGGTTATCGATCAGTTTGCTGATCTCGATACGCAAGGTTACGCAGTAGCCTTTCGTCAAATAGCTTCATTAAACGAACAACACCTGGCGCCTGCCATTGATTATTTTATTGATCGCTATGCCGTCGCGCACGTTATTTACGGCAGCGGCTTTGAATATTATCCTGAAAGCCTTTATTACCTGGACAGCCGGTTGATTCTGCTGGGCAATTCGCCCGACACCTTTGTAAAACTGCATAATAAGCCTGAGTTCTTTTCGGTATTGGATGTGTTAGATATCGTCTATCCTGACGTGGCTTTTAAAGCGCCAAATGATGCTGATAACTGGCTGGTTAAGCCGATGCGAGGACAAGGCGGCGCTGGCATAAAGCGGTATAAAAATAATAACGCTTCAGGATCACCGTGTTATTGGCAGAAATATCAAACCGGTACCCAGCATTCTGCGCTGTTTATGGCAAATGGACAGGTTGTGCAGGTGCTGGGCTTTAATACACAATGGACTGTCGGCTTGAGTGAGACTGAAGAATTTATTTTTTCAGGCATTACCAATAGCAGTGAACTGTTAAATGAACACAAGTTCTTGGTAACGCATTGGCTAAAAAAAATCGTTCCTGTGTTTGCTCTTAAAGGCTTAAATTCGCTGGACTTTATACAGGCGGGTGATCAAAGTTATTTGCTGGAAATCAACCCGAGACCTTCTGCCAGTATGCAGTTATATAATGCCGATTTATTGATTGGACATATCAAGGCGAGTCAAGGTGAATTGCCTGAATATAATTTAGATCAAGACGGCTATAACGCCTATCAAATTGTTTATGCCGATCAGGCTATGTTGATTCCTGAAGCATTTGCATGGCCGGATTGGTGTATGGATTTGCCTGAGCCAGGTTCATTAATTCACACAGGACAGCCTGTTTGCAGCATTTTTGCCCGGCAAAACGAATTAGAACCGGTATCATATTTAAACCATTTGGCGGCAACGCTAATCCAGTCCATACTGGAAAAAAAATCCTGAAAAACCTGAAGATCGACTATAAGTTAAAACTTCCACCAGGCGCCAGGGAATAATACGATAAACTGGCCTGCATTGTTTGCAATAGTTAACACCCCGATGACTGATATCCTGACCAATCCGGATTTACCGCCCTTGCTAGAAGTCCTTAAACAAGACAACGGCCGGCAATTTGTCAAATTAACCGGCAACTGGAATCTTCGCAACCTGTCGATTGCACCGGATCTGCAACGTAAAATCAGTCACGCCGGTGCTAATAAAACCTATCAATGGGATATGCGCTCGGTTGACATACTCGACAGCGCTGCCGCCCTGATGCTCTGGCAAGCATGGGGAGAACAGATGCCGGCCGGGTTACTGGTAAAACCGGAACATCAGCGCTTATTTGAGAGGTGGCAAGCGCAGACCGTACCCGCTGCTGAACCTATTGTTTCTCGTTTCATTTTAATCTATAACTATTTTCATCATCTGATTTGGAGCTTTTGGGTACAATTGTTGGATCTGGTGACTTTGTCAGGTCAACTGGTTCTGGATTTGGGTCATCTGCTGGTTCATCCGGGCGAAACTCCCAGAGCGGAGATTTCCATCACGATTTATGATGCCGGCGTCAGGGCTTTAGGAATCACGGCTCTGGTGGGCTTTTTAATCGGCATAGTGCTCAGTTATCTGTCAGCATTACAATTAAAGACTTTTGGAGCGGAAATTTATATTATTGATATTCTGGGATTGAGCATTATTCGTGAATTGGGGCCTTTATTGGCGGCTATTCTTGTCGCGGGCCGTTCCGGTTCAGCAATGACTGCGCAAATCGGTATCATGCGGGTCACTGAGGAGCTGGATGCGTTATCGGCGATGGGCATTTCCCATTCCTTGCGCCTGATTCTGCCAAAAGTAGCGGCGCTGACGATAGTCTTGCCTCTTTTAAGTGCATGGACTAGTGCAGCGGCGCTTATAGGCGGGATGTTTTCGGCGCAAAATACCCTGGATATTAGCTACCAGCAATTTTATCTTAGATTACCTGATGCAGTGCCGTTGGTTAATGTTTTTATTGGCTTGGGGAAGAGCGCAGTATTCGGCCTGATGATTGCGCTGATTGCCTGTCATTTTGGTTTCAGAATCAAACCGAATACCGAAAGTCTGGGCAGTGAAACAACTAATTCCGTCGTCGCATCGATTACCGTGGTGATTATGAACGATGCGGTTTTTGCCATTTTGTTTATGGGCGTGGGTATGCCATGACGGGGTCCTACGCAATACAGATTGAGCATGTCTGGACGAGCTTTGGCGATAAAGTAGTCCACCAGGATATTAATCTCTGTTTGGGACATGGTGAGATATTGGGGCTGGTGGGTGCATCAGGTTGTGGCAAAACGACCCTGTTACGCGAAGTTATTGGCCTGCAAACACCCAGTCAGGGTGAAATATTCGTTATGGGGCATTCCTTGAAAAATGCCACAAAGAGCCATGGGCACTGGCTGCGTAATAATTGCGGCGTCCTGTTTCAGAAAGGAGCTTTATTCAGCGTGTTGAATGTTTTTGATAATATTGCCTTTCCATTGCGGGAAATCGGTTTTCATGATGAGGAATTGATTAAGCGAATAGTGTTTATGAAGCTGTCAATGGTTGGTTTGTCCGACCAGGATGCCTGGTTAAAACCGGCAGATCTGTCCGGCGGCATGATCAAGCGAGTAGCACTGGCTCGCACGATGATTCTGGAGCCGGGCCTTTTATTGCTCGATGAACCGACATCCGGTCTGGATCCTATTTCCAGTGAAGATTTTGTCAGTCTGTTATCCGAACTGCATCGGGCTCTTAATTTTACCGTGTTTATGGTTACCCATGATTTGGATATTCTGAGAGATATATGTACCAAGGTAGCCGTGCTTGCAGATAATCAACTGATTGCTTTTGGCACACTGGCTTCGGTCTTGAACTGCAAGCATCCTTTTGTTGAAAAATTTTTTTACAATAAACGCGCTCAGCGGGTATTTCATTATCAAGAGGCTACTCATGGGTAAAGACAAGCATGCACTGATCACGGGCCTTTTTTTGATTGTTTTTGTGGTGGCGGTAACGGCAATTATTTACTGGATTGGCCATTTTGAGCGGGAGCGCAATGTCTATGTTATTTCAACGCGGGAATCTGTTTCCGGTCTTAATCCTGAGTCAACGGTTTTTTACCGGGGTATTGCCGTAGGAAAAGTTATCAAAATTCTATTTGACCCGCGTGACTCGGGTATCATTCTGATTCCGATTGAAGTCGATAGAAACATCACTTTTACCAAAGGAGTTTATGCGACATTACGATTAAAAGGCGTGACGGGCTTGACCCAGATTCAATTAGAGGATAGCGGTACTATCCCCGCATTCTTACCGCCTGGGGATAAGCCCATGTTTCGCATTCCTCTGGTACCGTCGTTGACCGATAAGTTGATGAATTCAGGAGAAGAACTTTTGCATAAAGCCGATCATTTAATGGTGCGGCTAAGTTCGTTGTTAAATGATGAAAATGAGAAAAATATCGGCGATATTCTAGCTAACCTGAAAACCTCGACCGGCAAACTTTCCGATTTGCAAAAGAGCGTTGATAAGGCGCTGGCGGGTATTCCTGCATTGACCACCGATACGCAAAAAACCTTGGTCCATATCAATGCATTGACTCGCGATTTACAGAGTTTAACCACGGAAGTCAAAACCCTCGGCATAAAAGCCGGCAATCTTGTTAATACAGGTGAGACAGCTGGTGATCTATTGCTGCAAACAACATTGCCGAAAATTAATAAATTGCTGACTGAGTTGCGCTCGACAGCACAACAGGTAAAAAGAACCGCCACGATGCTGGATAATAATCCGCAAGCATTGCTGCTGGGTCCTGATCAACACGATTCGGGACCAGGTGAACCAGGGTATAAGGAACCAAAATGAAGTGTTTATTGATCGGTTTGCTATTTTTTACCATGCTATTATCAGGCACAGGTTGCAGTGTTTCATCCAGGCAGTCTGCACTGCATGACTTTGGCTTGCCTGTTTCAATTTCGGCTTATAAGAGCAAGCGAAGTAATAAACCTGCGATTACCGTGGATGCCCCCACATGGCTCTGGGACGATCGCATACGTTACCGGCCGCTTTATGCGTCTCCAACTCGTGTGGGTTTTTATGCTTTGGATCTCTGGATTGCTTCACCCCCCGAATTGTTTGAACAGCTACTTATTTCCAGCGGAAAGTTCCGGAATTACTCTTTAACCATCTGGTTACAAGATTTTGAACAGCGATTCGATGCACCCGATCGAGCGCGTGTAGTAATACGTTTTACTGTGGACGCTTATTCTGACGATAATAAGAAGAAAGCCGGTACACAGGAATTTTATCTGGAAAGGCCCGCTACAACACCCGATGCGGCAGGCGCAGTAAGCGGTTTTGCCAATTTAACAAGACAGGCAGTTGACCGGATTCAGGTTTGGCTAGCGGGATTACCGGATAACTGAACCAGGGGGTTGCAGTCGTGTGGACAAGGCTTTTCTGCCCACCTTATATCGCTTATTCTGGTAGGCAAAAAAAGCCCGCCCAATCTACAAGCTCAGCTTTCTTTTGATTGTACAACATGATGCGTTGCCTTTAGAATAAAAACATTGTCAACATTTCCCTGGGTCGCTAAGGATCACATAAACAAAAGGTCTATGACGCATGAACGAAGAGGTGCGCTGGAAACAGCGCTTTGCCAATTATCAAAAAGCACTACAACAATTGACAAGGTTTATTGATAAAGGCGAGTTAAATGAACTGGAAGAGCAAGGCTTGATTCAGGCATTTGAATATACCCATGAACTCGCATGGAATGTTTTACGCGATTATTTAATAGAGAAAGGCCATCAAGCTATTCACGGTTCACGCGATGCCACCCGCGAAGCATTCAAACTGGATTTAATACAAGAGGGTGATGGCTGGATGGATATGATTAGAGACCGTAATCGCACCAGCCACACTTACAATCAAGAAACGGCAGATTCAATTGCCTGCAACATTAAAGAACGTTTAGGAAATATCCGGAAATTGAGCAAGCATTTCTGTAAGGTTCACGCACAAAAGGCACATATCGCAATGGTTCGGACATTGATTTAACACTATTGGGTGACAAATTAGCATATTCCTTACTCAATCGTATTGAAACTGAAATTGATGATTTGCTACTGCCTTATACCGTTGACTTGTCGTCATACTCGCATATTGATAATGCCGATTTGTTAGATCATATTCAACGTGTGGAAAAATTGTTTTATCAACGTGAAGTGCGTAGGGCGGATTAGACGCGCAAACCTTATAAACTTTGAGCATGGAAAGACTTTCCGCGCGTCGTAATCCGCCGAATGCATGAACACACAATATGGCAGATTACGCCGCGCCCACAGATCAATAAAAACTGAAAGTTCCTCTGGATGCGCGTCTAATCCGTCCTATGGACTAATGGGTGACCCTTCTTTGAGTACCAGCGCATTGAAGGGTTGGACGGGGGCTAATTTGATTGAAACAAAGAGCGTAAAGGGTTGATTCGTAACCGATCGCATCAATTGACCTATGTATATTTTGTATGTCTTTTTATCGGTTGTGAACGTGTAGGAATCCTGCG
This sequence comes from Methylococcales bacterium, assembly GCA_028714175.1. Lineage (GTDB taxonomy): Bacteria > Pseudomonadota > Gammaproteobacteria > Methylococcales > Methylomonadaceae > JAGXGJ01. The sequence goes on from JAQTMV010000140.1 coordinate 7,493, forward strand.
CATCGACAACCCCGTCAATTGTAAAAATGATATTATTTCCTGCCATGACACGCAATGAGGCCGTCTGTCCCCTGTCTGTCGCCATCCGATAACATTTCATATCTTCTGGCGTAGCAATGCCGTCGAAGGTACCGGAACTTTCTCCATGATTGAAGCGGATGGTTTCGCATTTTTCCGCCGACGATACGTTGAAGGTAAAAACTGATGCAAAAAAGATCGGGATAAATGAACGGATGACTTTCGAAATGTCCATGTTGTACCTCTAAAACGGCATGTTGTGGTAAGTAAATTTTGGAATGAGCGCGATCAGAAAAAATAAACCCTGATTCATTATATAAAATTGTATGCCTGGGGACCTAGGAGTCTGTCCGAAAATATAAAATACCAAAAAAACGCAATATATAGTAGTTATTGTACTTAACTACAACAATATATGGTGTCGATAATCTACATACAGAGTTTTCGGGCAGGCTCCTAATGCCCGTTATTGAGCTTAATCAGGCTGAACCGTTTCTTTTATATAACATTCCTTCTTGCTATTGGGAAATAGGAATGCAACAATTCAACAGCTTGTTTGCCGGATAAAAATTGTTCAAATGGTCAACGGTATTCAGATCATTAATGCTTATGATGGCTATCATGAACGCAGTTTATGCGTCTTTCAAGCTGAATTTATGAAAAAAATTCAGGTCCCATTCAAACTCATTTATCAAACTCAATTTATATTGGAAGAGACTTTAACTTTCATAAATGTTCATAACAATTAGTTTGTAAGGAACAAAATAATGAAAACATATAATAAAATCAAATGCTTTACGTTCTTATTGTTTTTTCTTCCCTTGAGTGTGTTCTCGGCCACCACCTGTGAGATTGAACCTACAGACATGCAAATACAATATGGAGAACTTATAAATTGTAAGATAGATATAGGTGCGGACGAGGACTTTTTCAGGTTTTTCGGAGAAGCTGGGGACAGGATCAGTGTTGTAACGAATCAAACCACAGTACCTAACCCCCCCTCAATCCCCTATATTAATCCTTGTTTAAAAATCATTGCCCCTGATGGGACAACTGCTGCAGAAGAATGTATTGGTGCTGGGAATGCGCGTATTGGTTTCTCTACAGATATCGTTTTAGAACAGGCCGGAACACATACAATATCTGTTTTTAGTGGCCGTTTCCCACAGTCACCAGGAGAGTACCACGTAGTGTTGTCTTGCTTGTCCGGCACATGCGGGCCTACCCCGGAATGTACGGCCAGCTATGATTCGGCCACTCAAATTGCTCGAATTCCCTGTATAGTTGTCGATGGGCAGAGTCTGTTTGATGTTGAATTAGGGCCGCCATACAACCTGTTAAGTATTGAACCAAAGAATTGACCGGGGATCTAAATGCCTTGCAAGTATGCTTTTTAAGCTCATCCTGCAAGGCTTATATACAGCTACATTTTCCAAAAAAATAGCATTAAGCTTCATAAATAACTGGAGTCACCCATTAGCCTGCCGTTGTCAATAAGCCAAACAAATCCTACAAGCAAATTTTGGATTTTTTTTGTACGACTCCATTCCCTGGATTATATTCAATAAACACTCCATCTTGTTATTGAACCTGTGGGCTTCGTGGTCGCGAGGCCCGAGAGTGTGGATAAGCTGTGGGCAGCAGGGATGCTGTCCATGTTTATCCACACGGCCCTGCTCGGACCGTTCCGCAGGACGCGTCCACAAGTCCACCGGTTACCCATTTAATTCACTCAATCTGTCGTCATACTGGTCCTTTTGCCTGTTCTAGTATCGTTTTGTCCTGGCATTTACTTACTATACACACCCGTCTTCTCATTGGTTGGTTCGCGCAACTTACCGATGCGCACCAGTCACTCATCAGGATCAAGACGATAGAGCTTCGCTTCTTAAGGAAGTATTCTGCACCCCTGGCTCATTGAGCCTCAGAAAATTGTCGGTACCAAACCTTGTCCAATGGCATGAATGCAGACAACCTGATCTCTATCCAAAGCAAACTTTTATTGACGCCAATAAAAGATCAAAAAAAATTAGAGTGATACAGTCGTAAGGTTGAAAAAAATCACCGTTGCTTGCTAAATATCTCGGATTTTAAAATGATCCCTGATTAGTGATGTTACCCTATCAAGCCTCAGCACGTTCAGCCGGAATTTTAAAAATACCCCAGTTACAATTGCCCATGTTTCCAGTGGGCGTTACCCACATCACTGCCTTACTCGCCTTCATCAAAGAAGACAGGAACATCACTTATGTCAACGGCAGCTTAGCTGTTTTTAGTCACAAGGAAGAAGATGCTCGATCATTCCAAATGATTACGGCCCAATTCTGTGTCAATGGTCATACGCAACAAATGGAAATTGCCCGCGCTTTCGGGGTAACACCTATCAGTGTTAAACGCTCAGCCAAGCGGTATCGAGAAGAAGGTCCTGGGGGTTTTTATAAGCCCAAAAAACGGCGGGGGGCAGCAAAATTAACACGACCTGTGATCGAGCAAATTCAACAATTATTGGATAAACACGAAGAGGTAGTGGATATTGCCATAAAGTTTGATATCAAACCAGATACCTTGTCAAAAACAATACGGGCAGGACGACTGCATAAGCCCGCCAAAAAAAGAGCCTGATAGCCTCGTAACCAGTAAAAGTGAACGCAGTAGCGCTGACCGAGTAGCGCTCATGGGCGTCGGCGCCCAAGATGTGATGGGACGGGTTGCCGCCAGTATTGGCGATTTGGAATCCGTGGCACCTGAATTTTAACCGGTTTTAGATGTGCCCCATGGCGGCATCCTGTTCGCACTCCCTGCCTTATTAGCCATGGGCCTGTTGAAATATACCGAGCAGTTTTTCAAGTTGGCTAAAGGTTACTATGGCTTGGACAGTCTTTTTTTACTGCTGGCTTTTATGGCCTTAACCCGATTCAAAGCCATCGAATCTTTACGCTATTGCGCCCCGGGTGAATGGGGCAAATTATTAGGGCTGGATCGTATTCCGGAAGCTCGCACGTTACGATCAAAGTCCGGGCACTCAGTGAACACCATCAGGCTAAAAGCTGGCGTACTGAAATGTGCCGCTATTGGCTGGAATCAACCCCGGAGCAAGCGGGTGTTCCATATATTGATGGTCATGTGCGCGTCTATAACGGCCACCAAACCCAATTGCCCAAGCATCATGTTGCCCGGCAAAAACGCTTTCTTCGAGAGGCCACCGACTATTGGGTCAACACCATGGATGGACAGCCTTTTATGGCCGTTAAAAACCGAGTTTTCTGAGTACACCCTGACCTTGCCCACGGGGGAAAGAACGCAAGTCAAACTGGCTGAGCGAGGCGTCTGTTTAAGCAATAACCTCTGGGTGCGTGAAATCCGCAAACTCACCGAAAGCGGACATCAAACCGCCATTTTAGCCACCGATTATCAAGCGGATTTAACCCTTATTGGAGCGAAGATGTTTGCCCGATGGTGTCAGGAAAACTACTTCAAGTACATGCGTGAACACTACGGTCTTGATAAGCTTGCCGACTATAGCGTGGCAACGATAACTGAGCCCACGCGCAAGTGGTCAATCCCGTTTATCACGATCTGGATGGCAAGGTCAGATCGCAAGTGGGCAAGCTGGGGCGTATGCTGGCCAATTTTGGTGCCATGCACTTTGAAGGAACGCTGGATGATGAAAAAATCAGCCTTTCATGCAACAGAAAGCGGAGCTGAATGAAGCGATAGAACAGCAGAAAAATGCCGTTGATGCGCTCAAAAAAACACGCAAGGAAACACCTCGCCACATGGATGTGAATGATTTACCAGAGGACCAGAAATTTAAACGGTTAAGCACACAAAGCAAGCATCTGGTCGATACCATCAAAATGACGGCTTATCGTGCAGAAACTGCTATGGCTAATAGTCTGCGTGAAACTATGTCTCACCCTGATGAAGTGCGTACCCTACTTTGCGCGCTCTATAAAACTGAAGCCGATTTACTGCCTGATCTGGAAACACAAACATTAGCCATCCGTCTCCTTCATTTAGCAAATGTCATGTCTAATAACGTGATTGAAAAATTATGTACTCAACTCAATGCAACGGAGACTCGATTTCCTCGTACAAATTTGCGTATGGTGTTCAAAGTAGGGTCAATTTAAAATCCTAGAGGTCTGGGTGTCTGAAGTTACTGTTTCGGAAAATTCCGGGGTGGCTTTAACCAATAGGGCCAATAATAACAGTTGTTGGTAACAAAACAGTGACAGGACACTTGCTACGCACAAAATCCATTTTTGTCAATGCTCTGTCATACTTTCGTAATGTAGCCTGATTATAGTTAATCCTGGTAATTTTTGATTGTTTCTATAAAAGAGGGCTATTCAATGAATAAATTCGGTATTGTTACATGTTTGCTCGGGGTTGTCCTCAATCTGGTCTGCCTCAGCCCCGCGGCTGCGGAGGAAAGAATGAGACTGACGGGGTCCGGAGCCAGTTTTCCGTTTCCATTATACTCCGCATGGTTCAAGAGCTTTAGTAAAACCCACAAGAACGCCAACATCGATTACCAGGCGAAAGGCAGCGGTGCTGGAATCCTGGACTTTATCAACCACACGGTTGATTTTGCGGCCAGCGACGCAGCGATGACACCCGAGGAAATCGCCAAGGTTCAGGACGGTGTCGTTTTGCTACCGATGACGGCTGGTGAAATCGTGATTGCCTACAACCTTCCCGGCAATCCAAAGGGTTTGAAGCTGCCTCGTGATGTCTATCCGGATATTTTTCTCGGTAAAATCAGCCGGTGGAATGATGACCGTATTCTGAGTGCCAATCCCGATCTGAAGTTGCCGGATTTACCTATTACTGTGGTGCGACGGGCCGATAGCAGCGGCACGACCTTCGTTTTTACCAGTCATCTCGGCGCGATTAGTCCGGGCTGGAAGAATGGCCCTGGAGCTGGTAAAACAGTTAACTGGCCGAGCAGCGACAAAATCGTCGCCGCGCCCAAAAACGATGGCGTCACCGCCACCATCAAGCAGACGCCGGGCGCCATCGGTTATATCGAATACGGCTATGCCCTGGGCGCCAAGGTCCTGATGGCCGAACTGCAAAACAAGGCCGGCCAGTTTGTGCAACCGAGCGAGGAGAGTGGCGAAGCGGCGCTGGCTAGTGTGCAATTTCCGGATAACCTTATTGCCTGGGTACTCGATCCTGAAGGCGATAAATCTTATCCGATTGCCTCCTTTACCTGGATGCTGTTTTACCAGAAAAACGCCGATCCCAAGAAGGCCGAGATCCTGCGTGAAATGGTCGAGTATGGGCTGACCGAAGGTCAGAAGCAAAGCGCCAAAATGGGTTATATTCCGCTTCCCGAGAATGTCGTTTCGGCAGTCCGCGCTGCTGTCAACAAAATTCAATGACGGGACTTGCGAGCAGAAGGGTCAGATTTTGAGGCTCTTCGAAGCTAACCCGTTGCTTTCCAATCTTTATTTCCATCAAGCATAGTGGTAACTCAATGAATGCTTTTGAACAAACCGCTGCCGGTGAACAAATCTCGGGTCCCCCTTCGCAGGCTGATTATCTGTTTGACCGCTCGTTCCGGGGATTGGCCACGGTTTGCGCCTGGTTAATCCTCATAGTGGTCGGACTTATCCTTTGGAAAATCGGCGCCGCGGCGGTGCCTGCCATTAATAAGTATCAGCTTGGCTTCCTGACCGGCACCACATGGGATGTCAATAAGCAAGCTTTTGGAATCCTGCCGGAAATTTGGGGTACCCTGTACAGTTCAATCCTGGCCCTGATTATTGGCGGCTTTTTTGGCGTTACCATGGCGATTTTCCTCACCCAGGAATTTTTACCAGCTCGGATTGCTTTCATTTTCCGGACCATTGTCGAACTCTTGGCAGCTATTCCCAGCGTTGTTTATGGCTTTTGGGGTATTTATGTGGTGATACCCTTCGTTCGCCCGATAGCAGACTGGCTGAATGCCGAATTCGGCTGGTTTCCGTTTTTTAGCACGACCCTGAGTGGACCGGGAATGCTGCCTGCAGCTTTGGTTCTTTCAATTATGATCCTTCCAACTATTGCAGCTGTGTCCCAGGATGCCCTGAGAATGGTCCCCTATCGCATCAAGGAAGCGGCATATGGTATGGGCGCAAACCGTTGGGAGGTGATCCTGAACCCATATTTAACACTTAAAAATAATAAACATTTATAATCAATATATTACATTACATAAAAAATCCATGTGGCACTACATTCTGAAAAATAGCGTCCCTTGTCAGTTGATTATACGATTGTCTTGC
>JAQTMV010000141.1 GCA_028714175.1 Methylococcales bacterium
CCTCTGCTGGGTTGTCGCTTAGTTGTGATTGCGAAAGGAGACTTTTAAGTTCTGAAAGAGTGAGATGACCACGTTCTATCATCGGCACTTGGGAAATTTCAAGCGCATCAAACATATCATTTCGTCGAGAGCATGAAAAGAACTTGGCGGTACCCTTATCGAAAACGTCGAAGCCCAAAAACCAGTCAGGAAGCCTATCATAAACAACCGAGTGCTGTGCATAACACCATTCCCCGAAAAGAATGTATTTGTCGGTCAATTGTTCGAAAAGTGCATCAGTTCTAGGATGAATCCATTCAGAAAGTTTTTTCCACTGCCCTGAACATGGAAAATGCAGATATGTGCCTCGGTTCTGAGCACGTATATTTCCTTCATGATCAAAGGAAATCCCAAGATTTGCCCCGTCCACCTTTTCTTCAACTATAAGTTCATGCCTAAGGAACTCATTCCGCTCTGATTCCGACATGACTTTATCATCCCTGATTTCGGTACCACCAAAAAGCGTTAGGTGCGGAGTAGAAGGGAACTTGAAAAAGTCATTTTTCACGCGTCCATTTTCTCCGCGTACTTTGCTTTGATATAGTCTGGACACAGAAAATGCACTGTAATACCAACCTCGGCCAAAGCATCTTTCCATCCCCACCACTTGCTATCCGTTGCCTGTAAGATCGTCGGTTTTGCAGAATGTACATTAGCTACTGCGACAAACTTACGATCAGAATTATCGAACTGAATCAAGCCGACATGGGCAGGGAATTCATTGTATGATTCGCCATTTTTTGTAATTGTTACTCGATCAGCGTCTGGAAAATTCCACCGGTTGTCATGAACCCATTTCATGAAATGGTCTCCAACGCCGGGTTGCCCTTTCATCGACAGCTGTTGGCGGTATTCGTCAAAGATTTCATTGCCATCATCAATAACCAAGCCTCCTTTTTTGACAACATGTTCGATCGCCTCAACGCAGGCTAAAACGCAACCAGTCAATTCTTGTGGGATCGTTGCCGGGTCGAGAGCAAGGTTTGCCGTTTTTGGCACATTGGTATCGACCAGGCATTTCTTTGACAGTCCGGTCATTTAGAAATCTCCAAGTCGCTGGTGCTTTGACTTATTCGCTTTTTCATTGCTGCCTTAGCTTGCTCAGTAATGTCGCCCATTTCATCGCCAAAGAAGTTTTCAGGCCAATTTCGTATGTTGCCAAAAATATCAAGTTGAAGTGGCTCCAAGGTAGCAGGTGTTTTGGTGATATTGGCAAAGTATGCGGACACTTTTTCTTGTGGTACGACATCTTCGGCAATCCGTCTTTGTAACCGTCGTAAAAAATGCTCAGAATGCGTCTCAATAATCAACTGGATATTTCTGGCCTCGCCGTTTTCTCTGGAGTTGATGACATCAACCATCACATCTGCCAAGGCCGACTGCGCATTAGGATGTAAATGAATTTCCGGCTGCTCCATAAGAATGATAGATCCTTGCGGAGCATAAAAACACTGAACCAACACAGGAAGCACTTGGGAGATACCAAAGCCAACATCAGGAAGATCAACCCAATCTATCGATCCTTTGGTGCGAACTTTGACTTCATATTCTTGGCGCTGTTCAGAAATGGGATTGACTTTGAATTCCTCAATCAACCCCATTTCCTTCAACTTCAGTGCAATAATTTCCTCGAATGGCTTAGCCGGACGCTTGTAACCGAGACTGATTTTACGACTACGAGCAGCTAGTATTGCCGCAACGGTATTCTCGCCCGCGTAACCCACACTTTCTGGCTCAATACCAGTCCAGGAATATAATCGCTCGACCTTTGTTCGAAGTGGCCCAAGGTAGCAAAGTGAGCGGAACAATTTTTCATGACGCAAATTAAGCTCTTGAACGAAATCAGCATTCTGATAATAAGCAACCACCTCATCTGGAAATCCATAAAACCGAACTGCCCCTTTCAAAGACCATACACGCCCTTTTTGTCGGATAAGTGAATATATATTTGCCTCGGCTTTATATTCGGATTTTGTGCCGGACGTTCTCTCCAAACCCACTGATAGCACGTCCTTTTCATTGTCCATCAGATGATATTTGAGGTGATCGAGTACCAATGAATGCTGATCCTTATCACCGAGTCCGACTTCAGCTTCAAATAAAAGTGTATCGCCAGAAAATAGCTGACCAGAGATAGGGTCTTTAATCTTCAATACGTCCTGAAAATCCCATTTGTAATCGAACGAGATTTTGTTTTTCGGATTACGATGAAAAACCATTTCCTGATAGGAGCCTAATTGAACTGCTGAATTTTTTCCGCCCGGATAAAGCACAGCTTTCCGGTCTGGAGATTCAACCGTTTGTTTTAACATCATCAAAAATTGACCGAGACTCGACTTGCCGGAACTGTTGGCGCCAAAGAACAAGGTAAGCGGAGCCATTCGGATTGAACTTGTATCTTGCCAACCTTTAAAATTCTGAATTCGTAATTGTTTAAGCATTCTCAGTCACCTCCAATTCTTGTAACTGCCTGGTCGTACCACATGAGCAGTTTGGGATCTTCTTCTAGGACGTTGTTGGGTATCTTGTCAGCGACAGCTACGATGGTGGTGTAGTCGCGTTCTTGCCAGGATTTCTTGAAGCCAGCGCGAACAGCTTCCAAACGGAAGACTTTAAGTTTCTTGTTGGCCTGTTTGTATTCCTCGAATTCTTTGAGCAAAGCTTTTTCGCGCAGCTTCTCAAGGTCGCCTGCTTTGTTGGGATCTGGCAGATACCAGCGATCACAGGCTTTAGCGATCAGCGTGGTATCGTCTTTCGGCAAGTTACGTAGCTCTTTCCAGTTAGTGGAAAGGTAAGCATGAATTTGTTCTGGAACCAACTCTTTACCGTCGTAGCAAAGGAAGTTCTGGTTGAGGAGTTCGCGAAGGTCGAGCTGCTCTTCGTTTTTACTCCAGCCGCCGAGTTGCTGCATGAACTGTGGGTTGATCTCAGCAAAGGTCTGCGGTTTTTCTTTAACAAGTTGACGTAGCCATTGAATCATCGAAGCCTCATCAAAGACAAAGTACGAGGTTTGCTGAAGCTCTCCTGAGGTCATTTTCTTACGATCGTATTCGGGAGCTTGGTCAGGTAAAAAATACATGCCATCGCGCTCAATAAAGCGTTGCGATAGCCCCATCTGAAATTCCTGGCTTGAAATCGGCACTGGGTAGCCTTTGCGAACGAAGTAGGCCACCATCTGGTCAAATAGGATGCGCGGGTCACGCTCGGGCACCATTTGCAGCAAAATACCTTGGCGTTTAGTGACTGGCAAATATTTCAGATGCGTGTGAACGAAATCCCAGACACCTTCTTCGGTTTGGGCCTCTTGCGAAAAGCGCTTTTCAAAGCCTTCGCTCGGTTTGTAAGCGGAGATGACGAGGTCTTGCTTAACAGCTGTCGGGGTATTTACAGCTTGAAATGTACCTTGTTTTTTATCTAGTGCGGATACACTAGCAACGATGAAGCCTGAATTAGCTATAGCCAACTGAATGCTATTCCAAACAGAAGCTTTCGTGTTTGAGAATTCGATAGTAATCCATCGGCCAGGTTTGAGAGTACGATAATATTCCCTGAAACAAGCTTCAATTAAGGCCTGATATTCAGGAAGTTTTTTGTTTTTTACTTTATCAACAATTGCTTCATTTACTGGGTTTGTCTTGACGCGATGCCATGCCTCCACTAGAAAGTTGAGGTCGGAATAATAAATATTTTCTCCGAAAGGCGGATCGGTAAAGATATAGTCTATTGAATTTGATCGAATACCAGATTTCGAGCAGTCACCGGTGTATATGCATACCGCACTATTAGCGAATTTAATACTACCAAAGGCTTTCGATATTCTTTTTATTTTACCCTCTAAGTTATACCAAGGGCTGCATTCTGAAATATGGGAGGGCACATAAAATACACCAGCCATCTGTCGGTTAACTTGTGAACCGCCTGGACGTCCATGCATAATTGGTTGATATCGGTTTAATATTGACATACCTGGGATAGACTGCTCAATTGTCCAGAGCAGTGCATACCGGAGATTCTTGTTTTCAATGTTTAAAATATTCTTCCACAAGAGGCCCATAGACTGTGCTTGTCTCGGCAAGAAAAAGTTATGTATGTAATTCGTCTTGGTCGTTTTCATTCTACCAACATTTGCCATCTGCATATCAGGCAAAGCATCTGTTGGTAAGGTATCTGGTTTTTTTAAGGCATCTATCTTCTGAAGAGTTTGTATATCTGATGCGTCAGGTTTTTTTTCATAAACAGTTTTGCCAATAGAATAATTTATCAAAACGGGTACGCGTTTCGGTACTTCGATAACATCACCAAGGGATTGGTCATATATAGAGTTGAAAGACAATTCCAGGTTATTTTTTGTACATGATGTTGCACAATGTGGACAAGGAAAATAATCAAAAACTTTATATGATTCAGAGTCATATGCTTCATCATAAAATACAATTTCGCCACTACACTCTGGACAAGAAAAAACTTCACTCCAAACTGTATAATTTATTTTCCCTTTAGTTTTTCCATCTGTACCCCACGTTTCATACATCCAGCCGATTTCGTTATGCAACTCTTTGAGAAGGGCTTTGAATGTCTTTTCATAGATTTGAATCTCAAACGGAAGATTGTATTTCGCGGCTATAAAAGTTGCTGCTGGCGCGAGATCGTTCAGGATTGTGTACCGAACACCTGTTTTGGAAAATGCTTTCCATTCCGTTTTTTCATTTTCAAGAGTTTCCTTCTGCAAAATGGTGCCATCTGGCTTCACTTGGTAACCGAGTGACATCACTATATTGCGATCTCCACACATCTGAGCCGCTATACCAGTCATACCGCTTCCACAAAATCCATCAAACACAATGTCCCCTGGTAGCGTGTAATGCAATAGATATCGCATAATAGCCTTATGTGGCACTTTGGTGTGGTAAGTGTGTGCACGATAGAACTGATCTGTTTTCCCCTCACTGACATCAGCCGCAAACGGCTCTCGGTGATAATGGTAGTCCTCGGACTGAACTGGCTTTTGCGCATCCCACTCGGCAATAAAATCGGCAAGCCAAGGATTAGGACAGGCTGTGTAATACGGCGGGTCACTCAGGTTTAGAATATCTTCATCTGAACCGTGGGGAAAGCCTTCAATTTTGCGAAACTCTGGATCTAGTAGCTTTAGCCTCAGCACCTCAGTGAAATGCTTGCGTCTATCAGCGTCGTTGGCAAAAGTTTGTCCTAAGCACGTCACCATTCCTGAAGTCTTCATTGACTCCTCAGAAAGTCTGTCGAGTAAACTATTCCCACTCATAACCAAATCCTTTAAATTCAAATTTATTTATAGTTACACGGTCAATTGCCTTAGAAAGCAATTAATTGTTTCTTGTTAAAAATTCACTGGTATTGGCTTAGGTCTTCCAAAGCCTTGGGGACTAAGCGCTACAGAAAGTGCAATTGCTTCAACACCGACTGCCACAGCTTTTCTAAAAGCAGAAGCATAGGCGGGATAGTTTGTATCGCTTACGGTGAAACTCTCAGCGTCGCCTCGCTGAATAAGGTAGAGAAGAACTACCCTGTGCCCTTCCTCAGCTTTCCGTGTAAGACCTTCAAGATGTTTTAAGCCCCGAGGAGTAATTGAATCAGGGAAACGAGCCACCCCCTTTTCTACGACAGTAGCACTCTTGACCTCGATAAAACAAAGACCTTCTGTCCCTGTTAGTAAGAAGTCCACACGGTGCCCCGTCTCTATAAGCTTTTCCCGTTCTAGTTTTTCATAACAGTCAAGGCCAGGTATTAGGCGTTGCAAAAGAGCCTCCTCTACAATGCGGTTCGCAAGATGTGTGTCCGTACCAATCCATACACCTTTAAGCTTTATTGCTCTCCAGGTATAACGACGTTTCCTTTTCGGGTCTGCACTATCCCAAAGAAGGGCTGGACTACTCGGCTGAAGGCAACCACTCAAAGAACCAGGGTTTGCGCAATAGACAAGCGATTGAGTCCCATCGGAAAAAACCATTTCTGCCAAGAAACGCTGGGGGCGTTTCAAAAAAATGGCGTTGAGTTGCGGTATTGGAAAAGACATAAAAAGCTTGTCGTTACTCATTCCAACACTATACGCACTTTGGCGAGTGTCTCTTGTTGAAGTTCATCAAATAGCGTGTTTAATAAGTTCTTCTCAGTCATATAAATCTTATTGTAATTTTTCGAGAAATGCTTGGCCGGCGATGGTCAGACGGTATTTCTGGGTTGGGCTCTTGGGTGAGTCGGGTTGGGTCATTTCGATCAATCCATCCGCTAAAGCAGGCTCAAGATAACTACGCACAAAGTTCACACGATCTTTCAAACCCACGGCGTTCATTAACTGTTTTCGCGTCATTTCGCCAGCCATGATTTCCAGTAACTGTTTTACTTGTTGGGTTACTTGTTGGGTTACTTGTTGGGTTACTTGTTGGGTTACTTGTTCTGATTCCGGCCTAGTCTTGTCCATCCCCGCATGACCAAAGCGTTTCTGCATGACCGGTGCGAGTTCGAAAATACTTTCAGCAAGGTCTACCAGCAATACCTGTTGTACCAGACGAACCGCTATGGCTTTTGCTTGGACATGAGTGCAATTCGTGAGTGCGCGAATGTCGGTTAGCGATAATCGGTCATTTTCTGTCGCGTAAGCAAAAACGGAAGCTTCCTGATCAGTTAAGTTGACGCCGATATTTTTCTGAAAAGCTTTCTGTTCTGGTGTCAGCAGTGGCTGTTTGCGCAAAACCAATTCAAACGCTTTTCTGGATTTGTCATTTTGAATTTCCGGTGGCACGTTACCCAATTCACGCCAATTTCGAAAGATGGAACGGATGCCGGTGCCGGCTTGGTCGCTCATGCCAATGCGGCGAAAAGCCTTGACTATGGCCGGATTACGCACTTCTTTTTCGGTTGGGTCGAGCAATTCTTCTGCGGTATTGAATGCGTCGCCCGGATTCCAGAAAATTGTCCGATTGGTAAAGAATTTGATCACCGGTTTACGCGTGTGGTCGCCGTAATCCTGATGAATCAAAAGATTAATGGCAGCTTCCCGGAAAGACACATAGTCCGGTGGATCGTCATTGCGACGCAGTGTAGCAGGATCGAGCGAGAACGGATGTTCGGCGATACGCATGTACTTAGCTACCAAACCTCGCCAAGTCTTGAAAATATTTTCCTCGAATATCAAGCGGTCATGCCAGCGTTCATCGGGTGACCATTTGTCAAACGTGGTGTCGATACGCTGATAATCGAGTACAGGACGTGGCAGTATCTGGCGCACACAACGATCTATGCCAAACAGTAATACTGCCGCTCGTGTCGGAACAAGACGTTGCTCCCATTCGATTAAGAAATTCCAATCGTAAAGAAAATTCAGATTGGACTCTGATTTTTGGTGTTCAGGATTGCGACGTTCAAACTGTTGGCGATACCAGGAAACAGTTTCATTATCAAACACGGTTTCTGATTTAAATTCAGGCAACGGCGCATTGTCGTAGCGTTCATGGTCGGCATCTCGCAGTAAGCGCATCAACTCGCCTTCACTGCATTTGACATCGGCCCCGCCTTTGCGGATAAAGGCTCTTCGGATGTCGCCATTGAGATAAACGGGTTTCTCTGTTCTTGTGGCTTCTGGAATGTAGAAAATGAGAAGATCATTCCCATCAATGTGATGAAGACTCTCTTTAACATTGATGATCAGGCTGATTTTTTCCTTTTGTCTCAAGGTGGAAATAAATTCGTTCTGAACTTTGTCCACGTCAAGAACGCCGACTACTTCGAAAGATGCGCCATTCTTTTTGATGCCAAACACCAAATGACCACCGGAAGTGTTTGAAAATGCCGACACTGTTTCGTACGCATTCTTGGGAACGGCCTGTTGTGCTTCTTTGAACTCAACCTCTGTCCATTCGTGGGCACTTAACAGCTTGATAAGGTCATCCTGATTCATTTTGCCGATTTAATTGTGGTATTTTTGTGGCTTGGGCTTGGGCAATGCTTTTCTGCCTAACTAGCTCGTCTTCCTGTAAAGTCATCCATGCGTCCTATTCCAGCACTATCCGTACTTTGGCGGGGTCTTTACCTCGGGTGAGTTGATCAATATAGCCATCAAAACGTTTTTTCATTTCTCCTGGGGTGGCTGGTCCATCAGTCACTTGTAAGGCTTCCTGCAAGCATTGGACTTTTACGGTGATTTTCACCAAACCTGAAAGCACTTCTTTTAAAGCATGGACGAAGTTGCTGTCCAAAGGAACCGGCATTTCCCGCGACTTGATAAAGTTTTCCAGGGGTTCGCGGTCATCCACTTTGAGAAGTTCCAGGTTGGCTTGGGTAATGGGGTCTTCGAGATTACCAAGGAGTGTGCTTGTCCATCCGGCAAGCAGCGTATCAAGTTGGTTGTCCAGTTGCTCGATCATTTGTGCACCAGCAGCCGAGCCTATTTCTATAGAGGGTCTAAAGCTACAGTGAGGACAAACCGGTGTTGAATCCAGATTCTGTTCAGTCAGGGCGAAGCAACTCTTCAAACCAACCAGACGATTTTGAAACTCGGTTAGCTGTTGTCTAGGCATTAAGTCTATACCAGCGAGTTTAAGCAAGGTTTGTAGACGTGCATCGTTTATTAATGCCGCTTTACGTTTGTCGTCATTGACGCCCAAACGAGCCTTGGTATGCAGACTCATGTAAACCAGGCGAAAGTCTTTTTTGAGTTCTTGAAGCTTGGCTCCAATAATTTGAGATTGTTCTGATAGTGTCGACAGATCTGTTTGTTTTATCGCATCCAATATGTCTTGGCGAGTGGTTTTCATGCGATCGACCCAATCATGATCGGTAGGCAATACCGCTTCAGCAGTAGATAGCCAGGACGCAGTTGGACTGTGAGCCATAGCAAATTCTCGCAGTGCGTCCAAGGTATCGAGAGCCTTTACGGCTTTGTCATGCACAACCACTTCTTGTGCGCTGTAACGGAAATTTTTCAGTTTCCCTGTGGTTGTGTAAGCCTGTAATGATTCGAAAAAACTCTTAGCTTCGTTCAATCCGTTGGTTTGGCTGGACAGATCGGTACCGGTCAGTAAATCCAGTCCCCAGAAGGAAATACCGTCTTTGAGCGTCTGCTGGGTCATAACAATGCGTTTTACGATCTTGCTAACTTCCTGTTGCAAATTTTGCACGGGTTCGTCTTTGCCTTGGGTAACGAGCTGCGCCATGCCGGGTGTCATGCCCAGTAATTCAAACAAGGCTTTAAGTGCAGGCAAATTCCATTCTTTGGGTTGTTCCAGGTGTTTGAAGTGGAGTAACTCATCCATGCTGGTTGCAGCAAGCATTTGTAATGCTGTGGCATCAAATTTCTTACCTGGAATGGAAAGTACAATATCTCCGGAGTAAACCAAAGTGGCCAGAATGACAACTGCCCATTCGGATTCTAACCTTGACGCACCGGGATTCAGGTATTCGAGCCCATGGTCGTCCTGGATAAGTTCGTTTCTATTGACGACTTGGCCATGCCCCTTGGCATTAACAACATCAAGAATGAATTTGGCGTATTTGGACTTGTGTGCATCAATCCTGTCGCCATCCAGCAATTCAAGCGCATCTTATACGGCCGTGGCTTGTTTTGTACGATTTTGTCCGGCAATGGCACGGAGCGCGTCTTGTGCAGCTTGTGTTCGGTTACTGCCGGTAATGAGGATTGAGAAATAAGGATAGTCAGGCGCTTGATTAACAAAGTTTGGAGCCAGACAAGCACCGGCAATAGTATTGACCAGATCGCGGAAATTGATGGTCTCGTGAGGAGATACTCCGGAAAGATCACGCAGGGTTTTGCCCGCTTCTCTTGCCCAATTGGAAAAGTTCTTTGTTCGTCCCTGATACGTTACCTCAAAACAATCATGAACATTCTTTTGCAGCCATTGCACCAGTTTTTTTAGAAATCCATTGGCTTTGGATTCATAAGTCGCTTTGGCATGACCCGAGGAGGTTGCAGCCAGGTCAAGGGATGCGGCATAGTTTTTGAGTGCAGTCTGAAATTCTTCATCTGCTTCCTTGAGCCGGAAGAATACTTCATCACTTTGCTTATCATCACGAAAACGGGGCGGATCGTTAGGTTGAATGAAATACAGGTAAAAATCCCGCTGCGGAACGGCAGTGGAGCGTTCATTAGGTGCTCCGAAGAACAAGTAACCAGTTCGTGCGGCTCGGTGTTCTTGCCAAGTCAACTCGTGTTGCCAGATCTTATAGCCGGTCACATAAGTAGCATCCTGACATTCCATTACGCGTTTGAGCGCTTCGTAGTAAAAGCGATCCAGTTGCGCGGTACCTAAGCTTTCTGCGCGTTTGTCGATCAATGCGTCAAAATCATCGGTTTTTTTCAAATCCAAATAATACTGGCGGTTATCGGGGTTGAACGAAATAAACTGGCCGTTAACCGTCTTGTGAATTTCTTTAAGAACCAACTCAATGTGCGTAAGCAGGTCTTCAGCTGCGTCATCCCTATCTTCCATGCCTTGTTGGTAGAGACAAAGTCGATCGCGGAATTCCTCTGCTGATGCTCCAATAGGAGCATAAATATCGCCAGTGGTGAGACGATGAACCGAAAGCGCATGAATCAGACGTATAGCCATTGGCTTATACAGCTTGCGTGTAATGCCCTGCTCGACACGCGATTCCAACACCTGGCTGCAATCGATGACAGCCCGAATTTCGGGAATGGCGCGGAATGATGCGTTCTGTTTGAGTGTGGCCCAATAACTATCGAAAGCAATTAGGCCAGGTTCGCCCTGAGGAACTACTTTATCAAGAAGGCCTTTCATTCCCATGGACAGGGTTTTTAAAACCTCACGTTTCTCAACTACGGTGACCCGTTCGAAGGTATCTATGTAGTCAGGATGTACAGGGAAGAGACGAACGAATTCATCCATCCGTTCATTGAGGCTGCCATAGTATTTGGCAAAGGGCATCAAATAGTCCCGAATCTTGACTTGTTGCTCAACGTTTTTCTTGAGTAATCGTTCGGCAACCACAAATTTGACATCATTTCTGGCGATGAGAACTTGTTCAAAACGATCTTTGACTCGCCTTACACTATCAGCGACATGCTGGAATCGATGGCTGTCGAAAATCGCTTCCTGCACACCGGCCATAAAACGGAAACGCAAGTCTTTACAAACTTCACCAACTTCGCGAAGAAAGTTGAGATCCAAAATGATTGCTTCTCCTTTTTCTGTACGGGATCTTAGGTAATCGAGTAGTTCATCAACAACGAAAAGCAACCCATGATCCGGATATACTTCATGAAAAGCCTTCATCATGTCTTCAAAGGCTCGCATATGATTTGAAATTCGATTTGCTTTAGGAAATTCAAAGCTAACACCACTAATGGCTAAAAATTCCTCAAGTTCCTGAATTAACAAATCACGTAGGGACATTTCTGATGCGCCAATAACTGTGCGTAAAACCTTAAACCGTCCGGCAATCAGTTGAGCAGTATTTCGAACACCTTCATGATTCAGACTGTCAAGCAGTGAAGCATCCTCAGCAAGACTTGAGACCACCGACATTAAATGCGATTTACCCGTCCCATAGTTACCGACGACCAGCAAGCCTTTATTATCGACTGGTTGCTCAAACTGCATCTGCGGAAAGACAAGCTGAATGAGTCGTTCTGCCATTTCTTCGGAAATAACATAGGTGCTTACGAGTTGTTGCGCCGCACTAGACTTGTCCGCATCAAGTAATCGAACCACAGACTCAATCGGGTCAAATTGGATAAGGTCTCCGTATTTCATGCTTTTCCTGTTTCTATTGTGTTCTTTTCAGAATCGACTGTTGATGTCCCATCCATACCCACGATTAGCGTGTCGGCCAGGTTATAACTCCGATACTCGGGGTGGCTTGTTTCAGCATAAATGAGCCTACCTCCGGCAGTAGTCCCATTCCAGGACGCCAATACAGAGCGATTTCTTGAAATGCCCTGTAGAAGCCGCAGAGAATCTTGCTTCAATTGCTTGTCGAAGAGGATTTCGAGGTTATCGAGCACCACGGTAGGCTTGGTTTTATCTATGACATGATCTAGTATTCCGGGCAGGCGCAGTGCCCGCTGCTTGGCAGTCAGTTCAAGAAGTTCAGACGAAAGTGCCAAATTGATATTGATAATTTCAGCGCCAAGGTCGTCCGCGACGTCACGAAGGATTTCCGTCTTACCGGACCCGGTCTCACCCACCAGCAACACCAGTCGATAGTAGAGGCCTTCAGCTGCCTGAAGAGATCGTTTTATCTTGTCTTGAATCAGATTCGCCATATTTTCTATTTATTGATTGGAATTCGGATTCTCGTATTTATCGGCCGCTCCACCAGCTTTTACCCACTCGTCCACTTCATCTTTTTTGAATTTCCAAAGACGACCCATGCGATGGGCAGGCATTCCACACTTATCAATCCATTTGTACACAGTGTCATTACTAATGCCAAGATGTTTGGTTATTTCGTTTATCGATAACCAGCGGTCTTCACTATCGGCCATTTCTCAAATTCCTCGACGGCAAGCGGTTAAACGTCATGTTCTTTAATAGATTGGGAAAAAATTTAATATCATCCCAAATAATATTTGTTCCAGAATAAGTGTTATATACAATTATAGTCAAACTATTTAAACCGATTTAGGCCGATTTCAAACTATTTTGATCAATTTATAATATCCTCTACAATCCATATCCGTTTTAATTTAAGGCTTTGTTAAATCGCTTACATCATCAAAGCTCATACTCATCATAGGTTTTTAATACTTCCTCTTGGGTTATCCCCAAATAACGCAGTGTTGAAGTGGTATTCGAGTGATTTAGAACCTTGGCAATTTTTTCAACAGGCACGCCATCCTTATACATAGCCATGCCCCGTGATTTGCGCATACTGTGGGTGTTGATGGTTAGCCCTAACAGTTCCCCGGCTTCTTTAAAGACGCGACTGACTGAAACCCGACTCACGGGTTTGTCTTTGGCCCGGTTACTATGGACTTGAAACAACCACGTGTCAGCAGGATTCTCCTGTTGCCTTCTGGCAATAACCAGGATAGCCGCAGAATTCAGTCGAATGTTCTTGAGCTTTCCCGTTTTTGCTTCGGTTAGTTTTAACGAGCGATCATCAAGATTCAAGTCCGCATATTTTAGAGTGAGCAGATCACTAATGCGCAGTGATAAGTTGACCCCAACTTTCCAAATATCCGCATAGAGTTGTCCAAACTTTTTGGCGAGGACTGCGTGCATCATATCAATTTCAGCTTTATTGGCGGCGTCGACAGCGTTCATCCTATGTTCTCTTTTTTTGATAATTTAAATATGTGTTACATAGGATAGTGGTGAAGCCTGCCGAAGTCAATTATTTCAATGACTTCCTAAGTAACATAATTACATTGTGTTACTTAGGAAGTGATTAATGCGAATCTAAAATTTGTTTGGCACCCTAAATAAAATTAACCTGATGCCTGTAAAAATCATTTACAGGGATTTTGCCTGCAATTATTTTATTTATGCCGAAAAATAAGCTATAAAGCGTATTCAAACTCACTTAACCTAACCGTTATTACACAGGAAGCGCCTCATGACCAAGTCGGAACTCATCAACGCTATCGCTGAACAGGGTAATTTAAGCAAAGCAGACGCAGGTCGTAGCTTGGATGCCTTGATCAAA
>JAQTMV010000142.1 GCA_028714175.1 Methylococcales bacterium
GCTCGTGGTCGAAATGGGTGATTTTTTCACGCAGGATGAAATCCTCCAGCAGCGTCGGACCGCTCGGATTAGCTCGTAGAGAGTTCTGATTGTCGGAAACCGGCAAACCCTGATTCGTCGTCAACGCCGGCGGATCGCCGGTGGCCGTCTGGTGCCACTCTCCGCCGCTGCCGACTGAAACGGCTACTTCTTCCGGCCCGGACTTTGCCGGTTTGCCCTTGATGGGTTGAGCCCCTGTATTTGCTTTGGTCATTATGAATCTCCAATTGATTTTGCGCGACGGCAACTTGCCGTCGCGACGCTGTGGGTAATGAGCGCGTTGCTTTACTGGAAAAGCGCTCGTAAGTTAGGGGTCCGTTCGTCGGCGGCGATTGTGGCTGCTTGCGTGGCGGCATAGTACCTGTTGAAAATTGCATTCGCCGGTGTCAAGACAATGGTTCATGGCGGTCTGTAAGCAAGTCTGGTAGCACTTTGTGCAGGCGTCAATGCAGGAATGCATAGGTTTAGTGTTCACTGTTTTGCTCCTGGTTAAGATTAACAACAGTGGTTGATTTATATTTGCTTCCCTTTTATTCCCTTACGAGACAGATTCAGTTTCTCTTTTTTGACGGCTTATGTCTGTGCGTTGTCGCACAATAAAGTTAACTGAATTCGGAGTAGCAACCTGTTTAAACTATAAAAAATAGATGCAGCCTTATTTCGGCATAGCGGGGGTCACCCGCCATATGCTATTGCCAACGTCATCGGCGACAAGCAGTGCGCCTGCTCGGTGTACGGCCTCGCCGACCGGACGGCCCAGCGCCTCACCTTGCGCACTGACAAAACCGGTGAGTATATCCTCAGATGACCCGGCAGGGTGTCCGTCGGCGAACGGCACAAAAATCACTTTATAACCACTCCGGGGTTGACGGTTCCAGGAGCCATGCTGACCGATGAAGGCCCCGCCCATAAAGCGCTTCGGCAATAAATTGCCTGCATAGAAGACAAGCCCGAGCGAAGCAGTATGAGCGACAAGCGCATAATCCGGCGCAATCGTTTTAGCCACCAGGTCTGACCGTGGCGGCTTCACTCTCGTATCGACATGCTGGCCGTAATAGCTATAAAGCCATCCGTAGAAGGCGCCGTCCTTCACCGAAGTCATATAGTCAGGCACCAGGTCACTGCCGATTTCGTCGCGTTCGTTGACGGTATCCCAGAGCGCGCCACTCTGCGGTTGCCAGGCAAGTCCATTCGGGTTATGCAGGCCCGAGGCCGAAACATCAGACCCGGTCGGTACGTTAACGCAGATACTATCGCATACCGGTGATATGCCTTGAGCTCCCCGACATTCGCATGGTTATGATGTATCGAGCCGGTCTAGGCAAGTTGTTATCGCAACCAGTCGGCATTTTGGGGCCGTTTTTGCATACACGGCAGATGAAAGTTGAGGTCGGCGATATGCTGCCAATAAAGCCGCACCTTCATGAGGCAGTCGTATAGACTTAATCCTTATCTATCCTCTCCACATAAGCGGTTCGAAATAGTCCGCGCATTTAAGAATCTGTGTGCGTTGCCGCACCGAACGCGTTCAGTTTAAGGTGTAAAGTTATTATTAAGCGATAGGATACATTATTCCAGGCTTTGGTCACGACTATCTGGTCATGGCTAAATTAATTATCAGGAGACAATCATGAACAAAGATCAAGTAAAAGGCCGAGTCGAAGAAGCCAAAGGTAAAGTCAAGGAAGTCACCGGCAAGGTGCTGGACGACAAGGATATGGAAGTAGAGGGAAATGTCCAAAAGAACGTCGGCAAGGGTCGGGCGGGATTTGGTGATCTCAAGGAAGATCTGAAGAAAAACAAATAAAACGCGTACTGCAGAGCCGTGCAGCCGATTCCAGAAATGCTGGCCTGCTGCACGGCGGCAACGAGATTCTCACAAATACCTTTTTCACAGGAAATGAACATGAAACACACCAGCATGAGATTCACCGGTTTATGGGCGGGCATCTTTTTGACCTTAGTCCCGTTTGGCGATCCTGATGTTGGGGCGGATGGGGTGGAGTGGAATGCTTAATGTCGGCCAAAATGGCTCGCCTTTACAATTGATAATTTAAACAATTTATGAACTAACTTGTCTTTTAAAATTCCAGGCTATAACGCAGGTTACTGCTACGTCGGCGCCCAGTTTCACCTCGATCGGTTTATCAATAACCAGAGAAATTGGTTTGTCCGTTGAAACATTTAAGTTCTCAGTGAGTGGGCAACCTGATAACGTAAAAGCAATCGAAACAAAGATTATAAATTTCCATTTAAAAAATATTTGAAAAACTTTATTCATACCGATCATCGCCTTTTTTTGAAAAAGATTGATTTGAATCCTAAAAAAATTTTTGATTTTCAAATGTTTAGAAATGAAAATAACTTGAGCACATACATTTTTGTGGCCCTGATATCTTAAAACCAAATTACTCGACATCTTGAACCTGTTGATGGAAGGACTTCATCATCCAGGCTAGAGGCAAGGCCGTGTATATGGTGTGGATCGAGGTCATGAGGTTCAGCGCTGTCCTCAAGGGTGTAGTTTCGGTAGTGCGTACCTTATCGGCGGCGCCACGTGATTGGGTGGTTTGGCGCTGGGTAAGTTCGCCAAGGATAAAACCGATGCCGCCCGCCAGCAGTAAAGTGGCCGGAGCGGTCACCTGTTGATGGATGTTTCGGACCAGCGTAGCGGTGCGAACAGCGACCCTTTGTTGACGATTCAACAGCTCTCGCTCCGCGGCCCTGATTTGAGCCCTCAGAGACTTGGGTTTGTTACGCTTTAAGAAGGGCATTGATCATGTCTTTTCCGTATCCCGTCGCCCAGCGGGCGTGGTCTGAAAACTGCGAAGGGTCGCGGTAAATTGTAGATAGCGACTTTTACGGCGTATCACGCCAAATAGTATAAGTACGAGCAGCAAATTGAAAGCGACGGCAAGCAGTATGGCGCTATTCGTTGCCACGACGTCATGCTCGACGAGTTCAAGCACGGCGGCGGCCATAAGTCCTAGCCAGGCACTGATCAGCAACATGCCAACCATCACTCCGGCCATAATCATGTCCACCAGGCTCTTGCCCGCCCGCTGCGTCTCCAGCCCGGCAAGCCGTATGCGATCGTGGATTAGTTCGTGCAGCTCATGCCATAGCGACTGCGCATCTTCCAGCACACCGGAACTGCTTACCGGATTGCCCCGGGTTGCAGCTTGCCCGGGAGTTTCATCCCCTATGGCATCCGGATTCATGAGGTTTGACGGTCTAACGGCCGCTCACCACGCGGCTCAGCAGAAAGCCGGCCGCCACTGCGATACCCACCGACGTTATGGGGTTATCGTGAACATAAGCGCGGCAATCCTCCATCAATTGCTGCTCGGCATTTTTGAGTTGCTCGCTTTTTTCGCCAAGCGCTTCCGCAGCCTGATTGGTCGCACTGGCGGCCTTATCGACCGCCTCATTTGCGGAATTAGCCGCTTTGTCTATTGTTTCCATGATGGTTTCCTCTCTATTGAGCCGCAAGTCATTTGCAGCGTTCGGGTTCATGATATTTGACGATCGGTCCTAACGTCGGCTTGACAGAAAGCCGGCCGCTACTGTGTTACCCAGGGATTGTAGCGGACATAATTGCGGAAATTCTTCATTAGTTGCTGCTCGGCATGTTTCAAATGCACGTCTTTTTCGCCAAGCGTTTCTGCGGCCTGATTGGTCGCAGTGGCGATCTTATCAACAGTCTCATGTGCGAAATTAGTTGCTTTGTCTATGGTTTCCATGATGGTTTCCTCTCTAATTGAGCCGCAGGGTCATTTGCGGCGTTCGGGTTCATGATGTTTGACGATCGGTCTAAGGACGGCTAAACAGGCGGCTCAGCAAAAAGCCGGCCGCTACCGCGATACTCACCGACGTCATGGGGTTCTCCCTGATATAACCGCGGCAATTTTTCATCAATTGCTGCTCGGTTTTTTTCAGTTGTTCGCCTTTTTCCCCAAGCGTTTCCACAGCCTGGCTAGTCGCATCGGCGATCTTATCATAAGCCGCATGTGCGGAATTCGATACTTTGTCTGTAATTTCCATAGTAATTTCCTCGTCTATTTAAGTTGTATTTCATTCTTGACTGACTTCGCGCCTCCCGTGCCGCTGCCACCGCTTTGGCAATATCGGCACTGGAATTCACGAAGCCGCAGGGCGGCCCAAGCAGGATGCCATGTTGGCAACACTCAACGCGATTGGGCTTTCCTGGCCTTGACCGGCTCGGCTTCGCCTCTTTCCGCCTGCAACTCGTGCTTGCGTTGGATCAATGCTGCACCTAAAGCGGTGGTGTCAACCTTGGCTTTCTTTGCCTTGGGAAACATTTTTTCCTCTTCTTCCTTGACATGATGATCGATGATCTCGCCGAGCACGGTAACCGTTGCGTCGTAGTGGTCGTGTGCTGGTGTCATGGCTTCTAGTTGCGCAATCAGGTTCTTGGCTCCGGCATGCTCCACATCAGCTTCGTCCATCAAATCGTTGTCCTTGATGGCGGCGCGAACCGCCGGGTAAAAGATTTCTTCCTCGGCCTGGGCATGGATGGTCAGCTCCATGCATATCTGCCGAACCACTTCTGCTTTTGCTTTATCGCTGCCATCGCCCTTGACAAGTTTGGCAAAATCCGCAAACAGTTTTTTACCTTCTTGTGGTCTTCAGTGAGTAACGTGATGGCGTCCTCTCCGTGCTGCATGGCGGGTTTAAGTGCGGTCTTAGTCATAACTTTGTCCTCAAAAAGTTTTAAAGGTCAGACTTGGGGGTTCCAAGTCACGCGGCTTTTTACGGCTGCGGAATGTCGCGGGCTGGCAATTTCCACGGACTGACTCAGAAGCTATGCGCCCGGGCGATGGATCGTCTCGCTTGTAGCCATAAAAGGTTGGTCAGTCCGCTAAGTCGGTTCGTTATCGAACATAGCGTAAGTTTTTTTGCGGGCTCAGAAACGCCTGCGAATCGGTGACAAGTAGCAGACTCCGGTTTTATGAAATGATCATCCATCCAGCTCGTCTGCAATCGGCGCCCTGCGTCAGCATCATTCCGGTAAGTGCGTATGAATGGCGTAGATGACAAGGGCGGCATTTCAAGTCGAGCTATACCATCGGACCCCAAGAGCTACACCCTCGTTGGGTCTAACAATGAGTCTTTAAGCTACCTTGTCATCTACACAAGTATTGGAAGGTTTACCGGGGGAAAATTGAACTAAAAAAGAAATTTGGGAGATCAAAATAATTTTCAAAAAACCTGAGTCTGGGCAGATAAAATAGTTTATCTCCAATGTGCGACAACGCACCGACTCTAAGACGATTTTCCCATAAACTTTATACCAGCTTGCATCATGATGTCTTTTAACAGCATGTTTGAAGGTAAGCCAAAATCAATAAATAGACATTTATATACACGAATATTTTAGCGGAGATGCGTCATGGGTAAATATTTTATAGGCTGGCTGCTGGGCGTACCGGTGATTGTTCTGGTCATTATTTATTTGTTGTTCTAATCATTAATCGTTCAGAACTTTTGGTAATTCAACAGCAGCCTTTTAAAAATGGCAGTAAATACTGAAGGATTATTTTTTTGTCGGAATTTTTTAAATCATCAGATTTTAAAAATTACGTGAACCAAGCTTATTTTTTAAATGGAATCCATTATGGAAGCAACAGACAAGGCCAACACTGTCGATGACACCGTTGACCGACTTAGATCAGGAGCTCACTCAACAGTCGATAAAGTAGCCAATGCAACCACGCAGGCGGCAGAAGCGCTGGGTCAAAAAAGCAAGCAATTGAAAAATGTGGAGCAGCAGTTTTTAGAAAACTGCCGGGGTTACATCCATAAAAACCCCGTAGCTTCTTTAGGTATAGCAGTTGGAGCCGGTTTCCTGTTAAGCCGTCTAATAAGCAGTCGCTAGACCATCAGCTGGTTGACGATACGATATCAGGTTCTACAAAGAAACAGCGGATTAACCCACTGTCCATTAACGACGCGTTTGGCCGTTATTATAGAGTGGATGATC
Organism: Methylococcales bacterium; assembly: GCA_028714175.1. GTDB lineage: Bacteria > Pseudomonadota > Gammaproteobacteria > Methylococcales > Methylomonadaceae > JAGXGJ01. The sequence goes on from JAQTMV010000142.1 coordinate 6,044, forward strand.
ATTCGTTGAACAGAAGGATGAAGCCGGCATGGATGCCATTCAATTATCCATAAATGAAACACTCACTATCTAGGAAATTACTATGACTACACGATTATTGTTACTTATGCTCACTTTAACGGGCGGTTTACTAATGATGACCGGTCCTGTTCGAGCGGAACAGAATACCGCCATCTATTTGGCGGCCGACTCAGCATTGGAAAATACCGAGCGCAATGTTCGCGATCAGGATAACGCTACGTTAACCCCGGAAGATCAAAAGGAAACCGAAGGCGATATCAAAATCACGGCTGCCATACGGCAAGCTGTGGTTAAAAATGAGTCGCTATCAGTCAATGCGCAGAATATAAAAATCATCACCCGTAATGGCGTGGTGACTTTGCGCGGGCCTGTTGAAAGTGAAGCCGAAAACATGAAACTGCAAGACATTGCCAGGCAAATGCCTGGGGTAATGCAGGTAAATAATCAACTTGAAATTAAAGCGCCGTAAAGGCCTAGGAGAATCACATGAAAGCAGTTTTTTGTATCGCCCAAAATACCGATCAGGCAGAAATAATTGTTAATGACCTGGCTACGGCCGGTTTTTCGACCAATGATATCTCTGTGCTGTTTCCTGACAAATCCTCTACCAAGGATTTTGCGCATGAAAAGCACACCAAAGCGCCGGAAGGGGCTGCTATCGGTGGCACAGTCGGTATGAGTACCGGCGCTGTGCTCGGCTTGTTGGCCGGGATTGGCGCTCTGGCTATTCCAGGCGTCGGTCCGTTAATCGCCGCAGGACCCATTATGGGCGCCTTGAGCGGCGCGGCGGTAGGCGCCGCCACCGGCAGTTTGGCTGGCGCTTTAATCGGTCTGGGTATTCCGGAGTATGAAGCCAAACGCTATGAAGGAAAAGTCAAGGGCGGCAGTGCCTTGATTTCCGTACATGCGGCAAGCAGTGAAGCGGTTGACAAGGCAAAAAAAATATTCGAGCGGAATCATGCCGAGGATATTTCCTCAACTGAAGAAAAGTCAGTTTAAGCTTTGCTGATGCTATTGCGCCTCATCAAGAAATAATCACGTGGTAGGAGTTTTATTATGCATAACATTGAAACACTCAACAAATTGCTGAAAAATGAGTTATCAGCAACGGAAACTTATCAACAGGCTATGGATAAACTCGGGGAAGATGCCGAACTGGGCGGATCGGAGTATCTAGAGCCAATTTATAAAGATCATAAAGAGGCGGTTTCCAGTTTACAGGAACAAATACGTCAACTCGGGGCAACTCCCGCTGAGGGCTCAGGCGCGTGGGGAACTTGGGCGGAAATAGTCCAGGGAGGCGCTAATATGCTGGGTAAAGAAGCTGCACTAAAGGCTTTACAGGGAGGAGAAAAAAGTGGCGAAGAGGATTATGAGGAAGCGCTGCAGGATACTGAGCTATCTTCAGATGTTCGCTCTTTGATTGAAACGAAGCTGCTGCCTGCTCAACAAGCGCATATACACACTTTGGATCGGCTTTTGGGCGCGGAAACTGATTAGGTTTTCCAGCTTAGCATGCAGCTATTAATTGATGTCGGCGTGAACCCAAATTGGTTCGCGCTGGCTTTATTTATTGCGTTACCGGATTTTAAATAAAAGTTTTTGATGTTTTTTAAATGGAGGATCACATGTCTGTATTTAATGCTGAAGATTCAACAAGATCAAGCCTGGATCGCGTCCGTAGCTCCACCGCTGCCCATGTGAACGAAGAAATCGATCACCAAACGGATATAAATATTCACCATTATAAAGATAAAAGCAGGGCAGAAATTCTTGAGCGTATTCAAATGCTGGATAAGGAATGGGATATAGAGCGAGTGCTTGAGGTCAATGCATCTGCTTTAGCCCTTTCTGGTCTGATTCTTGGTTTAACCAAAAATCGAAAATGGTTGTTCCTGCCCGGCATTGTGTTGCCGTTTCTTTTGCAGCATGGATTACAAGGATGGTGTCCTCCCTTACCCCTCTTACGCCGGCTTGGTATCCGTACCCGGGGAGAAATCGACCGGGAAAAATACGCGCTTAAAGTTCGACTGGAGAAAAGCTGAGTTGATTCTATTTAGCATTAACTTTTGTTGCAACAAATACTGCTAAAAATCTACCTGATGAGCAATAATCTTCAGCCAATTTGTAATACAAGACCTGAACTTTGCCTGTCAGATGGCTGGTACTACATCCTGAAAAGCCAATGGAGGTATCGCTTTTTGGGGAACAGCATAAAGGACATATTAGCGATTGGGGGGGTTCATCCTCAAGCCGGTGAATTCCAATTTTGTGTGCTACCGCACCGACTTAAATCGCTCATTGAAACTACTTTCAAGATAAAACTGATCCTACTGAACCAACTAAATAAAGGAAACCATTATGAAAACTAGAAAAACTATACACGCAGTATCTAACGCTATAAATACGAACCCGTTAGATATAACCAACTTACATTTTTTTAAAATTTTCAGTCTACCAATCTGGTTGGCTGTTGTTATGAGTATAAGCCTTGGCTTTGTTACCAAACCTGTAAAGGCAGAAAGTACTGGAACTGAAGGTGTCCATCCGGGTTATCGGTACATCAAACCTAAAGGTGTAGAAAATACAACGGGAAGCGCCAGTCAAGGTACTAAAGAGTCCCCCGCAGCAAAGGATACAAACATTAAAGATTCAACTTCAGGTGATCAAAAGTCTCAAACTGAGCCTGTCAGTAAAGCTGCAGAAAGTGCAGGGACATTGCCCGCATTTGCCCAGGCTGATAAAAATGGCGATCACTATGTTACTAAAGATGAATTGCAAGATTATCCTTCTTTGCTGAAAGTATTCGATAAGGTAGACGCAGGCAAGGATGGCAAGCTGGAACAACATGAATTCGAAAATTTGGAAATGGAAACCAAACGGGAAGGAGGTATCCCGTAAATCGGGGGATATAAGCTCAAACCGCCGAAAATTCCGGTGAGTCTTTGAAAAAAAAGGTCACCAGTCCTTTGTCTCCCACGTCACGACCAATACAGGGGGCTTCTTGAGGCTAGCAGCTTTGCGGTAGAAAATATTGCTCTCATTTTCAGCGGCTCAGTGGCCAATGGAAGGAATTGCTGCTGGGCTTCTAAAATACAGTTAAAAAATAATCTTCAGGATGTTTTGCAAAAAATACCGGTACAGGAGTTGAACTGGTTATGTCGCGTTAGTACGGAAGTTTAAGATCAGCATTGACCAGTCCTTGTTAAATATAAAGGTGTGGATTGAAGAATACGATTAAAAGCTTTATTACAAAGGGTGCCATTACATCTAGTTCGAAGTTTTTGGTGAGCGAAATCGTGTCGAAAATTGATTTCGGAAAAGCAAAAGTTATTGTGTAATTAGGGGTAGGTGATGGTGTAATTACTTCAGAATTATTAAAGCGTGTTGGTGCAGATACTCGATTAATTTGTTTTGAAATTGATGAAAGAGTTGCCAAAAAGTTTTTAGAAAAGGTTCATCAAAAGAATTTGACTCTTATTGTAAAAGATGTTGTCTATTTATCTCGTGTTCTACGAAAATTAAATATCAAAAATGCCGATTACATAATAAGTTCTCTTCCGTTTTCATTAATGCCGGATAAAAAAACTAAAAATCTTAGTAGCCGTTTTGTTTTCAGGAACATACCACCTGCCTACGTTTACATTTGTAATGAACACCAGGACTAATAACAAAATCAATAGAAAAAATCAATCGATACGACCGTAAGCGGCGTTGTTGAATAGATCACAATTGGGCTAAAAATTCGCTATTTTTTGGTGTTAAATCATGTCAAATTGCCCTTACTCTTGCTAGAAACTCGATTTATTCAACAAAGCCGCGCAACATGGGCGCAACTCATGGCAGCGGAAAACAGACTACAACATGTGCAACCATGTAGAGTTGTACTTTGAAAACGGCTCCGGACTTTGATAAGATGCACTGGCCGGATAGTTCAAATAAATGGGACCAGCAGCGCGAGGAGGTTTATCAGTTTATCACGTCAGTCCCTGACGGTAAGTCGGCAGACGGTAGCGGTTTTTGGGGATGACGTGGCTATAGGCATCCCGCAGAGAGGGCGAATGGGTGAGGATTCGAGAGATATTATCGGAGACCGCACCCGAGAGAGTCTTTTTGCAGAGGGTGTACATGGTTTATCGACGGCGACTGTATAATTTAGTGTAGCTGACTAGATGTGACCATGAAACTCATGGCTGTCGTGGGGAGCGATAGTCATAATTATTAATATAACTCCACAGGAGAAGAGACATGAGCTGGAATAAAGTAGAAGGTAATTGGAACCAATTCAAGGGTAAGGTTAAGGAGAAATGGGGTGAATTGACCGATGATGAACTCGATCAAATCGCCGGTAAACGGGATATCCTCATCGGCAAGATCCAGGAGAAATATGGGATCGCGGAAGACGAAGCCGAAAAGCGGATCAAGGAGTTCGAGAAGGAACTTAGTTGATCGCTTGTTATATGACTAAGAAGTGAGTGGAGCCGTGCCGCTTGCCAAGCGAGCGGCACCTTTTGAGTTTATTTATATAACGGGAGCACAAATATGCGACTTGGCACAATTTTACTTATCGTTCTGATCCTGTTGCTTGTGGGAGTCCTTCCAACCTGGCCACATAGCATGGGTTGGGGTTATGCACCCAGCGGCGGACTAGGACTGGTGCTGATTATTGTACTGATCCTGTTCTTAATGGGCAGAATTTAGTCGAGATAGCGCTACTGAATTTTAAGCGGTGGACACACTTACATAATATGTTCAGTTAATTGATGCATTTATATGGGGGGTGTTCGCCGCCCAAACCGCCGAAATTTCCGAACGGTACTAAAATCGTTATTTTTTTATTTTGTAGTGTCGTTTGTTTAAATGCACTCTTAGGTGCTTTGCAGGCGATTGAGACGGCTTAGACTCAGTTTGATGAAAAACTAAAAGCAGGATTTTCAGCTGCTTTTAATGCACTCGAAGACCTAGGTTATCCGGCACACTGTGGAAAATGAAGGCGTTGCATTGGTCATCTTGCTGATTGCGCTGGGTTTGGAATATTTTTCTTTAAAAGGGGCGCTGGCGGCAATGCAACAGGAAAAAGGCACGCACTCGCTATGGCAATGGTTTAAAGAAACTCAGTCCAGCGAACTGATGGTGGTTACCGGTGCATTCATTGCTGCTCGGTGAGGCAGCTGTTGATATCTGTGATAAAGTACAGCGATGTCTGGAGCGTCAAACTACAGGTGCTGAATTTGCGGGCGATCAATCACGGCAATAATGTCATGGTTGCCATTAAAGCTGAGCTCCAACCCGATACGACAGTTATTAATGAGGTGAATGAAATCCACGCCATGGAACGGCAAATCAAGCATACGCATGCGCGGGTTAAACGGATATTCTTTGAGATTGATAATGCTGATTAAGTGTAATTGTAAAAGTCTACCAGCGGCGAGAACATTAATCAGAACAATTAAAAACCGATGACTGCAATTTTTAAAACAGTGTTATGCTTATTGAACCAGCTATTATAGCGTTCGTCTTTAGTTACGTTTTACTTGCCTGGCTATATTTTCCCAGTATGTCCCAACAGGTAATGAATAAAGCCGCAATGATGGGACCTAATATAAATCCTGTTAATGAAAACCAGGCCAATCCACCCAAAGTGGATACCAGTACGAGATAATCCGACATTTTACTGTCTTTACCTATCAGCCGTGGTCGCAGAAAGTTATCTGCTAGACCAATTGCTAAAATACCCACTGTTAAAAGGATAACGGCTTTTAAAGTTTGACCTTGTAAAAATAAAATGACCGCAGCAGGACCCCAGACTAGAGTGCTGCCTATAGGCAATAAAGATAACACTATCATTAGCATACCCCATAAAAAGGCGGCTGGAATACCTATAAACCAAAATAATAATCCGCCAATGCTGCCTTGTATGACAGCGACTATTAGCCCGCCTTTAACGGTCGCTCTGGCTACACTGGTGAAACGTTCAAATAATTCTATTTCGATCCTGTCGCCTATGGGAACCAGAGATATAAGTTTTCTTAACAATAGTTGGCCATCCCTTAATAAAAAAAACAGAATATAGAAAGCCAAGGAAACTTGAATTATAAGATTTAAAATGTTTTGGGTTACTGCTGGAGCTTGTTGCGCTACATATTTTACTGCTTCTGCAACGGTATTCCCTAATGAGGAGCTTATCTCCTCAACCCTTATTACCCCTATATGTGAAAGCTTATTAAATTTGGGTAAAAGCGCGACAATCTCTTGAAAATAGAGTTGGGGATTTATTTCCCCGCTTTGAATTTTATTATAATAGTCTGTACTTTCCACCGTTATCATTAAAGTCAGGGTAAGAAAAGGGATAACAAAAACCAGAATAATCATAAGCATAGTCAGAAACAACGGCAGTGTTTCCGAATTTTTAAAAGTTTGCCTGAATCTCTGGTAAGCAGGATCAAAAACTACAGCCAGAATGATTGCCCAAAAACAAGCCAATAAAAAATCTTTAATTAAACAGAAAAAAGACACTGTCACTAATAAAACAAAGGTCAGGAAAAGAATATAAGGGGTATTTTTTTGCATGGACAACAAGTTGAAGCAAATGAATAGTCTTGGCAGCCTATCACAGCTATGATGGGCTGCCAAGACTGTTGAAATCCTGAGTCAATGCTATGAATTCGCTTCAATCTTTCAGGCGTAATCAGTATATTACGCCTGGAAGTAAAAGGCTTCGACGCCCAAGAGGAATTACATCGTTATCAAGCGAGTGTTCTGACGCTCGCTTCCCGCTCCCATTGACGTGTCTTGGCTACGGCAATGAAGCGATCCACGTTGCCGATGGCAATCACTCCTGCGTCTTGTTCGATAGCCGCTGTTTTCAGCAATGCTTCGCCGCCCTGGTCAACGCCGATCGCTTTCAGATGACCGAAGGCGTCACGCACGAAATCGATGGCGGCGGCTTCCTTGCCCAATAATGCGGCTGCTTCGTCGGAGAGGATGATTGCGACCGCGTCGAACAACACCGACGGCGTACCGGCTAATTGCCCGTCGACTTTCAAAAGCGAGCCGTCGTCGAGTTTTACTTCGCCGATTTTAGCGGCGATAATCTTCACTTTTGCGCCGGCTTCAGTGACCGCCTGTTTGACAGCCTCGATGCTTGCCGCGTCCAATCCGTCTGCAATTAGTATCCCGACTGCACGGCCCTCAAGCGTGTCCTTCATCTTGCCGATAAGTTGCAGCGCCGGGTACAGGGTCTAAGTCCTGAACTGGAACAGCCGCAGCGGGCGCTTGTGGCAGTTCGCTCATACCGAGCCCGGAGGCAACCCGTTGTGCAAGGTCCTCTTCAATATGGCGCAGATGCCCGACCATCGCTTCACGGATATGCGGATGCTCGACCTTCGAGAGCTCAAATACCAGGGCGGAGGCAAGATGCGCCTGTTCGTAGGAGGTCTGGCTGAGATAGAATTGCCGTGCCTGGCTGTAATGGTCGGCAAAGCTTTCCGCCCGAATCCGGCCC
>JAQTMV010000143.1 GCA_028714175.1 Methylococcales bacterium
TTGCCGCCGGCCGTACTGGTAAGATGCGTGACGCCTTCGTGCTTTTTCAGTGCGGCTTCCGCAAGCTCCAGTTTGCGTTCAGTTTCACGGATATCCGTGCCCTCGGGAAACCAGAGATCCACATAAAACTGGGGTCGTGTCGAATCCGGAAAAAAACTGTTCTTGATATAACCTAAGCCCAGCAGTGCCGAGATGAACATTGCGACCACAACGGCGACCACTATCCAGCGAAAACGAATGCACCAAGACAGAAAGTTGCGGTACATCAGGTAAAAACCTTTGGCGTAAGGATCATCTGAAGCATCCGCCGTGCCCGGTGTTACCTTGAGAAAAGTCGCACAAAGCAGTGGCGTACACGTTACCGCCGTAAGCCAACTCAGCGTGAGCGAATACAAAATGACGCTGAACAGGGTGCGGCAATATTCACCGGTGGAGTCCTGAGAAGTGCCGATAGCGGCGAACGCCACAATGGCAACAGCTGTTCCTCCCAGCATCGGCAATGCCGTTTGTCCGACGATGTCTTTGGCCGCATCAAAACCGGATTTGCCCTGCGCCATTTGCATGCGCATACCATCAGTGACCACGATGGCGCAATCCACCAGCATGCCCAGCGCAATGATCAGCGCGCCAAGGGAAATACGCTCCAAGGTGATGGCATTAATCTGCATGAATATGAAGGTGCCCATGATGGTGACCATAAGCACCACGCCTAGAATCAATCCCGAGCGCAGGCCCATGAATAACAGCAACACGCCGACCACAATGGCTACTGCCTCGGCCAGGTTTATCAGGAATCCTGTTAGCGAGGTCTGCACCGACTGCGCCTGATGACTGATGATATTCGGTTCCATGCCTATAGGCCGCTGCGATTCCAGCTCCTTCAAGCGCTGATCGAGCGAATCGGACATAACCATGACGTTACCGCCCAGTATGGTAGAAATTGCCAGGCCAATGGCCGGTTTGCCATCGTAGCGCAACAAGGTCGCCGGCGGATCCTGATAGCCGCGTTTGATATCCGCTACGTCACGCAGATATACAAGACTGTTGGATTTCGGATTGGGACTGGTGATAAGCAAATCGCCAAAGTCCTGTTCCGACTTGAATTCCCCGGTCGGGCTAATGGGGATGAATTCCTCGCCTATGAGTAAATTGCCGGAGCTGGTGGCAATGTTCTTCGCTTTCAGCGCGGCATAAATATCTTGTGGCGAAATACCCAGCTGAGCCATTTTTTCGCGGCGCATCTCGACATAAATAGCTTCCTTCTGGTCACCATACAGAACAATGCGTTTAACATCAGTAGCTTTCAGCAATTCTCGCTGCAACATCTTGGCATACTCGTAAATTTCCTTATAACTGTAACCCTCGCCGGTGATCGCCAGAAAAATGCCATACACATCGCCAAAGTCATCATTGACTAACGAAGGCCCTGCTCCAGGGGGTAGCGAGCGTTGCGCGTCATTGACTTTACGCCGTAGCTCATCCCATACCTGAGGCAGCGAGTTTTTGTCATATTTGTCCTGCATCGTGACTTGCACCGATGACAAGCCTCGCGAGGACCGGGATTCTACCTTTTTTATCTGCCCCATCTGTTGCACGGCTTTCTCGATGACGTTGGTGACTTCTTCTTCCACTTCCGCTGCCGAAGCGCCGGGATAAGGGGTCGTAATTACCGCATCCTTGATGGTAAATTCGGGATCCTCAAGGCGGCTTAGCTTTTGGTATGAACTCCAGCCAACCACCAAAAAAAGAACCGTCATCACCCAGGTGATGAGGCTCTTGCGTATACTCCATTCCGCTAAATTCATAGATTTACACTCTTGTGTTTATAACGATTAGTAACTCACTGATTCCCGTTCTTTCTGCGTTTTAATCCAAAACGCGAACATCATTAAGGCCCATCCGCGCAGCGCAATCTCGGCACTCAGGCAAAAGGCAAGAAACCATCCAAAACACCCCTTTGCAGATTCAGGAAAAAATCCTCCAATTTTTTTGCTATGAAGGCATCGAAACATTCCAGCAAGCCAACCGCCAACACAACAAACCCGCAAACAGGCAGCCATGAAAAATCTCGTACCTGCATTATTATCACATCATGTTTAACCACGGTGGCGATTACCAATCCTACTCCGGTGACCAGCATTAAAGCCCCTCGAATTATCAAACGCCGCCAATCCGTGCCAACGTATTCTGTTTTTGAGAATTTTTCACGCAAGTTCATTTTTTATCCTTTTCTAAATGACCGACATAACGATTGAAACGATTAAAATTAGTGTGTAGCTCGGAAGCAACGCGGAAAGAGAGGTCAATATCTGACACAATTCTCCGTATTCCGTTGCGCTCCATACAGGCTTTTATCTACTTGCTTTTATTCAACAGGAAGCCTTCTTTTGTCATTTTATCAATAACGGCATCGGTAATCTCTGCGGTTGTTGTTTCAATTCTGGAAGGGTTCATACTGGAAGTGGTGCCTGACCACACCAATTTGTCTTGTTTCACGGAATATACGTTGGTTTCTACCAGGTATTTTTTATCCGTAGTGTAATATCCTGGTGTGTAATACATTGGAGCTGCGTAGCTATAGCCGCCCCAATACCCGCCATGGCCATACATACCGCTACCAGGAACATACCTGGTTTCTGCTTTAACATCCAGTAGGCGCATAATCACAACCAGGTCAACACCATCAGCCTTAAGACGTTGGGCAATAGCTTCTTTATCGTTTTTGGTAAGGTTGCTGCCCGTAACAAAGGTATAAGAAGCAAGCCCTTTACCCTTGGACAGAGCCACCAGTTTATCTTCTATTACTCTGCGGTAGGATTCGTTCTTGACCAGAGCAATAAAAAGAATCTTATCTATCTGATTGCCTGAAATAATTGTCGCAGGATCCCTCCATGAGCTTACAATTTCAGTGGAGGTACAGGAAACTAAAAGGCTGAGAGCCAGAATGGCGAAGATTATCTTGTTCATGAATATAATTTGATTTATTGATGGATTTTAATGTGCAATGCAGTTGAATAGAGCGACAGCGACTTGTAAAGCAAAAAGTGAAATCCGACAAATAATCAGCCAAACGTAAATGTTGGGGTTCGTACACCTCCTTAATCTACGCTGCTTTTCTCAGGATTGTTCCAAATTCCGAACCACCTGACCTTCCTGCAACTTGCTGACACCGCTGATGGCGATAACTTCATCGGGATTGAGACCCTCTGTGACTTTAATGCTGTCAACCCCGGTCAGATCGCCTGTAGTAACGGCGCGGCGATGTACCGCCATGGTTTTGGAATCCACCACCCAGACCATCGGATGACCTGCATCATCGGCCCAGACGGCGATGGCAGGAACGATGATACTGCTTTCGTCCGTGGGCATGCTGGCAAATTCAATTGAAACAGTGGCCGTCATACCTGGAAGAATGCGAAGACCCGTCGGAGCGGGCATGACCATAACAACCTGATAAGTTTGCGTCAAAGTATCGGCCTGCAGCGCAACCTCCTTGATTTTAAGCTCGAAACTCCGTGAAGGATCGGCGGCAAAATCTGCGAACACTTGTGGTTTGGCTTTTCGTATCGGCACCATCATTGACTCAGGCACATCAACCAGCACTTCGACATCGGTCATATTTTGGAGGCTCAAAATAGGCTCCTTGACAGTGACCTCCTGATAATTGTCAACGTACTTGCGGGCGATGACACCGGTGAACGGAGCACGCAACTGGGTATAATTCAACTGATCCTGCGCGGTGGCCAGAGCCGCTTCTGCAGACTGCAAATCGGCACGAGCAACGCTTTGGGCGGTATACTTCAAATTCACGATGGAGTCGCTGACCGCGCCCGCATCGGTTGCCTTGACATTAAGATAGCGCTTGTATTCGGCAACAGCATAATCGACTGCCGCTTTAGCCTTAGCCACAGTTCCCTTGGCATTGCGAAGGCTGGTTTCATAGTCTTGAGGATCGATTCTGGCGAGCAGATCGCCTTTCTTTACACGTTGTCCTTCTTTTACAGGCAGTTCAATCAACGGCCCGGCTACCTGAAAAGCGAGGTCGACCCGGTCAGTCGCCCGCACCGTTCCCGGCAATTTTCGCGTTTGCCCGCTAAGAGCGGAACCTACAGTCATCAACTTGATAGGCCGAACGGCTGTAACTTCAGTCTTTTCCTGCTCCTTCTTGCCACAGGAATACAATAACAATGCTAATAGGCTGATAAGGCAAACGGTTCTTAAGGGATTTAAATCGATATGTAAACTATTTCTGGTTTGCATCAGGATTCCTGGGGAAAACTTGAAGGAAAGAATTTGGTAGGATAATGATTAGATTCATTACTGTAAATCTCTATTGAAATTATGCAGCACTTAAAGATGTTTTAACAACACAATTATAACTATGAACAAAATCGATCCTGCGCCGTTGATGGTTGTAGTCCAAAAACTGCTGGAAAACGCGCCCATTGTCGAGTTCCCGGTCGAAAAATGAACTAGTCCAAAATTGCCATCGCACTGCCAAGGGAGTGCGAGCCACTTGAGCAACGCATTGCTGCACACATTTTATTGCTATTATTTCAGCGGGCACAAAGTTTGACTATGGGTTGACTTGGACTATCCGTTCGGCGGGTATAAACACTTGTCAAGATGAATGGCCGAATTCGAGGTCCTCCGGCATCAGATGATTAATTTTTTGCTGATCGATATCGGCATTTGCTCTGCTTGGGTTTATAAAAACCTGTTGTTCGAAGACGTTTTGCACAATGAATAGCAACACATAACAAATAAGCGCCGCGCTGATCGGCGTGGAGATCCAGCCCACGGCTATTTTTGCGAGTTCCCACCAGCGTATTTGGCGCAAACCCTTTATGCCGCGTGCTAACGCTATACCGCAAACAGCGCCAACTACCGCTTGGGAACTGGACACCGGCACCAGCGGAATAGGCGGCAGACCCAAGCCTGTAACAAATTGCTGTAGCGAAGTTGACGAAAAAATGAACAGAACAAGCGCCTGGGAAACAACGACAACCCATCCGCCTATTGGGCCGATCGGCACGATACCTTTACCAATCGTGGTCATAACCGGCCGCGAAAAAAATACCCCGGCACCAATAGCAATACCACCCCACAAAAACAGGCGTTGCGGACCGGAAAGTGCAAACAACTCGCCGATTTGAATTTCCTGCAACGGCGAAGAATCTACGAATACCCCCATGACGTTACCGATATTATTGGCACCCAAACTATAGGCGCCGAATACCCCGGCCAACACCAGGCCAAGCCGCGTCCAGTGATCCTGCCACAGCAAGTGCGGTTTTGTAAGGTTAATCAAGCCATTGAGCCCCCAATAAATAAGCCAGGCAAAGAGCGCACCCAGTATCGGACTGGCAACCCAGGTACCCGCAATTTGGCTGAGCGAAGCCAGATCCGTTGGGGAATCGCTAAACAGATTCCAGCCGATGATACCCCCGACGACTGCCTGGGTGGTCGAAACCGGCAGTCCCCATTTGGTCATCGTGTAAACAGTTAGCGCTGCTGACAAAGCGACGGTAAAAGATCCCGCCAACGCATTGACCGCACCGAGTTTGCCAAGGCCATGGGAGGCACCGGCGCCGCTGATCACCGCACCTATAATTACGAATACCGCGCACAGGATTGCCGCGGTGCGAAAACGCAGCATCCGACTGGTGACAGCGGTGCCGAAAATATTGGCGGCATCATTGGCGCCCAGCGACCAGCCTAAAAATAAGCCGCTGGAGAGAAAGATGAAAAAGCCCAGATCGATCATCGTACCGGCCAACTAAATTGAACGCTTAACGGCATAGATAGCCAAAGCATCGCCAGTTTCATCGGCCTGATTAGCGAGCTGGTCGATGTGCAGCAAATGATCGCGTAGTTGGCATTTGCGCTCCAAAGGATAATCGCCGGCAAAAATACTTTTGAGCAAGCGAATAGCGATTTTCTCCGCCTCTTGTTCGTGGTATTGAATTTTATGAATTTGGTCATGGACTGCTTTCGGGTCGCGAAAATAAATACGTGACGCGGCCACAGTATGTTCCATCGCGCTGCAGGTGTGACCGATAAATTCGATGATGGCTTCACTGCAGTCGTCCGGGAACTCCGGTTTTTCAATTCCCACCAGAATAAAATGCCCCCGCATACGGTCGAGCAAATGACCTAAATCCGACAGCAGAGTCAAGATGTCGGCGGCAGTATCAGGCAACAGCATCTCGGTATAGAGAGTTAACCCGATATTCGTGCGCAGATTGTCACCCCGGGATTCGTACGAAGAAATCTGTTGCAACTTTTCTTCGGTTGTCTCTAACCAGCCTCCTTTGAGAAACGCAATCATGCCTTCCTGATAGGCCAGCACGGCCATCGAAACGGCATCGAGAAATTCCTGAATCTCCGATTGCACGATACGCGTGGTGCGAAACGGGGAGAACTTAAAATCGGTCATGGTTTCTATTCCTCATCCAAGGTTATATGTCGCGTTGTGGTTATAGTATGCTTTTCCCATTTATAGAGATATTTAACCATTGTGTTATTCATATATTAATCAAGAAACATGCATGTGTTGAATTTTTCGTCCATAACCCGCTGTGTTTCAACCAGTGCTTTAATCCGGATGGATACGGGTAATTTTTGAGCCTTGCAGTCCGATTCCGGCCATTAAACCTTCCTGACCGAAGATGTACGCATAAACGCCGCTTTTCGCCGTTGTAGTTGTGAGTGATTTAGCCCTTCCCTTGTCAACGACGACAATGCTCGGGCCGACGCCGATTTCCCAGCCTGCGCTACTATCCAGGTAGCTCAACGAGGCATTATCCATGAAAAACAATGCATAACTGAACGACTGTATGCCAGCTTGCAAGCCATATGATGCAGCGGCAATATTGTAATAACCCGCTGTTCTGCCGTTTTTAAACAAGGCACCGCCACTGCCGTATTGTGCACCAACCACGAATCCGGCTTTGACAATGTTCGGAAATACCAATATCCCTTTGGCCCGCTGTCCCAATTGTCTGGCCTCCGGGTTGCTTGCATAAAGATTCTGCAATGCGGCGTTAGACTCCCGAGTGATATCCGTTGCGGAACCAGCCAATTCACCGCCCGTCGTTGCACAACCCGTGAGAGCCAGTAGACTTATTAGTAAAAAACTTAACCATTTATTATTTAACATACGTTGTTCCTTGTTATTTAATTTATCGAGTAATGTTGATATTTTCCGGTTTCAACCGACGTTGAAACCTGGAATTCGAGGGATCGCACGGTTATGAACGTTTCCCTGAATGCTATTTTTCCAGTCCTACCTCTTGCATTGCCTTCTGGCAACGCTTGCTGGCAGTCCTTTCTCGGCGAGGCTCAAGCATTTCGCGGTCCAATCTGGTGATTAAGCCAGGATAGCTGTGCTTCAAGGTGTTCCCCATGGAGGGTGCTATGGTACTTTGATTGTCCGTTTGATTACTCAGGCACATAGACCGGCTCCCACTTCGAATCCGGGTTGTATTCCTTCATCTTCTCGGCGATTTCGGCGGTTTTGGGGCCCAAGTCTTTCTGGAAAATCTTGCCCTGATGATTGACGACGAAGGTCATAATGCCGGAGGAGGCGTATTGTGCAGGAAAGGCCACCAATGCGAAACCGGCAATCATGTTGCCGTTGATAATATAGTCATATTTACCGCCGGGAACGTTGCCACCCTGCCTAGTGAGGATGCGGTAGTAATAGCCGTGGTAGGGAGAAGGCTTTTCGGTTGAGCCTTTGAACTTATAACCCTCGGCTCTTGCTTCGGCAAACAGCGGCCCTAGAGGGCTTTGCGGCTGCCGATCTTCCGGCTCCCAAAATAGGCCGTCAAACTTGCCCGGCTCGCTCTGCAATTTTTGCGCATACTCGGACACCCCGTCACTGTCTCTGTCCGAAATGGCATAATCAAACTGGGCTTCCTCATAGCCGCGAATCGCACCAAGCGTGCTGAGCTCATTGCGACCGATGCGCCGGTTAAGGATTTCCTGGCGCCCTTGTTCGGTATCGAAACGCCAGCTATCGCTATTTTTCACCAGAGGGATGGGGAAGGGCCAATCTGTGTTGCCGACATGCACGATAGCCCGGTCCTCGCCGATCTTCTCCACAGTCATTTTTTCCTGCGCCAGGGTGACGAATTCTGAGCGGTTATTCTTGTCTTCGACTTCATCACCGGACGATAGAAGATCTGCTTCATGGCTACCAAACACAGCAATGATCTGCTTGCGATCATCACTGCGTGCCGCTTCCAGTAATGCCTTGGCCGCATCATCCGGGGTCGGGAAGCCTTGTGCTTCGGCGCTTTTGGCCTCGGCAGGGGCAGTCGGCGCAGGACTTGGGGGTGCCGCGAGAGCGAATAACGGGGCTGAAATCAGCGCTGCCAGAAGTATGTTTTTAATTTCGCGATACATTATGAGAACCTCAGTCTTGACTGCTTGAGTGAAATCGATAGGGTAGGCATAGCGTCACGCAAGGACAATACTGCAATGTTCCCAGGCGTGCCACATTTGGCCGGATATATAACAGGATTGTTGAATTTTTCAATCATCGACGTCGACCTCCGCCGCCGCCGCGCATGCCTCCGCCGCCTGAGCGCCCACCACCTCCGTGCGTGCCTCCGCCACCTGAACGTCCACCGCCACCGGAAGAGCGAAGATTTCCAGCGCTGGCCGAGCGTTGCTGGCTAGAGGCGCCTCGTTGGCTAAAGCTCCGGGTGGCACCGGCGTTGCGTGAGCCCTCAAAAGCATTGGGCCGGGCAGCTTCAGAACGGCGTTGCGTCGCCATCTGTTGCTGCGTTCGTTCGCGGCCCGCAAAGGACTGGCTGCGCGCTGCCTGTTTAGGCTTCTCGGCTTGCCGCTGCGCGGTCTGAGGTCGCTTCTCCTGTAGCGTTGGCCGGGGCTTTTCAATTTGCTGGCGCTGGACACGCTCTCCGCCTGCCGGTTTACGGGCTTGAATATCACGGGTGGAAGGTGAAGCTGGTTTGCGGCTATCCGAGCCCCGCTGACTTTCGAATCGCGTTGCCTGACCTGAGTTTTTGATTCCTTGCAGAGCATTGTCTCGCGAACCCTGTTCAAGCCGCCCTTGAATGTCACGAGTCGCCGGCTTCGGCTGCGTCAATTTCGCCCCACGCCTGTCCTGGGTTCCGGGCTTTCGCGCGAGTTGTTCGCGAATGTCGGCGCTGGATGGCCTGCGCTCGGCGGGACGCGTACCGGCGGCAGGTCGTTGTCCGGCTTCGGCGAATCCCCTCGCTGTAGACGGAAGCGTCTGGGCTGCGCCGAGTCTCTGTCCGGCCAAAGCAGGTTGTTGGGTTCGCCCGAGTCGTTGTTGCACCGCTTCCGGATAGGCCTGTCCTCTCCGGTGGCGCTGATCGGGCTGCCAGCCGGCAGGCCGTTGTGTGGGTTGGAGATTATTCTGACTGAAGACACCGCCACGGTTCCTATTGATTTCGTTGCCGGAAATATTGACATTCTTGTTATAGTTGATGTTGCCCCGGTCGCCGTAATAACCGCCGCCTCCACCGTGCCAGCAGTTGCCGTTGCGGCATACAGTGTTGCCGTAGTAATGGCCGACGCTGTGGTAATCGTCCCAATCATCGTCGTCAGCCCATTCCATGATGCCCCAGGTCAGAAGTCCGCCCACTACGGCCCCGGTTGCGAAGTTGGCCCAGGAATCAGTGCTTGACGTCGTGGTCGTCGCGGGCGCTGGATAGTAAGTCGGGTAATAGCTTGGCGCGGGTGCTGGGGCCTGATTGACGTTAACCACAGTCGAGGCGGGATAGACAGTGCTGGTGCCAGTGGAGGGCGGCGGCGCCAGCGGAGCCTGGTAAACAGTCTCCGGATTGTACTGAGGTACGTAGATCGTATCGGTCTTGGCCGGCTGAATGGTAATGACTTCCTTTTTCAGGACTGCCGGAGTGGCTTTGATCGTAGCTCCACTGCTTTCTGCGCTTGTGGCCTCGGCGGCCCATGTGCCTTCAGCCTGCTGCTCTGCTGACACGGTCTTCGCGGTCACTTTCTGTTCCGGTGTATCCTTCAGGAATCCGGAGTCTGTTGCACGTTTTCGCAGTTTCTGAATGGCATCCATGACATCGGCCGGTTTGGCCAGAAAAACGTCGCCGAGTTGTGTAGTCCAGTCCAGGTGATCATTCATCATCTTGACGACCTGTGGCACACTGGTAAGCCGCATGATGCTGGCGTCCCAGTCCTTGCTGCTGAGCGTCGCAAGATCGGGCTTGGTCTCCAGCCAACGCGCAGCCTGCACGACCTCGAGGGGATAAGTGGAGGCTACCAGCAGTTCCGCCAGTAACGGATCCGGATAGAGCGCAATGGGCGCTACCAGGGATTCCAGGTCAGTCAACGGCTTAGCTGCTGTCGCTGGTGCCGGTTGAAGTGGCGTAGATTCCATTGGCGCGGTCGTTGGCTGCACGCTCTGAGCAACTGGGGGCTGGGCTGCTGGCGCCTTGCTTGCTTGCTCCTCCTTATTGCATCCGGCCGGTAATATAGCCAGCGCTATCAACATCACCCGAATTAGGGCAAAGTTGCGGCAATAGCGATCGGTGGGTGGTATGGAATGAGTCATGGCTTTTCTCTCAATACAGACGGATTTTCCGATAACGATAACTGAGCCCTGGCAGCCATGCTCGTTTTTGCCTTAAGCTCCAAAACGATATAACTTCCAGCATTTGCTTGATGATTATTAGCTTATATTAACCGGATTGCAACAGCAAATTAGTATGCTCGTGTGACACTACTAATCCATAAATCAGCGGGTTTCGCCGGAGAGTCCAACAAAGCACTCGGTTCAATTCCCCTGGATCGTGACAACCGGCGGCTGGACTTTCTCTTCTTTCTCCGCCAGCGTCATAATGATCATCAGAAACGTAAACACCCCTTTTGATCTGAAATCGCGGTCGTCGATCCAATACCAGTAATCGCGATACTTGACCGCTGCGAAAGCATCTGCCGGCTGCGACTTTTCCGCATGAATCCTTATCAAGGGAGGCAGCGACTGGATTCCTCCCGCTTCCGGAATCGGCGGGTAAGTACGCCGTTCAGCAATGTGCTCGGGCGGTACTTCAACGTTAGAACCCAGTAGATTCAAGATTTGAAATCCTGAACGTGTCTTCATAGCAATCACATCATCTTTTCCAGAGACCGTGCCGCTTACTATCTTGAACTCCTGCAGATCGGTCCGCAACCCTAAAAGTTTCCTGACCAGCTCTCGATCGGCCCGGATTTCGGGGGGAAGTTCCTCGTGACTGATGACCATTACCGTACCTTCCTGCTTCGACTCCTTGGACACTTCCACCCGCAAATCAATCACACCGGAAGCCTGGAGACGCTGTAAGGCCGCCAACAGCCGGACGAAATCGGGATCGGCCGCATGGCCTCGCGCTCCGCCTTTGCGATTCGAGAGTCCGTTGATACTTTGCGCCCCAATTTGCAGCAGCGTGTCAATGGGCCAGCCTTCTTCGGCGCGCATAAGCAGGGCCGGAGGCGGAATCGGCGTGATCATGACTTGCATAAAATGGGCACCGGTCAGGGGGGTGTAGGTGATTGTCGGCCGATCGCTATAAGTTCCCGCGGACCCCAGGTTCAAGATGTCGCCTATCGCACTTGCGCTATTCAGCGTTCCCCCCACCGTCACGGTCCCCTGTAACTGGTAGCCGCTGATGATCTGTCCCACGTCCAGGAACACCGGCGTATCGGCGTAGCGCATCTTGACGATATTGAGCAGGGTTTGCTGTTTCCAGGAGCTCGCGATTGCATTGATGTAATCGAAGCGGTCGCGATCCAGGCTTGGGGGGCCAAAGCTGCCACATCCCGGCAGGATGAGCAAGATGCCCGCCAACAGATATACTGCACACATTTTAGATGTACGCAGAATTAGCCCTCTCCAAAGGGAGAGGGCTAGCACTCCAAAAGATATTTGCATAGATCAGCCCAGAGGAAGAGGGAATTTTTAGAAGTGCGCATTAATCACACCTGCTCAACGCTCAAGATAAACTTCCAGGCGCGCCTTCTGCACCGCCTGCACCAATGCCTTATGATCCTTCTCGTTCTGGTCGGCATAAGCTTCGGCAAAATCCGCCAGCGCTACATCGAAATCTGCTTTCTTGCCCAGGTAGCCTGCGATTTTTGCCGCATCGCCGGAACGGGCATGGGCGCCCGCCAGCGCCCAACCGCAAAGTTCGGCGTATTGATTCATTGTGGATGGATTGAACAGCTCGACCAGCGGCTTCAGCTTCATATCGCGCATTTGCCGGATAAAGAAGTTTCCCTTATCCGTCTCTGTCCAGCCGAGAAAAATGTCACTTGCCGACAGCATCAGCCGTTGCCCCATCACCACGCGCTGCCCATGATTAGTGTAAGTACTTTTTCCGGCGCAAGGCTCCAGCACTGAAGCCCGCGCTTCCTTGACCTGCAGGAACAACGGGTCGTCCGCACCACCCATCATCAGCATAATAGCGCAGCGGGTTCCTACACTGCCGACGCCAACCACTTTCATCGCGATGTCCTTGAATTCATAGTGATCCAGCAATAGCCGCCGGTCCTCCGCCAGCGTAGCCCGGTAGCGTTCAAACGCCTCGAGCACGCGCGCTTTCACTACCGCCTCTTCCTCGCCCTGCAGGTGGTAGATCAACGGCGGATTGTCGCGGATACGGTGGGCGCCGCCCTCGAGGGTGACCAGCTCGGGAAAATCCTCATCCAGCACATTGCGGTCGCGGGCCTTGTCGAAACGCTTTTTGATGCGCTGCTTGGCAATATCGTCCTCGATTGTTTCGAGCAGCGCCTCCATGTCGATGCTGAAGTACCAAAAATCGAGCACACCCATCTTGGAGAATTCCCGCATGCGCTCGCGGTAGCTGCGCACGCAAGCTTGTGCGGCATCGCGTGATTCGGCTGCGGTGAAACCGTTATTCCGTCCGGCCGCCACAACGCTGGCGGCAAGCCGTTTGATATCCCATTCCCAGGGCGCCGGCAGGGTTTCATCGAAGTCATTGATAGCGAAGATCTGCCGCCGTTCCGGCGTAGCGAAGCTGCCGAAATTGACCAAATGGCAATCGCCGCACGCCTGCACGCGAATACCGGTGGTCGGCAAACCCGCGAGATCGGCCGCCATAATGGCCGCCGCTCCCCGGTAAAATGCGAACGGCGATTGCATCATCCGCCCATAGCGGATCGGCAGCAGCTTAGGTTCCCGACCGATACCGGATTCGATCAGCAGATCAATGGGATCGCGGCGATTGGCCGGGGCCTTCCACTGAGCATGGCTCGCTAAAGGAACCGCAAGACGCATTGCTTTCCCTTCGTCCTTGCGATCTGTCCGTGAGCGGCGGTCTACGGTAATCGGTTCAGCGATCTTAATGGGAGCGCTGTCTTTATCAGCGTGTTTTTTGGATGCGCCTTTTTTCATAGTTATGTCCCTCGCGTTAAATTACAGTTAAGGAATCTTTGATTAAGTCCATTTACAAAATAGATCAAAACGGTATGTTGGTTTTACCCCCTCTCCTGCTGGAGAGGGTTGGGGAGAGGAGACTAAATCAACTAT
>JAQTMV010000144.1 GCA_028714175.1 Methylococcales bacterium
CAGTCTTAAAACCGCCAGATTTGATAAGTTACGCGAGCTAAACGCTCTACATAACTCAATTTTTCTTGTCAAGTTTATGCTGGTTTTTATTGGCAGGGATATGTTCAACTGCGGTTTTTAGGATCATGCGCTCGCTCGGGCCCGCCCAGGTAGTCAACAAAGATATTATCATCACCATTACGCTGGAGACGGCGATAGGGGAATGGACTCTACGCGAGAGCCTGGCTTTCAGCCGCGAGGGGCAAAAGGATTTCGCCGTGGAGATAGACGAACTGGACAGGGCTACGGTGATTTTTGGCGACGGCGAGTTTGGTCTAATACCTCCCAGCGGCGCCACCATAAGAGCCACTTATCGGGTGGGCGGCGGGACATTAGGCAATGTCCTGGCTAGTATGATCAAAACATTCGTGGACGCCCCCCAACTGGCCTTGTTGGGGGCCAAGGTCAATAATCCCGCACCAGCTACCGGCGGAGCGGAACGGGAAAGCATCGACCACGCCGTGCAGCATGCACCAGCCATTTTCCGCTCCCTGCGACGGGCAGTCACCGCTGAGGATTACCAGGCACTGGCGCTCGATTTCAAAGGGGTAGGCAAGATGCGCGCTGAAGCCGTCCGCAATTGGAATACAGTTAGTTTGTATGTTGCACCGGCTGGCGGAGGCTATGTCAGCGATGTGCTCCGGAATAACCTGCTTGCTTATTTTGAAGACAAGCGCCCCGTTTCGACGCTCATTGAAATTGAAAACGTGGATTATGTTAAGGTTTACGTGACGGCCCAGGTAGGCATAAAGCCTTACTATACCCGCGAGAGTGTCAAGGAACAAGTGCAAACAGCAGCCGGCGGCTTGTTGGACTTTGCGAATGTAGATTTTGGGCGGTCGCTATACCTGAGCAAGTTTTATGAAGCGATTGAGGCGCTCGACGGCATTGATTATGTAACGATTACCAAATTCAATCGTGTTCCTTCCTCACCGCTCAGCAATGAAGATCCCATCACAAAAGGAAAAATCGAATTGGGTGTCAACGAAATTGCCAGGAAACCTGGGTGGATGCCCAATGACCCGGCAAGCGACCAGGACTATTCCAGCGGCATCAAAATAATCTTCGAGGAAGAGGCTTGACATGCGCCTAAAGGATATAGCCGCTGTTCCCCATCCTGACGGCAATCGCATCGACCTGCGCTGGGTCAATCCAGATCCGGGAAATTATCCTGGCCTGCGCATTGTGCGCCGCCTGGGCACGTATCCGGACTCGCCGGGGGACGGGGTGGTCGTAATGGACACCATGGCGGAAAGTGACGGGCAGAAAGAGATTTCCTACACCTTTACGGATGGAAAGCTCAAGGGGGAGACGGTTTATTACTATGTCTGGTTTCCTTATCAAAAAGGCGGTTCGCCGGATTCCGCTATCGACCTGGCCAACCGCGCAGCCGCGATGGCGACCTCGCCTTACGGCATAGGGGATCAGATGTACGCATTACTGCCAGCCATCTATCGCCGTTACGACGCCGCTGTAGCCCCATCGGCTGGAAATGACCTGGAACCGTTAAAGCGCTTCCTGAAATTGCCCGGAGGCCAGTTCGATCAGTTTTATAGCTATGCCCGGGCTATGTTAGATTTGTATGACCCGAACACAGTGGACGGGCGGCTGCTGGCGTTGCTGGCGCAATGGATCGGCTGGCAAACCGATTATCGCCGGAAAACCGATGGCCAACGCAATGAACTCCGCAATGCGCCATACATTTACCAGACCATTGGCATCATTCCCACCGTCGAAGCCACCGTCAAGCGGATTCTGGGCTGGGAAAGCCGCACCAAGGAGTTCGTGCACAACGTGACACTGTCCAACCAGCCGGAGAGCTTGAACCTATGGGTAATGCGACAGACTGGCAATGGCGCTTGGCCGGATGTCGGCGGGCTGTTATCCCTGGACTCGGCCTATGAGGGCAAAGCGGCAACCGTCCGTGACGGTGATGGTAACGTATGGCTGTTCTATCACACCCTGTGAAAAGATTGCTGGGAAATCTGGCACAAAACGCTGGCCAACGCGCATGCGTCGGATGATTACTCCTGGTCTCCCAGCCGGCCGCTGGTCATTGACCAGTACCTGAACAGACATCCTACGGCGGTTTTTCATCACGGCCAACTCTGGTTGTTCTGGGATTCCTATGATCGGTATGCCCGAACGTGGCGCATTCGTTATCAAACCTATGGCGGCGACGGCGCCTGGTCCAAGGTAGAGGCTTACGATGAGAATAGCGAACGCCGGACGCCCGTCGCCGTGACTGACCAATCCGGCGGTTTATGGCTATTTTGGCTGCAAAAGACCGGAACGCGCTGGCAGCTCTGCTATAACCGGCATGACGGCAGCTGCTGGGAACTGAACATCCCTAGCCGGTTTCCGGCAAGCGGTGGCTTCGATCCACGAGTGGAAGACGATGTTTTTGTGCTATTAAATACTACCGATTCGACTCGACCGTTATGGGTCTTTTGGGCGCGGAGGGAGCCGTTGGGCAACACTGGCCAGACCCGCTGGCAAATCACCTATCGATCTAAAGATAACATCAATCCGGACAATTCCGGCTGGAGCGAAATCTCTACCTTGCCCAAAGGTGAATGGGCCGATGCCGACGACCGGGAGCCTACGGCCTGCGTCAATAAGGCGGGTAAGCTTGAACTCTTCTGGAGTTCCACCCGTGATGGCAGTTGGTCCATCTGGCGTACCCTGCTGGATCATGCAGACCCGCAGCCTGTCACCCGCACCCCTTATGCCCAGCGCGCGCCGTTGCCATTACCACTTAACGATGCACTCTTGCTGATTTATCGCTCCAACGAGAGCCTGGTCTACACCAGCACGGTGTATAGCGCCACCGAAACCCTGGATAGCCGCTATGCCGGCTGTACGACAGTGGATGCCCGCAATAAAGGCAAGACTACTTTAAATGCAAAGTTTGAAGACTTTCAGACCTATACTTACGACACAGGCCAGAACGGCAAGCGCGGCAACCTGGATTGGTATGCGCGCGATACCATAGGCATTTATCTGACACCCACCACCGAGGACAAAGCGGTTATCAACGAAAACCGGCGTCGGATCAAGGCTGTCTTAAGGCAATTCCTGCCCATTCAGGTTCGGACGGTTTTCTTTATCGAACCGGCTGTTTATAGCGAAGTCATTTATACCTACGAATTCCCCGCTACCGTGGAACCCCGTCTGATTGCCGAAGCGGCTGTCGATCACCTTCACCTTGACACGGTGATTGCGGACAGCTATGACGGGCTAGCCGACAGCCACCGCGATAGTGTGCCGGCGTGGATCTGGGTACACTCCTGGAGCAGCACCTATCCCGATCATCGTACCGTGAATTTCACACAAGACCCAATCACGATTTCATTCAGAACCTGGCATACGGGTTTAGCAACGGGAGCTTGAGCTATGGAAAAAATTGGAGCCTTAAAAGGCATTTATCGCGATATTCTCAGTGCTGGCGATGGCCGCATTATCCACGACAGCGGCTGGGTCAGCAATACGATTGTGGATCGCTGTCGCATCTTGCTGGCAGGATTTGTAAAAAATGAATCCTCCAGCGGCGGCATTCAATTCCTGGCCGTGGGCAGGGGCCTGGATGCCTGGGACAAAGAAGGCCCCCCGGCTTCGGAGCCTGCGGCGACCATTGACTTGGTCAACCGCCATGCCCCGCCCCTCCCGGTCAATCGCTTGAATATCGTCTATCTGGATGAGGCGGCGAGCGTGGTGGCCAATCCCACCAACCGCCTGCAAATCACGGCGACATTGGTGCCGGGCTATCCGCCGCCGCTGGCACCGCTGAATACCTATCCCTTGCGGGAATTCGGTCTGTTCGGTCGCTTCGACGGAAACGATTACATGATCAACAGCATTCGACATCCGGTTATTCACAAAGACGCTGACGCCACGCTGGTGCGGGTGATACGGCTTTATTTTTGAATATACCTTGACACGCGACGGAGAGAGAAACCATGGGCAATTTTTCAAGAAACACGTTTGACAAGCTGAAGCATTATGTCGGAGTTCGTCTGCAACAAGGCGTGCCGATTGTCGACGCGGACTGGAATGAGTTGGAAGATATCAGAAAATATGAACTGCAAGCGTTTCTAAAGGAGTATGTAGGAAATGGCATACCGCAGGGAAACGATGGTTTCCATATTTTGCCGGCGGTTGGCGAAAATAATTTTACAATTAAAGGTGGTGATGGCACGAGGGCGGGCCGCTGCCTGGTCGAAGGCTGGGATGTAATTAACGAGAGTGATCTTCAATATAAAGATCAGCGCCTTTTCAAAGATCCTGGCCTGCATGAAGTCTGGGATGTCGATCCATTGCCTGTCTTGACCACGCCGGCCGCCGACCGCACCGATACTGTGTATCTGGATGTGTGGGAACGGGAGGTGGATTACCACGTAGACTCCAATCTGGTCAATCCGGACATCGGCATCGAAACCTGTGTGCGCATCAAACGGGAATGGGTAGTGCGGGTGGCTGAAAGGGCGTCCGCCCCGCCGGCGGCGCCCGTCGGCCATGTTTTCTATGTTCTGGCCCAGTTTGCCCGGCAGGCGAATGAAGCCCGTATCCTGCCGCAGCACATCACCGACCGCCGCCGGACCGGCTTGTCCTTGATTTCGACGCTCGATATGGACCAGATCGTCAAAGATGCCTACGGGAAGGATTACACCCTGGGCCACCAAGGCCTGCCGCAACTCGGCATCAGCCTCCGCGACGCGGTGAACGCGGCGCTGTGGGGCAGGTTGCCCGCGACATACGAGCAGATTGTCTACACCTCCGATTTAAACAGGCCGATAAGCTGCGTCCAAATCCTTCCCTCCCCGGAAAATCCTTTAAGAGATGCCACGCTGATATGGACCTGCCAGGCTCAATCGGGCAAACCCCAAATCATGACTGCAATAACAAGCTTGATTGACGGCTCGCAAACTCCCGCACCCTTAACCGGCGACACCACCGCCTACGAAGGCGAGAGCATCACTTTGCGGGATGGGGAGACGACATGGGTGTTCTGGCTATCAAACCGGCAGAATCCCGGCGGCAATCAATGGCATGTCTATAGCCGCCGCTATACGAGCAGCCAAGGCTGGGGTTCGATTGAAGGGCCGCTAGGCGAAGCGCCGCAACCCTGCGTCTCTGGTGACTCCAGTGACTCCAGTGACTCCAGTCATCTGCCAGTCCATTTGTCTGCCTTCCGCCACAGCCAAGGCGGAATCTGGCTGTTATGGATACACAAGGACAAGTTGTTGCGGCTGCGGCGCTATGCGGGCGGCCAGTGGAGCGAGGAGGAGCGGGTATCAAATGCCGCCACCAGCGGCTCTTCCCCCATCAATGGCGAGAACGCTCCCAAGGCTGTCGAGTGGGTGAACAGCGTGGTGCTTTTTTGGGAGACTGAGGGTCCGGATTGGCCATTTTATAAAATATGGTACCGGCATTATTATTATCAATATTTTCCTGAGACGGGCGGCGCATGGCAGGCAACCACCCCGGCGCGGCTTACCACCGACTCAAGCTACTCGGAGGAGCTTCCGCAAGCTTTTCGGGACGGGGCTGGTAGTCTGTGGCTATTCTGGAGATCGTTGCATCAATCTGGGGGACATTCTTACGACTATTACATTTATGCCGTGCAAGATTTGAATTACTCCAGGCTATATGACCTGAAAGCCATATCAAAACAGATTGTCCCCGTGCTGTTTGATAATAAGGACAACCACTTCTCGGCATTTCTAGCTTCGCAATACCAACACCAGATTTGGCATAAAAATTACGACAATCTGAATAACCAATGGAGCGGCTTCCTCGACATTTCTGGTGGCGACATAACATCCCTTGTTGGGGGATGCCCGGACGGGGCCGGAGGCGCGTGGCTCGCCTACCTCAAAAGCGCTACCGGCAACCAGACACAGCTTGTGGTCAGAAAGGTGTATGGTCGCCTATAGCAATCCGAAGGCAAGATGCTGAGATGGTTTTCCATTAACGGGGGGTATAAGCAGTGATTCGATATTATGATGTGGAAATTGAAACAACGGCGTGCGGTTCTGCCTTGATATCCCAGGAACCGGCGCTTAAAGGCGAAGTGCTTTTGTCGGTTTCCAGCGCCGCTCATGGCGACCGCCGACGGCTTTATGCATGCGCCTGCGGCGATCAGGAACACCTCGAAAACCTAAGCCTCCCGCAGGTAAAAGAGCTTGACGAAAAGGCAGCGGCGAAGCGGGCGGCCGAGTACCAGCCGGAGCGGGCCATGCCGCGCACCGATCCGGAAATCGGGGTGGTGGAAACCCTGCAGATACCCGCCTGCGACTTGCGGAGCCTGCTTGGGGGCGGCCAAACCGGTGCGATAGGCGGCGAGCTTCTGCGGGAGGCCGCCCCGTGATAGCCGTCTGGTCCTTATGGACCAAGCCGCTTCGTACGCTACCGTACAGCGTATGGGCGAGCGAGCGCCACCACTGGCTTTCCTGGATCCTCTCAGTGGAGACTGCCCGTCAACATTACTCACGCCTAAGCCTGGTCACCGACGATGCCGGTGCTCGAATGCTGGTCAATGAACTCGGCTTGCGGTTCGATTCCGTATCGACGGAACTCAATGGGTTGGAGCGCCACGACCCCAGGTGGTGGGCGCTGGGAAAACTCCATGCTTATCGCGCCCAGCAAGAACCTTTCGTGCATGTCGATGCGGATGTCTATTTGTGGAATAAATTGCCGGAGCAACTTGCGGAATCACCGGTGTTTGGCCAAAGTCCCGAACCAATTGAAAATTTCTGGTATAACCCTGACAAATTTAAGCATCTGGCCAATCGCGGTGCCTGGATTCCCGAGGAACTCACCTGGTCGATGAATACCGGCCAACCAAAGGTTGCAGTTTGTTGCGGCATCATGGGGGGGACCGACATGGATTTAATCAATCACTATGCCTCTACCGCAGTCCGGCTGGTCGAAGAGAAGCCCAATGCAGACCTGTGGTTTCCTGAGGAAACGGATAATATGCTCTTCGAGCAGTTTTTTCTATCGGTCTGTGTCGAGCACAGAAGACAGGGTATCGTGTCTACGGCTAATTTCCCACGAGTTGGCTACTTATTCGCCACTAGCCATGAACCTTATGATCCCCAAGCGGCCAGCCGCGTCGGCTATACCCATTTGATCGGAAGGGCCAAGCAGAATCGCTACCTGCTGGATTTGCTGGAGCGCCGCGTAAGGAAGGACTACCCATCATTTTTTGAACGTTGCGAACACTATTGCAGAAACTGGGGTTTAGGGCGCAATGGTGTTGGCGCCGATTGAAAATTGACCGGGGGGAATTGCTGTATAGCGTACTATACAGCATTGGAATAGTCGACCAGACTGCGTTAGTTTTGCCCCCCTTTTTTTATTGAGTTGTAATTTTGAAATAAAGAAAGATTGTATCTACTTTAAATTCCACGGCAAACATATAATCCGCCGGAATATCTTGACATCAGGCTCTAAGAGATAGAGCCTTTACTTCATTGAACATCCAAGACTTACAGGCTGAAATAAACGCCATTGACCAAGAAACCGCACAAATAGAAAGTGGCGTTGCGCAGAGTATTATCAAAAAACTGCTGAATATCATAGAGCGGCTAGCCGGGGAAAATAACACCCTGAAAAATAATCTTCAGAAACTGAGTGATGAGATCAATCGCCTGAAGGGCGAACAGGAAAAACCCGATATTAAGGCGAATAAAAAGAACGACCAAGATATATCATCCGAGGCCGAGCGCAAGGCCGCCGAAGCCAATGCAAGTGGCGAAGCGGTGGCGGATTCCGAAGGCAAAAAGAGACGTCAGCGTGAGCCGAAACTGTCAAAGATAAAAATAAACCGCGAGCAGATCTGTCCTCCGGACAAACACGGATTGCCGGATGACCTCGAATTTAAAGGCTTTGAGGACGTAGTCATTCAAAATCTGATCATCAAAACCGACAATGTCAACTATCGCCGGGAAGTCTATTATTCGCCCTCGCAGCACAAGAGCTATCGCGGTGAATTACCCGAAGAAGTACGAGATCAAGGCGACTATGGTTCTGGTATCCGCGCATTAATACCCCTATTGAAAGCCGAAGGCAATAGGTCCGAAAAGCGGATATTGGGCTTTTTTCAAAACTTCGGCATCCAGGTGTCGGCGGCTTACATTTCACGGCAATGGACAGGCGGTTACACGCTTTTTCATCAGGAAAAAAGCGACCTTTACCGTATCGGCATTGCCCATAGCGACTACGTCCAAATCGACGACACCAGTGTTCGCGTCAACGGTGTCAACCACTATTGTCAGGTTGTTTGTAGCCCCTTGTTCACCGCCTACTTCACCACCCCAAGTAAGGATCGCCTGACAGTGTTGAGCGTACTAACCGATTTTGCGCCACCGCAGTATCTTTATAATCAACACACCCAAGCTCTGCTTAACACCTTCAAATTCGCCGACCAAGCACTTGTTGCAGTAAATGCGCAGCTGCCATACGATGTTGTGATGGATCAAACCGAATTCAAAGCGCATCTGGCTAGCCTCGATACCTTGGGCATTCGCCAAAGTGTTCATCTTGACGAAGCCTGTGCCATCGTTTTTTACCAACAACAAACCGTATTTCCCATCATTGAAATACTGCTGGCTGATGATGCCCCGCAATTCAAACTGCTCACCCGCTATCTTTCGCTTTGCTGGATTCACGATGGCCGACACTATAAAAAACTAAAACCCTTTGTGCCGGCACACTTGCATGCCTTGATTGACTTTCGAAGCCGTTATTGGGCGTACTACACCGAACTACTCAACTACAAACGGGAACCGACACCCGAGAAAAAGAGTTGGCTTGCCAATGAGTTTGATGAACTATTCACAAGGTCCACTGGTTATGAAGACCTGGACGACCGCATCGCCAAGACCTTAGCCAAAAAGACTGAGTTGTTGCAGGTTTTGGAAAATCCGCAGTTACCGTTGCATAACAATGCTGCCGAACTGGGCGCAAGGGTGCAAGCGCGTATACCCGACGTGAGTTTTCAGACCCGAAGCGAAAAGGGTACGAAAATAAAAGACCCGTTCATGACGATTAATCAGACCGCCAAAAAATTAGGCGTGAGTTTTTATGATTACGTTTACGACAGGGTTACCGGACAGTTCAAGCTTCCGTCTTTGGCGGCTTGATCCTTCAAAAAGCGCAAGCAGGGCAAGTTTGATGCTGGGGTTCCTTGGGGATTTAAAGTAGATACGTTTTAGCCTTGTCCATAAAATATTTGGCGATGGCGTCCGAATGAAACGCCACAGAATGGCAATACGCGTAATTATATGGGAGCAATCGAAGTTCAATAGGATTGCGCTTTGAGCAGTACGGTGAATAGTGTGCTACTCGGTTTTCCGGCCCTAGCCGGTCGGTGAGTTTCTGCAAGCCTTCCTTGAACACATGATGATTGGGGCGTTGCTACCGGTACCAGCGCAAAGCAATAAGATCCGGCGGGCGTTGGGTTAGTGTCGGCAACTATACTGTTGTTACCAATGGCAATGCTATCGCAACAAAACTCATTGGAATAATGTCTGGAATTGAGGAGCTTATAGCTTAGGTTCCGAGACAGACCATAGATGCTATGCGGAAACAGTTTGCCTTCTGGTTATTCTGATTAGCTTGAATGCCGATTCTGGTCGAACCCGAACACCTGAAAGTTTAGGCATCGATGGAGATGAATTTTTACATCAAGTATTCAACTTGAGTCAATGATTTTGGTTTTTTCGCATGGATTCGCTGTTAAAATAATTCGATGGGCGTTGAGCATCAGTCGGTTTAAAATGGCATCGGCCGGGGGGTTATCGCCAATACCTTGATACTATTGGTCAGTCGGTAATTGACTGAAGATCCAGCGGAAGACTGTTCATGCCGGTTATCCATGTTTCAGTAGATCATTTTCAACAAATCCCATTAAGCCAAGGCGCGAATGATGAGCGCGGCGATTAACAACAGGTTGGTGCGGCGTTCGGTTTTAATTTGGCTCTTTAGAGTGCTTGCAAATTCAAGGGGATTTTTTTGTGTTGGATTAAACAACACACTTTATACAACAACATACAGCAACGGCGAGGTATTCACAGAGTTAGCTAGCAAACCTTGGCTGATGCAAGGTTTATAGGGTAGAACGAATTTACCGTGACTCCAGATGACATTAAATTGACTTAATGGGGAATAGTCATACAAAATAGGCAGTTTAGATTTGAATTATATAGTCCTCACATCGCATGGATAATAGCGTTTCTTCTCAAAACAGTTTGGTCTCTGTTCGAAATTTGTCATTTTCTCGAGGCGACAAGAAAATATTTGACGGTATTTCGCTGGATATTGAACGCGGCAAGATTACTGCCATCATGGGGCCCAGCGGCACGGGTAAAACTACGTTGTTAAAACTGATAGGCGGGCAATTGTATCCCGAGCAGGGTTCAATTACCGTGGACGGTCAAAATGTCCACCAGTTGCGTCGGACAGACTTGTATAATTTACGTAAACGTATGGGGATGCTGTTTCAAAGTGGTGCTTTACTAACAGACATGAGCGTCTACGATAATGTTGCTTTTCCGTTACGGGAACACACACATTTGCCCGAGTCGATGATCCGCACACTGGTATTGATGAAGCTGCAGGCGGTAGGTTTGAGGGGGGCTCGTAACCTGATGCCTAACGAACTTTCCGGCGGCATGGCCAGGCGGATTGCCTTGGCCAGAGCGATTGCGCTGGATCCGATGATGATCCTTTACGATGAGCCTTTTACCGGACAAGACCCCATTTCCATGGGCGTCTTGGTTCATCTGATAAAGGCCTTTAACAATATCCTGGGGCTGACCAGTATTATCGTATCTCATGATGTACATGATACTTCGGCGATTGCTGATTATATTTATGTGCTGTCAGGTGGCAAGATTGCCGGCCAGGGTACACCCAAAGAAATCCAGCAATCAGAATCTGAATGGGTGCAACAGTTTATGACAGGGGCGGCTGATGGCCCGGTGCATTTTCACTATCCCGCAAAAGATTATGTAGATGACCTGTTGTCATCCGGCAAACGTTATTAACAATCAACTTAAAAGATGATTCAATTTCTACAATATCTGGGTAAAAGTACGCGCACCAGCTTTACCAAACTGGGCCGGGGTACATACTTTCTGCTCCAGATAATTTCCGGCATACTCAGCGTATTACCCCGGCCCAGATTACTGCTTAATCAGATGTATTCGGTTGGCGTGTTATCGTTTTTGATTATCACTATTTCCGGATTGTTTGTCGGCATGGTTCTGGGCTTGCAGGGCTACTACACGCTTTCTGATTTTGGCGCGGAAGAATCACTGGGGGTTATGGTTGCCGCTTCTTTAGTCAGAGAGCTGGGGCCTGTTGTTACAGCCCTTTTGTTTGCAGGCCGGGCAGGTTCGGCTTTAACGGCGGAAATTGGCCTGATGAAAGCGACAGAGCAGCTATCCGGCATGGAAATGATGGCGGTTGACCCCATCAAGCGCATTATTTCTCCGCGCTTTCTCGCGGGATTTTTGTCCATGCCCTTATTGGCTGCGCTGTTCAGCGCTGTGGGCATTATCGGCGGGCAAATGGTAGGCTCGGGTTTATTAGGCGTTGACGAAGGCGCTTATTGGTCGCAAATGCAGAACAATCTGGATTTTCAGGATGATATTATCAATGGTGTTATCAAAAGTATCGTGTTTGGTTTTGTGGCATCGTGGATAGCCTTGTTTGAAGGTTATGATGCCATCCCGACGTCTGAAGGGGTCAGCCGGGCTACAACCCGCACCGTAGTCAATTCAGCTTTTAGTATTTTGGGTCTGGATTTTATCCTGACCACGCTTATGTTTGGAGACGATTAATATGCAGCACACCAGTACTCAGGACACACTTGTCGGACTTTTTGTCGCGTCAGGAATCGTTGGCCTGTTTTTTCTTGCCTTGCAAGTCAGTAATTTAAGCTCTTTTGTTGAGGAGGATAGTTATACTATTACGGCTCGGTTTGAAAACTCCGGTGGACTGAAGATTAAATCTCCCGTTTCTGCAGCGGGTGTTAAAATCGGCAAGGTCAGTGCCATTAATTTCGACCCTAAAACCTACGAATCGGTCGTACAAATGAGCATTTATTCGAACTATAACACGCTGCCTGATGACACGACTGCCAGTATTTTTACTTCCGGCCTGTTAGGTGAGCAGTATGTCAATCTGGAGCCGGGCGGTTCGGATGAGTTTTTGAAGAATGATGGCAAGATTGATATCACCCAATCGGCGATCATTCTCGAAAAAGCCATAGGCCAATTCCTGTTTAAATCAGCGGAAGAATCACCGGAAGACAAAAAGTGACAAAACTGAACATTATTGACCAGGGAGCAGGGTATTTTATTGTCGATGGGGATTTAACTTTTTCAACTATCGACAAGCAGACGGTAAAATCGTTTTCTTTTTTAAAGGCATCGAAACATATAACGATTGACCTTGGCCGTGTTTCCTGTACAGACAGCGCGGGACTCGCCTTAATGATTGAATGGATAAAATATACGCGCCACAATAGAGCTCATATTACTTTCAAAAATATTCCCGAGCAACTGCTCAACCTTGCCAGACTTAGCGGCTTCGATAAAACAAGCCATTTTGCAACGCAAATTGAAGGGGTTCAAAAACCTGAATCCCTACCTTTTTCAAAGACAATCTAAAGTATTCTGTATGGATAAACTGATTATTACCGGCGGCGCCCAACTTTCCGGAGAGTTGCGTATCTCCGGCGCTAAAAACGCAGCCCTGCCTATTCTGGCGGCAACGCTGCTTTCAACGGTACCCGTTAGCGTTGGCAACATTCCGCATCTGCATGACATCACGACGACGATGGAATTATTGGGGCGCATGGGGGTACGTTTGCTCGTGGATGAGAAAATGAATATTGAAGTTGATGCGGGTACCATCACCAGCTATGAAGCGCCCTACGAACTGGTGAGAACGATGCGTGCGTCAATTCTGGTGTTGGGCCCATTATTGGCGCGATTTGGTGAGGCCCATGTGTCATTGCCCGGCGGTTGTGCAATTGGCACGCGTCCCGTTGATATTCATCTTAATGGTCTGATCAAGATGGGTGCGACTATTACCGTCGAAGGCGGTTTTATTCATGCCAAAGTTGATCGGCTTAAAGG
>JAQTMV010000145.1 GCA_028714175.1 Methylococcales bacterium
CAGAATGGATATTCAAACTTACTGTGCTGAAAACATTCATACCGCCAAGGCGTTATTACAACAAAAACAATTTGAACTGTGTCTGACCGACATGAAACTCCCCGACGGCGATGGTCTGGATCTGGTTGGCATTATACAGGCTGCGCCCAACCCAATCCCTGTTGCCGTTATTACTGCACACGGCAATATGGATACGGCGATCCTGGCCATGAAAAAAGGCGCCTTCGATTTCATTTCCAAGCCTGTAGACTTGCCAGCCCTTAGACAACTCATTACTAGCGCACTTAAACTTTCTGACCCAGCATCCACGAAAGAAAGACGAACCCGTCATGCGCTACTGGGAGAATCATTAATCATGTGGGAAATTCGATCAAAAATAGATAAACTTGCCCGCAGCCAGGCGCCTGTCTATATTAGCGGAGAATCCGGTTCGGGTAAGGAATTGGTCGCAAGACTCATTCATCAGCAAAGCTCTCGCAGCGACAACCCTTTTGTTGCGATTAACTGTGGCGCCATTCCTCTGGAGCTGATGGAGAGTGAATTTTTCGGCCATAAAAAAGGCAGTTTTACCGGCGCGGTTAGCGATAAAAAAGGGCTGTTTCAAGCCGCGGAAGGCGGTACATTATTTCTCGATGAAGTCGCTGATCTGCCGTTGTTGCTACAGGTTAAATTATTACGCGCAATTCAGGAAAAAAAAATTCGGCCCATCGGCGAACAGCAGGAGATTCCTGTCGATATCCGCTTGCTCAGCGCCACCCATCGAAATCTTGCTGAAATGGTTCAGGCAGGCAGCTTCAGACAGGATTTATATTACCGCATCAATGTTATTGACCTGCATATTCCACCCTTGCGTGAAAGGAGCTCTGATATACCGGCGCTTATCGAGCATATATTAGCCAAGCTGTCCGATATTAACAAAATCGATCCACCAATGTTATCGCCAGCCGCATTTGTTGCTCTGCAGAGATACCCTTTTCCGGGCAATGTGCGTGAACTTGAAAATATTCTGGAAAGAGCTCTTGCCTTATATGACGGCAAAAGTATAGAGCTGGATGACTTAAATCTGCCAGTCAGCACATATAAAGACTCAGACTCTCCAGAATATGCTCCTGATCTGGGTTCACTGGAAGATTATCTGGAAGGAATTGAAAGAAAGGTAATTACTTCTGCACTGAAAGAAAACAAATGGAATAAAACAGCCGCAGCGAAACAGCTTGGGCTTTCTTTCAGATCATTTCGATATCGCCTGAAAAAGCTCGATTTTGATAATTAAGCAGGTTCAAGTGGTTTTTTTAAATCTAAACCTTAAATCTAAGCTCTATATTTATCCATTGCTTCAAGTTTAACCAATGCCTCTTTTATTGCCGCTTCGGTTGCAGCGTCCAGCTCATTATTTTTATAGACTTTATCCAGCAGCCCCTCTGAAACTAGTGCGTCTTTTATCCAACGTTTGGTAAAACGATAATTGCTATAAAAAGTTGCAACATCGCCCGTCTTTGGATCCCGCAAGCCCTTCTTAACAATTTCCTGGACTGTAGCCGCAGGCGTGGTTTTTTTAATGATTGCCGGTTTAATTGTTGTGGGCTTATCTTTTTTGGGAGCTACCTCTGGCACTGGTTGTACCACAGCGACTTTCGGAGCTTCAGGCTTTGCCTTTGGCTCTTTAGATTTAGCAGTTGCTTTATGTTCATTTACAGCCACATAAACTACATAAGCTACAAAAATAATAGTTAATATAAATAACCCTTCAGTCATAACAGCTCTCCACCTCTTAAATTGATTTTTTTATATACTCTGCCCTGCGAAGTTCACATGGTCAGTACAGCTCATTAAATCGCTGATGGCTGAATATACCAGAAGCTAGCGATCTAGTTAAGCCCTAATTCCGAATGAATGCATAATATTAAGGCATTTCTGGTTAAAACGCTAAAGCATCCCTACAAACCTTGCTCTTATAATGAAGAGGGTTAAATTTAAAATGTATTTCTTAATAGTAATCATTTGCATCTTTATATTTATTCACGCTACAATTAATAAACTATTAATATTGAGGATGTGCAAATGAGAATCAACAAAAACAAAATAGTAAAAGGTGGGCTACTAACAACGCTGGTTGCGCTAAGTGCATCTGCTGGCGCCCTGGAAAAACCGCAAACGATGGAAGACATGTGGAAAATTATCCAGGCACAGCAAAAGCAAATTGATGAGATGAAAGCTGGTATGGGGGCAGCACCCGGTAAAACCGCTACCGGCAATGCGCAAAGTCCGGAGAACAAAGTTGCCGACAGCAATGTACAGAATCTGGAGCGTAAAACCGATATTTTGAGTCAGGAAGTTGAAAAATTGCGTACCAATCTGGCTATTCCTGAGGAGAAAGCACTTAAAAGCGCCTATGGACTGGGTCCCGCCGCATCGAAGGTCTATCAGGTAGGTAAAGGCTTGTCTATCGGTGGTTATGGTGAAGCCAATTATCAGAACATAGTCAGCGACAAGGGTGACGCAAAAGACAATGCCGATTTTGAACGTTTGGTTATGTATATAGGTTATAAATTTAGCGACCGCATTCTTTTCAATAGTGAAATTGAGTACGAACACGGCACTACTGGCGAAGGCTCTGAAGAAAAAGGCGAGGTTTCTGTCGAATTTGCGGCGCTGGATTTCTTTATTGATCCGAGAGTTAATGCACGCGCCGGTATGATGCTTTTGCCAATGGGCTTTATCAACCTTATTCATGAACCGCCATTTTACTTTGGCAACAACCGTCCTGTAGTAGAACGGCTAATCATTCCGACGACCTGGCGGGAAATAGGTGTCGGTCTATTCGGCGCTATAACGCCTGAACTGACCTATACCGCTTATGTAATGAATGGCTTGAATGCCGAAGGCTTCGAGTCCAACGGTATCCGTGATGGCCGGCAAGGAGGCAGTCAAGCGCTGGCCGAAAATTTCGGTTATGTCGCACGCATGGATTATACGCCTGAAGCGTTGCCGGGGGTTACTGTTGGCGGTTCCGCATATCTTGGCAATTCCGGGCAAGATTTGGAATATGACGGCAAAAAGCCCAATGTTTTTACGCAACTTTATGAAGCGCATGTACAATGGAAATACCGTGGACTGGAATTCCGCACCCTGGGTTCATGGGGGCATATCAATGATGCGGGCACCCTCAGCCTCGCGAAAGGTGAAACCATTGGCTCACAAAACTACGGCTGGTACACCGAAGTTGGCTACGATATATTGCCATTGTTATTTAAAGAAACGCAACAATACCTTGCACCCTGGTTCCGCTATGAAAAATACAATACGGTTGCCAGTGCGCCCGAAGGCTTTGCCGGTGTTCCGCAACTGAATCAGCAAGCTTTTGAGGTAGGCTTGCAATATAAACCTATACCACAGGTCGTAATTAAAGCTGATTACCGCAATTTCAGTGCTGCGGAAGGCTCTGTGCCCGATGACTTTAACCTGGGCATTGGATTTGTTTACTAGGTACCAAGGGAATTTCCAGTTCATATAGTATAATATTAGCAAACCAGCCATCCAAAATGTAAGCTGTTCGTGGTTCTTGCGCCAGCCAGATATTTCATGTTGCTGAAATGTCTGGCTGGCGGTTTGGTTTTTAGTTAATACCAAACCTACTGAAAGATCGCTGGTCTGATCAATAAATGCACGCTATATGAAATTACTTAAGTTTATATTTTTTTTACTTCTGTTGACCACAGTTACCCCCGGTTTTGCTACAATTTTTTACAGTAAAAACGAGGCGATGGAATTGGCATTTGACAAAGGCGCACAAATTGAGCTGTTATCGCTATTTCCTGATGACAATCAATCCGCCAAAATTGAGCAAGATGCAAAGGTTAAATTGGACTCAGGCTTATTTACGTTCTATGTTGGAAAAGACCAGGGCAAGATATTGGGTTATGCTGCAATTGAAACAAGCACTGTCAGAACCAAACCGGAGACATTGATGATAGTATTAACACCCGACGGCGAGTTGCGCAACGTTTATACCCTCGCCTTTCATGAACCACCCGAATATCAGCCTCCTGAGCGCTGGTTCGAACAACTCTATAAACGTCCGCTTGCCGAAATGGATTTTAATAAGGGTGTCGATGGCATAAGTGGTGCAACCCTCAGCACACGCGCCGCAATCAACAGTATCCGCAAAGTGATGGCGATTTATCAAGTCATGGTAAAAAATAAGGACCAGGACTGATGCGTTATTTTGTTACCGGTGAACAACAGCGTAAGTCCTTACTGAATGCTCTGGTTTTGATGTTTCTCGGTTATATCGCCCTGTTGTGGGTCAGTAATGGCATGATGTATTTTCATCATATGGATTTAACACCTGCCTCAGTGATTGCTTATTATCTGGGCTCTGAAGAGCAATTTACCCAACCCAGAAGTTATCAGGGTATGCTGGAAGTTTCACATTTCCATTTATTTTCGATGGGTATGTTGATAGTGACCTTAACGCATCTAATGCTGATGACTGAATTCTCGGTACGGCTGAAAATCTGGTTGAGTAGCTTAACATACCTGTCAGCCTTGGCGGATGAAGCGGGTGGCTGGTTAGTCCGGTTCATTGATCCGGTATTTGCCTGGTTTAAAATTTCCGCTTTTTTATTGCTGGAATTTTCATTGGCTGCGTTGTTGATTGTAGTCATTGCTGCTCTGATCCGCGCCAGAGTTCAAATGCGGCAAAGCAGATCCCCGTGAAAGCTCGTGTCGCACTTATTTACCTTGCCACATTGACAAAATCGCTTAACCAACAGATATCTTACCAGTATGGCCAAATAAATGAACCCCTGTAATAAGGATAATAGCCATAGTATCCATAATAAGGGTAGCCGTAGCCAATTCCACCATAACCATAGCCGCCGTAACCATAATAATTGCCGGGTACATAAGCCGGCCACAGATAAATTACCGTGGCTGAAATCATCGGCAACCGCAGGGTTTTGTTGCCAATTTTACGTTCGACATCGCCTTTAAGCGTCCCCGCAACAGTAATTTCTGTATTTTTGGTATAAACGGCCGGATCGAGAAATTGGGGGCTTTTAATAAAGAAGCGTCCTTCGTTGGTTTTATCTAATTGTGGGCGG
Source organism: Methylococcales bacterium (assembly GCA_028714175.1). Taxonomy (GTDB): domain Bacteria; phylum Pseudomonadota; class Gammaproteobacteria; order Methylococcales; family Methylomonadaceae; genus JAGXGJ01. The sequence goes on from JAQTMV010000145.1 coordinate 5,106, forward strand.
CCATAACTGTTTAGGGGATAATACAATACTTGCACAAGGCTGAAGTTTTGTTCAATTTCCACATCAATGACAGTACCGCCCCAACGCACAGGCGCCTCTTTAAAGTTAGCAATGTTTCGAATTGCCTCACTATAGGAAATGTCATAATGAGGCGGGTTCTCAATTAGAGGCGGCAGATTAGAGCACGCAGCCAATAATAAGCAAATAGATAATAAATACAGTTTCATAATGCCTTACTCTCAAAAAATGCTACTGGAATAATGCTTGAAATGCCTTCAAGACGCTGTTTTTTTTAAAGTCTATTTCTCCTTAAAGAACCGTAACAAGTATTATTTAACCGAGCTTGCGTTAGTAAGACAAGTTTTAATAATATTGATTCCAACACTTGAGATAATTCAAGGAACTACGGTTTCTTTGCTATCCACGTCTATACACATCTGTGATTCATTTATAACTCTTTTCAATTGTTTTGCTAGAATCATAAATTCGATAAAATTTTACTTATTAACAATTCTGTATAAAGTAGACAATACTTTTTGCCGGTTCACTCACAATTATGGGCAAAAAACCTGCCCATTAAGAAAAAACTATCTCTAAGGAGTTCGTCATGCTAGAACATTACCGCAAACATATAGAAGAACGCGCCGCTGTTGGCGTTGTGCCCAAACCGCTTAATGCAGAGCAGATGGCTGCTTTGGTTGAATTGCTTAAACAACCGCCTGCGGGCGAAGAAGAATTTATCCTGGACTTGCTTGCCAATCGTGTTCCGGCAGGTGTTGATGAAGCAGCTTACATCAAGGCCGGCTTTCTGGCGGCCATAGCAAAAGGTGAAGTCAACTCACCTATTTTAAATGCCGCCGATGCCACAGAATTATTAGGCACCATGTTAGGCGGTTATAACATTGCGCCGTTAATAGATCTCTTGAATAACGAGACGTTGGCTCCGATTGCGGCAACGGCTCTTTCCAATACTTTGCTCGTCTTTGATGCCTTCCATGATGTACAGGAAAAAGCCGAGGCAGGAAACCCTTTTGCCAGGCATGTTATTCAATCCTGGGCTGCCGCGGAATGGTTTACCAGCAAGCCGCAAGTGCCGGAAAAACTCACAGTAACGGTCTTTAAAGTTACAGGTGAAACCAATACCGATGATTTGTCACCTGCACCTGACGCGTGGTCCAGACCAGATATTCCGCTGCATGCCAAAGCTATGCTTAAAATTCCGCGTGAGGGCATTACTAATGCGGAACAACAAATAAACGACCTGAAAAATAAAGGTTTTCCCGTGGCTTATGTCGGCGATGTTGTGGGCACAGGGTCATCGCGAAAATCAGCAACCAATTCCGTTTTATGGTACATGGGCAATGATATTCCGTTTATTCCCAATAAACGCGAAGGAGGTGTCTGCATCGGCGGTAAAATCGCGCCTATTTTCTTCAACACAATGGAAGATTCAGGCGCATTACCTTTCGAATGTGATGTCACAGCGATGGCTATGGGTGATGTGATCGATATCTATGTTTATGACGGAGTTGTCAAACGTCATAACAGCGATGAATTGCTCTGTAAATTCGCATTAAAAACCGATGTAATTCTTGATGAAGTTCGTGCAGGAGGCCGCATCCCCTTAATTATTGGACGAGGCTTGACAGACCGTGCGCGTAAGGCATTAGGCATGCCTGCCTCCACGGTTTTTCACCGTCCAATCGACGCTAAAGACAGCGGTAAAGGCTTTACGTTGGCGCAAAAAATAGTCGGCAAAGCCTGCGGCGTTGCAGGGGTTAGACCCAATACCTATTGTGAACCGCATATGACGACTGTCGGTTCCCAGGATACTACTGGACCCATGACCCGAGACGAATTAAAAGACCTGGCCTGTTTAGGATTTTCAGCGGATCTGGTGTTGCAATCCTTCTGTCATACTGCAGCGTATCCCAAGCCTGTTGATGTCACGATGCAGCATACACTGCCGGATTTTATTATGAATCGTGGCGGCGTCTCATTACGTCCTGGTGACGGCATTATACATTCCTGGTTAAACCGCATGCTGCTGCCCGATACAGTCGGCACCGGCGGCGATTCGCATACCCGCTTTCCAATAGGAATTTCCTTTCCGGCGGGATCCGGATTGGTTGCATTTGCTGCTGCTACCGGAGTAATGCCGCTGGACATGCCGGAATCTGTATTAGTGCGTTTTAAAGGTGAAATGCAGCCGGGTATTACCTTACGCGACATGGTAAACGCCATCCCCTATGCAGCCCTGCAACGCGGCTTACTGACGCTGGACAAAAAAGGCAAAAAAAATGTGTTTTCAGGCCGTATACTGGAAATTGAAGGTTTGCCTGACCTGAAAGTTGAACAGGCATTTGAATTATCCGACGCCTCGGCGGAGCGTTCTGCCGGCGGTTGTACGATTCGTTTAAATGAGGCGCCAATACGTGAATATTTGAGTTCAAATATCACGCTGCTGAAATGGATGATTGCTGAAGGTTATGGTGATGTACGCACTATCGAACGCCGAATTAAGGGCATGGAAGAATGGCTGGCCAATCCGGTATTGCTTGAACCTGATAATGATGCCGAGTACTTTGAAGTCATCGAAATTAATATGAGTGAAATCAAAGAGCCATTGTTAGCGTGTCCAAATGACCCCGATGATATAAAAACTCTTTCAGCAGTGGCTGGAACTAAAATAGACGAAGTATTTCTAGGTTCCTGCATGACCAACATCGGCAATTTCCGTGCTGCAGGTAAATTGCTGGAGCAACAGAAAGATGAACTACCAACCCGTTTGTGGGTTGCTCCGCCTACCAAGATGGACCAAAAACAATTAATCGAAGAAGGTTATTACAGTACATTTGGTCAGGCAGGAGCCCGAATGGAAATGCCCGGATGCTCATTATGTATGGGCAATCCGGCACGCGTAGCAGAAAATTCTACTGTGGTTTCTACCTCAACACGTAATTTCCCTAACCGTCTGGGCAATGGCGCCAATGTGTTTTTGTCCTCCGCCGAGCTGGCGGCAGTGTGTTCGATTCTTGGCAAAATTCCGACCTTTGCTGAATATATGAATTATGCCGGACAGATCAGCAAAACAGCTGAAAATACTTATCGTTATCTGAACTTTAATCAGATGAATAGTTATCAGCAAAAAACTGATAACGTAGCACCGGCTTAAGTAAGGGATGACCATTTTATTCACCACGAAGAACATGAAGTGCACGAAGTGTTATATTTTTTCTTTGCGATTTCATGTCCTTCGCGGTAACAATAGAAATCTATGCTTTTTTATAAAAGAATCTGCCACCAGCATTAATGTCCCAAAAACCACCCGCATTTAAAACATCCCTGTCGTTCCACAGTCGGACAATAGCTTATTTTTATAGCCAGATTGAGCAACAGAAACGGGCTTTGCAGCGTATTCAGGCGGTTTTACCTGAACCATTAGCAAAACAGGTCCGGCATTGCCTTATAAAAGACAAAAAATTGCTGATTTATACAGATTCTGCAGCATGGGCTTCACAACTGCGCTTTTACAATTACGCTATTCTTGCCGCTATCGCGCCGCTGACAAGAACATCGATAGCGCTAATGCAGGTTAAGATAATCGCTGAGCAGACCGGGCTTGTCTTAAGGTCTGTACGGAAAGCAAACATACCTTCCGGAGAAAAAATTGCAATTATACGAAATGATAGTCTTAGTATTAGAGATGATCAGTTGAAACAGGCGCTATTAAGACTAAGCGCAACATTGGAACGGCTATCCGGTAACCCCTGAAAGGTTATTCAGCAGGTCTTGGAGTTTGTGCGGAACGCATAAAAGAAATCGGTGCTTCGTCCTCATCAGAAAAAGTAACCATTTCCCACGCATCCTTATCATCCAATAACGTGCGGAGCAGCTTATTATTTAATCCGTGTCCTGATTTAAAACCGGTAAATTCACCTATCAAACTATGTCCCAACAGATACAAGTCACCAATTGCATCAAGAATTTTATGTTTAACAAATTCATCCACGCAACGCAGTCCGTCTTCATTAAGAATTTTGTCATCATCAACTACGATGGCATTATCAAGGCTTCCACCTAAAGCCAGATTATTTTGTCGCAGCATTTCGATATCTTTCATAAAACCAAAAGTTCTGGCTCGGCTCACTTCCTTCACAAAAGTAGTCGATGAAAAATCCATCGTTGCTGTTTTTACATTCTCTGCAAATGCGGGGTGTTCAAAATCAATCGTAAACGTAACTTTAAATCCCTCCAATGGATCAAAAGCCGCCCATTTATCGCCCTCTTCAACTCTAATGCTGCGCTTTATTCGAATATACTGTTTTGGACAATCCTGCTCCTCGACTCCAGCGGACTGCAGCAAAAACACAAAAGGTCCTGCACTGCCATCCATGATAGGAACCTCCGCTGCGCTAACATCAATGATGGCGTTGTCTATGCCCAATCCGGCAAAAGCGGAAAGTAAATGTTCTACAGTTGAAATTTTTACATCACCGGCAACCAGTGTTGTAGATAGTACGGTTTCGCCAACATTATCCGGTGTTGCCTGAATGGTAACGGGTTCATCCAAATCGACCCGGCGAAACCTGATTCCGGTGTTTGGCTCAGCAGGGCGCAAGGTTAAAAATACTTTATCGCCCGTATGTAGACCTACGCCTGTAGCTCTGATGGTGTTTTTTAAAGTTCGCTGTTTAATCATAAATAACTTCGAATATAAGAAAGGGCAAATTGGTTAATTCTAACACAATACGACCCAAAAACAGAGGTTGAATCTGTTTTTGTATTATCGCAAGTTAACTGTAAAAAAATTATTAATCTTTACATAAAAAACTGGCGGATAGTTTAAAATAAATAAACTAATCCAGTGATCACCTCTTCTTGGCGTAAAGTTTTTTAAAATTTGATGCTCTTCTTAAATAACATCTACAGATTTCAAGCTTTATAATAATTTTTCTTTCCACTCAAATATGCTAAAAAAGTTTTTTCAACAGCCAAGCACAGCCTCTTTAAAAACATGTCCCGATACCTGCGGGTTACTAGAAAAACACTATAACGAGAAGGTGGCGCAAAATCATATACAGTACGATGACGCTCAATTTACAGCTTTGCAACATCTGCAAGCACTTCTGGATAGGGTGTTAATAACCATTGACTATCAGAAAAAATCAACCAAATTCAAGTTGCTCACCACCCAGCCGAAAAAGTGCCAAAGTCTATATATTTTTGGTGATGTCGGGCGCGGAAAATCGATGTTGATGGAATTATTTTACGATGCTTGCCCTGTTACACAAAAGCGACGGGTACATTTTCATGTCTTCATGCTGGAAGTCCACGCCTTCATCCACCGATGGCGACAACAAAACAGCACAGACGCAATTTCTGCATTCGCAAAAAAAATCAGAAAATCAATTCTGATTCTTTGTTTTGATGAGTTTCAAGTTACCGACATCGCCGATGCTATGATTTTGGGGCGGCTGTTCGGCAAACTGTTCGAGTTGGGCATTATTATAGTCATAACGTCAAACCGCCATCCTGATGACTTATACAAGGGCGGCCTGCAAAGAGAACAATTCCTGGTATTTACCAGGCTTTTGCAAAGCGCCGCTGAAGTAATAGAGCTCGTAGCCAATGAAGATTATCGACTCAAACACCTGCACACACTGGAAACGACCTATTATTTTCCTCTGGACGCACATGCGGGCGAATTTGTGCTACAAAGTTATAACGAATTTACCAATTTTGCACCCATTCAGCCCGACGTCATACCGGTATTGGGAAGAAAGGTCATGTTATCCTCGATACACGGAGATATTGCTCTCACTTCCTTTAATGAGCTCTGTGCAAAGCCTTTGGGTTCAGCAGATTATATGGAGATTGCCAGAGAATTCAGCACCCTGATTATGGCTGAAATTCCAAAATTAACTGCAAAAAAACGCAACGAAGCCAAACGCTTTATGATTTTAATTGATGTGCTTTACGAACATAAAGTAAAGCTGATATGTACAGCTGAAGTACCCGTTCAAGAGCTTTATACTGAAGGTGCTGGCGCGTTTGAGTTCAGGCGCACGGCGTCAAGATTGGCTGAAATGCAGTCGGAAGCTTATTTGCAGAGTAAACATATATCAGGCGCTAATATCAGTTTATTGTCAGATTACCTGGCGTAGTATCTATGGGCTTCAATTATAGAGTTTAATATGATAGCGCATAAAATAAGCAGGTCTTTTAAAATGCAAAACTTTAACATGCCAGAGATTACCTTTTATTTAACAAAACCATGACTAATTTTGCCCTAACCGCCATATCTCCAATCGACGGCCGCTATGCCGATAAAGTTGAAGAACTGCGCCCCATTTTCAGTGAATATGGTTTGATCCGTTTGCGCCTGCAAGTTGAAGTACGTTGGCTGCAAGCGTTGGCTGATCACCCGCTAATTATTGAAGTCAGCCCGTTCAGTGATTCCGCAACCCGACTGCTAAATACCATAGTCAGTGATTTTTCAGAAACCGATGCACAACGTGTCAAGGCTATTGAGAAAACCACTAATCACGATGTAAAAGCCATTGAATACTTACTAAAAGAAAAAATTGCCGGTTGTGCTGAGCTGGAACAAATCAGTGAGTTCATTCATTTTGCCTGTACTTCGGAAGACATCAACAACCTGTCTTACGCATTGATGCTGAAAGAAGGGCGTGAAATCATCGTCGCGCAAATCAGCGACTGCATAGACGCTCTCAAAAAACTTGCCGTTGACACCGCCAGCCAGCCGATGTTGTCTCGAACACACGGACAATCGGCAACCCCAACTACAGTGGGCAAGGAATTCGCCAACGTGGCCGCGCGCATGCTGCGTCAAAAGGACCAATTGCAAGCCGTGGACTTATTAGGCAAAATAAACGGCGCAGTAGGCAACTATAATGCTCATTGTATCGCTTATCCTGATGTCGATTGGGCTGAATTTGCGAAAAACTTTGTCGAATTTTTGGGGCTGCAGTGGAATCCTTACACTATCCAGATTGAACCGCATGATTATTTAGCCGAATTTTTTCACGCCTTATCGCGTTTTAATACCATTTTGCTGGATTTTGACCGAGACATCTGGGGTTATATTTCCCTGGGCTATTTCAAACAAAAAACAATTGCCGGAGAGATCGGCTCCTCCACGATGCCCCATAAAGTCAACCCGATTGATTTTGAAAACTCGGAAGGCAATTTAGGGCTAGCCAATGCCTTGTTTACCTTTTTAGCGGAAAAACTACCTGTGTCACGCTGGCAACGGGACTTAACCGATTCCACCGTACTGAGAAACATCGGCGTCGGTATCGCTCACACCAGCATAGCCATACAAGCCAGTTTAAAAGGTATTTCAAAATTACAGATCAATCCGGAAGCCATTGAAGCCGATCTTAATGATAACTGGGAAGTGCTGGCTGAGCCGATACAAACTGTGATGCGCCGTTATGGTATTGAACAACCTTACGAAAAGCTGAAGGAACTTACCCGGGGCCAGCGTATTACAGCTGCACAAATGCGGGCTTTTATTGAAAAACTTGAGATTCCTGCTAAAGCGAAAGCCTCCTTGCTGGAATTAACGCCGCGTAGTTATACCGGTTATGCAGAAAAACTGGCGAAAGAAATTTAAACGTATTTTTCTTTTTTCCAACAGGGTGTATGGGAACAAAATATCCGTTAGTCCCTACAAATCAATGCAGGTTGATTTTTATCAATGAGTTACCAGAATAGGTGCCACGAATAAGAATCGCCAGGTTAATGCCTCTTGAGTCAATCCCATTGCCATGGCGGGTGTTCGATGCGACCAATTTTTTGGAATTTGGACGTACCTGGATGCCTCAGTGGTAGTCTTAAGCTTTTATGGTGACACCGGTAGTTGTAGTCATAGAGGTTAATCCAAAGAATGTCCGTAAAATCGGCTTCAGTTCCTTTGACAAAGCACTTCTGGACGGTGATCAATCGCATTTTTATCCGTTTCTTGACAATTTGCAGATAAACATAGTCTATGTCCGTGAATACGGATTGTAGGACATT
>JAQTMV010000146.1 GCA_028714175.1 Methylococcales bacterium
ATGTCTTGTCAGGATTGTTAACCTCAAGTCCGCTTTGACCAAGTGTGGCAGTTTCCATGGCAACACCGGCAACAGCTTGCGATGACATGGTACTAAATCTTTGTAATGCATCAAGGCAATACATGACGGCATCTTGGCGTAATTCACCCACTTTACGAAATCCTTCGTAAGCAAATTTACGACGACGATCTTTTGCCCTCTCCGCCTGTGGTGTGCCAGGTGCTAACTCAATAACTTTTTGATAGAGCTCGTCAGCCCTTTGTCTGTTCTTACCGGTACTATCGGTTCTGAGGCATTCTGCGAGTGAATATAATGCCAGTGAATCATTAGGTACTGCTTTTGCAGCATTTTCTAACAGGATAAGTGCTTCACTATTGTTCCCCGCTTGAGCTATGAGAGTGCCGGCTGTGCGAAGAACATAAGGATCATCTGGATCAACTGTTAAAGCCGTCTTAGCCGATTCCATGGCTTTATCAGGGTTGCCGTTTCTCATATAAGCTACTGCCAGAGCCACCCAAGCATGAGCATGGTTGTGATTAACTTTAGTTGCCTGTGACAGTAAATCGATAGCGCGGGTTAAATCGCCTTCATCACTGTAAACTATACCCAGGTTATAAAGCACGACTGAATTCATTGGATACTTGGGAAGTAAGGCTTCAAGAATCACCTTTCCTTTTGGGTAATTTCCTCGCTGTAAAGACTCCAAAGCAAGTTTGGATTGGTCTGTAGCGTCAACATCTTGATCAACCCTAATATATTCGTCATCAACGGTTATATCAGCGAAGTAACCAGCGCTGTTGTAGTCTGTCTCCAGATAGTCTTTTAAAGCCTGTCTAAATCCTGGCGCATTAATATCCTGATGTTCTTTTGGTAATTCCGTTAGATCGAAATCTTCAATTCTTATAATTATGGCCTGTAGTTTTGATGTCATTTGCTGTGTTTGTTTTTTATTAAACTGTTTTCCATTCGAAGCGATCGCTTAAATTCAGACGATTGAGCCATAATGTTACCAATTGGGTATCAGGCGTATCCGGCTTGCTGATAGTAATATCACCGACTAGACCTGTACATATTTCTTCAAGACCTTTCTTCTTGAAGGGTTTAAATAGATCGTTTCTTTCAAACAGGTAATCTGTTGCTAAGGCAAAAGCACCATTCATTGCCTGGTGACTTTTTAATAGCCACGCTGGAAATTTATTTTTATCCATCTCGAGGCAAGGATATGAACTTTCAACTTCCATTATGCAATGATTTAGCTGGCTCTCGCGCAATTCGGGGTATTCCCTATAAATCCAAGTGGTAACCAGGATTTGTGGCGCCATCCCGCGTAGTTGCTGTGCAATACCGGGTACAATATTTTCAGTATAGGTTTCCGCTTCCTTTTGGTTATAGCCCAACTCAACGAATTCATTTATAGTTTTTTCAATGCTGCCTTTTTTGGAAACCAGGTGTTTATTTTCCTTTTGTTGAAAAAAGCGTATAGCTACTGCGCATTGAGAACCAACAAGGTAGGGAATGTCTGGCCTTTTAGGATTAACAGATATTCGAAGTTGTTTGGCCCAGTCGGCTTCACTCAGATGAAGCACTGCGCCAACTTTTAAATTGTCATCCCAAACCACTCGTACTGGTAATTTGCTTATTGTCTCGGCGGCATGGATTAAGCGAGCCGCTTGTTTGTAATTGTTTTCGGCCATTTTAAATGTATCTGGCATTTTTAAAGGATAAGTTTAAGCGATTGAGTAAGAATATATTATTTTTTATTGCCAGGCTCTTTCATATACCTGCTGCCAGCAGGCTTAACCGCTCCTATGAGTTTAGTTTAGAACTATAATCGTTTCTCTCTTTGCTAGCACAGACCCGCCCCCACTGTTACGGCTTCTTCCTCAATAACAAACCAATCCTTGCGCGCAGTTCCGGGCAAACCGATATGGCTCCATTCCCTGACCAACAACCAATCCTGGAATAGGCCAGGCGTAACGTACATCTGTCAAAACCGGTACTAGTGCTTATCCGGGTCTTGCAGTACCAGATAAATACGCTTCATAGGGCCGAAGCTTAAGCCTGATACATCAATCGCCCTATCTTCACCTCTCCAAAAAATTCCTCAACAAATCATGCCCATGCTCAGTCAAAATCGACTCAGGATGAAACTGTACCCCTTCGATATCAAACTGTTTGTGGCGCACACCCATGATTTCATCAATATCACCCGCTGCATCTTGAGTCCAGGCGGTTATTTCCAGGCAATCGGGCAAGGTCGCCTGTTCGATGACCAGGGAATGATAACGGGTGGCAGTGAACGGATTATTAAGACCTTTGAAGACGCCGAGATCGTGATGATAAATCGGTGAGGTTTTACCGTGCATTATGCTTTTGGCATGAATGATCTTGCCGCCAAAGGCATAGCCTATGCTTTGATGACCCAGGCACACGCCCAGAATTGGCGTGTGTTTGGCAAACTTTACAATCGCATCTACGGACACGCCCGCTTCTTTGGGTGTACAGGGACCCGGCGAAATGACGATTTTATCCGGCGCCAGCTTCTCTATGTCTTCAACCGTCACCTGGTCATTGCGCACGACGGTAACATCTGCGCCCAGTTCGCCCAGATACTGCACCAGATTGTAGGTGAACGAGTCATAGTTATCGACCATGACGACTTTGACTGCGCTCATGCCTGTTCTCCTTCCAGGCCTGCTTCGGCCATACTGACTGCACGGAATATGGCGCGGCCTTTGTTCATCGTTTCGTCCCATTCGTTTCTGGGCACGGAATCGTAAACGATACCGGCACCGGCTTGTATATGCAGCATGTTGTCTTTGATAACTGCGGTTCTAATGGCAATTGCGGTATCCAGATTTCCCGACCAGGCGATATAACCGACCGCGCCTGAATAAATGCCGCGCTTTACAGGTTCCAGTTCATCAATGATTTCCATCGCGCGTATTTTTGGCGCGCCGCTAACCGTTCCAGCCGGAAAGGTCGCCGCCAGTACATCAAAGGCGTTTTTACCTTGCTGCAGTGTGCCTGTGACATTGGAGACGATGTGCATGACATGAGAATAGCGTTCTACGATCATTTTATCGGTCAGTTGTACGCTGCCGATTTCAGCAACGCGTCCGGCATCGTTGCGTCCCAAATCAATCAGCATCAAGTGTTCGGCCAGTTCTTTCGGATCTGCCAATAAGTCGTGTTCCAGCGCAATATCCTGCTCAGGCGTTGCGCCGCGCCGGCGCGTGCCGGCAATCGGGCGCACGGTGACGGTATTGTCCTCCAGTCTGACCAGTATTTCCGGCGACGAGCCGACAATATGAAAATCGTCCAGATTCAGATAAAACATGTAAGGCGATGGATTCAAACAACGCAAGGCGCGGTATAGATTCAGCGGTGACGCGGTATAAGGAATGGACAGGCGCTGCGATAACACCACCTGCATGATATCGCCATCAGTGATATACTCCTTGGCTTTCAGTACGGCATCTTCAAAACCCTGTTGGGTAAAACCTGAGATAAAATCGGCTTCATCAACCTTGCAGGGTTTGGCGTGTTTTTCAGGTTTGGCTTGCATTTCGCGCAGCTTGATTGCCAGCTCAGACACTCGCGCCACGGCACGATTAAAAGCATCGGCTTCTTCGGGATTAGCGTGAGTCAGCAACAATACCTTGCCGGACAGATTATCGAACACCAGTATTTCTTCTGATACCATCAGTAAAATATCGGGACACCCTAGCGGGTCCGGTTTTTTTGTTCCACGCAGACGGGGCTCGATGTAGCGAATCGTTTCATAGCCGAAATAACCGACCAGGCCGCCATTAAAGCGCGGTAAATTGGCAATATCGGGCGCTTTATAACGTTGCTTGAATTGCTCGATCCAGACTAGCGGATTGTCATGCGTCACTGTTTCCAACAGTTCGCCGTTTTGTTCCAGACGGATTTGATTGCCGTTGATTTTAACGATGGTTTTACAGGGCAGCCCGATGATCGAATAACGGCCCCATTGCTCACCGCCGTGGACAGATTCAAATAAATAGGAATACGCGCCATCAGCCAGTTTCAGATAAGCGCTTAAAGGTGTATCCAGATCAGCCAGGACTTCGCGGCTAACCGGGATACGGTTGTAGCCTTGTTGGGCATAGTGATTAAATTGTTCTGGGGTCATGGTGTTATTCAAATAGTTGTATATCAATAACTTGATTTAATAGGCGGAAATGCTTATCCAGTGAATAAACGGCACTACTATGTTGTTTTGAATTTTGAGCGATAAGCAAGTCTGGAATACCTAAGCCATTAATACCCGCATTTAAACAAGCTGTTTGCCATTGAATAATTTCAGCCCAATCTATTAACAAAGGTAACAGTGTTATGCTTCGCAATGATTCAACAATTTTGTGTTGTTTTTTTATGATTAAAAAAGGTACTAATTCTGCAAGAATAATATCATTAATAACAATTAGATTGTCTTCGAGCAGACCATCCAATTTGGTAGAGTTAGAGCCACTTTTAAAATAATCAATCCATACAGAGGTATCAACCAGAATGTGCATTGCGATTTCTAAGTAAATCAATATCCATATCAAGATTAACTTTGCCTTTATAAGTCTTTAATTCTGCAACTTTGTTTTTTTTTATTAGTTCTTGCAGAGCTAAAATAATAACTTCGGATTTTGTTTTAATATCAGTTAATTGCATAGCTTCTTTCATTAACTCATCGGGTAAATCAAGTGTTGTTTTCATTTTTGTAGCTCTATATTGTGATTAGCAAGTAGCCTCGATGTAACGCAGTGGAATCGAGGATAATCAGGAGTCTCCAGGTCCTCGATTCCGTTTTACTCCATCGAGGCTACTTACTCAGTTTATGGCAGTTTGCCTGTCGGCGAAACCGCTTTACGGGTTATGGGTTATTTTTAATGGGGTAGCCCTGTAACCCCGTGGCCTGGAACTAGCCAGGAGGCGTCGAAGAGATAGGCCACCACGAAGCAGGCAGCAATTAGGACAAAGCAGAATATGGCGATCAGTCCGGTTAATAACCATCGTCCCTCCTGTTCATCAAACTGCTCCCATCCGAGACCCCATCGCTTCTCGATCTTCTCTCAGACGTAGACTCCAAGTCGCTTCACTACGACATATACGGCATAGCAACGGAGTGCGGCGAAGGCTGTCAGAGCTGCGGGCACGTACTTCGCCCATTGCATCCATGGGTGCCACTCGCCCTGCGCGAACAACCAAGCCCAAAACGCTGCGACGGCAATCAGAGCGTATCGTTCGAGTATCCAAATCTCGCGTATACTCTCTAGAATCAGAACCCGGACAACTTGATACTCGGCCTGCACAAGGGGATTTGGTTCCGATACTCTGCGCGACGATGCTGAACTCGAAAGGAACCCAACCAGCTGCAACCGGCCAGGGGACGCTGCGATGGCCCAAGGAAATGCGTTCCCACAGTTGTGGCAGTATGCGGGCTTTTGATAGTCAAGAAACCCGATCACTCCCGGCATGTGGTAATGGCCCCGAATAGCAGCAGTGCATGCAGGACATCCAGTTATTGTCTGTGCTCCACATTCGGCGCAATGCTTTTGATTTGACTGAGGTGATGAAGTCGCCATTGTGTTGACGACATGACCGTTTAAGCAGATTTGTGCAGTATCGTAGTAGCTATCGTTCATGGAGTTTCTTTATTTGCCTACCTATAATTAGACATCCTAATAGACGCAAAAGATTGCATCACTGGTTTGTCTAAATTTATGTATAAAAATATAAAATATATTTAATTTCATTTAGCCCGTAGGATGTGCTGACGAAGGAAGCCCATCATTCGCGATGGATAATTGATATTGATGCGCTTCCCTGCATTCAGCACATTCTACGAGCTAACATATCTCAACTATATGAGGAAATTCATTAAAGATAAGGCTATGCTCCAGTTCTCCTGAGTTTTTGTAAAATTTCATATTCCCCGCTGAATCACACAACCAAAATTCTTTACAGCCTCTGGCAAAATAAAGCTCTTTTTTTTCATCCATCTCCGCGGTGGTATTTGACGGTGATATGATTTCAACACATATTTCAGGCGCTTCAATAAAGGGCGTCATATCTTTGTTTGTTTGGATAAACTGAGTAGATGCCCATGCAACATCCGCCACTTTTGTGCCTTCACTGGTTTCTACTGAACACTCCGCAATCACTGTGCCGGTTTGCATCATACGGCTCAGCAAGGCAACGATTTTTGCCTGGTAGATTCCATGCCTGTTTGTTGCCGGACTCATGACTATATTTCCCCATTTATCAGTCTGAATTTTATAAGGTAAATTTGCTAATACGGGATTTTCACAAATGCTTGCCCAATTCATAAAATGTTATCCTGCCAATGATTCAATTAAAGCGGTAAGACGGATTCGCACCCAGGCAATCCGCCATTTTACGATTGATGTGGTTTGGCGGCTCGGGAGGATGGGTAGAGCGATAGCGAAACTCATCACATCGGTGATTGGTTATGATGGGTTTCGGCTATCGCCTCTGCCCATCCTACAAAGCTAAACCGCCAGCGCCAATTCCTTACGCATATCATCAATGACTTTTTTATAATCAGGTTGACTAAAAATCGCTGAGCCTGATACGAAGGTATCTGCACCTGCCGCTTTAATTTCGCGAATATTGTCGGTTTTTACGCCGCCGTCAATTTCCAGACGAATATCAAAACCGCTGTCATCAATTTTTTTTCTGACCAGCTTTAATTTATCCAATGCAGATGGGATAAACGATTGTCCGCCGAAGCCCGGATTTACAGACATCAATAAAATGATATCCAGTTTGTCCATGATATGGTCTAAATAATGCAGCGGTGTACCGGGATTAAAGGTTAAGCCCGCTTTACATCCGCAATCTTTAATCAATTGCAGGGTGCGGTCGATATGTACCGATGCTTCCGGATGAAAGGTAATGATGCTGGCGCCGGCTTTGGCAAAATCAGGGATAATCCGATCTACAGGCGCAACCATCAAATGCACATCAATCGGTGCAGTCACCCCGTGTTTTCTCAAGGCTTCGCAAACCAGCGGGCCGATGGTCAGGTTGGGTACAAAATGATTATCCATGACATCAAAATGTACAATATCAGCGCCAGCGGCTAAAACGTTATCAACTTCTTCACCTAATTTGGCAAAATCAGCTGAAAGAATGGAGGGGGCGATCCAGTTTTCGTTCATGTTCTTATCCTCTGTATAAAATAATTTATTATAACTTTTTTTTGTCGCTTGATCTTTTGTTATAGCATAACGACGGCGTACGCCATCATACAGGAAAACCAGGCCGATTAAACGAGTGAAACTTCGTCATAATTAAGGTATAGAGTGAAAGCGCAGTTCACAGACCAAAAGTAACTAGCGAGACGGCTGAACGCTGTAGAGAATTGACGTGAACGCTACAAACCACAACTCAAACTGGCGATTAATGTTTTCAGTTCGTTCTTTTTCAGCAATTGCGGCGCATAAATGGCGTAAATCTGACGGCTGATTGACGGGTCGGAAAGATAGCGATAATTCACATCATCGGCATTTTTGGCTAGCGTATATTCCGGTATCAGCGCCACACCGAGACCGGCGCGCACCATATTAACAATCCATTCCTCGCTGTTGCTGCGGTAACTTGCATAGAGATTGATTTCACGATCCTGGCATAGGCTTTTCATCTTTTCGCGCATTTCACAGTTAAGTCTATCCAGATAAGGTTCTGACTGAATGTCTTTTAATTCGATTTTAGTCAGCTGGTTAAACCGGTGAGCAGGACTAAAAGCGATGACATAACGTTCCTGGTAAAGCAGTGTAGATTGGTAAGGTTGCCCCAATAATTGCGTAGGCGCGCTGATAACCAGGTCTAGCAGGCCGGACTCCAATTGTTTTAGCAAGAGTGTTTCGCTCTCTACCAGCAACTCCAATTCGATCTGCGGGTATTCCTGCTGATAACGGGCAAAAAATGGACTTAAACGCTGCGCTCCTATAGTGGTCATGACTCCAATGCGTAAGGGAATGGTATGCAAGTGTGTAAAGCGAACCGCTTCGGCTTTTGTTGCCAGAGTTTCGTTAAATATCTTGCGTAGATTGGGTTCGACCAGGCGGCCGAGTGAGGTTAATTGACAGCCCGACCTGTCGCGCAAAAACAATTCACCGCCCAGTTCATCCTCCAGTTTTTTTATCGCCTGCGTTAAGGACGGCTGGGAAACATAAGCAAATTGTGCGGCGCGGGTAAAATTTCCATGATCGCATAAAGCCAAAAAATAACGAATTTGGTGCATTTCCATCGGCTGGTCTTTTTCTTACGATAGGCAAATCCTATTGTTTCATAGAAAATCGGTATTATACAAATACGATATATTACCTATAAGATTGCGGCCACTATCAACAAAACCCTATGAGAAAACTATGAAAACTGCAAAACTGATTGTCATGTATCCACAGCCGGCTGACCTTGATGAGTTTGAGCAGCGCTACACGAATGAACACGTTCCTATGGCGGTAGAAAAGCTGGCAGGAAAAACCCGCTTTGTTGCATCTCTAATAACGAGCAGTGTAGGTAGCAAGGAACCTGCGCCTTTTCATCGCATCGCAGAAGTTTATTTTCCGTCCATGCAAGTATTGGAAGAGTGTTTAAATTCACCAGGTGGACAAGAAACAGCGGGGCACGCCGTTGAAATTTCAACGGGCGGTGCGCCGTTGTTTTTAATCGCGGAGGTTGAAAGTTTCGATTTTTAATCCATGCGCAATGGCCGGATATTAATGATACGCTGATGGATTTCTTTGTTTCGGTGGGTCGTAGGCCGCAATAACGTTAGCGTATTTAGCTACAACAAAGCCAAACATGCGGTGCAATGCGGCTAACGCTTATTGCACCTTTCGTCGTTAACCTGACATTAACTTGCTGAATTTGACTCGTTCCCATCACACAGATTTACTAAAAAGAAACAAAGGGTTAATAGCTGCGTCCGTAGCCATGTCCGCTAAGCATGCCCCTGCTTCATGTATTCATTGAACGCGGTGGTTAGACAGGGCACAATAGACGCATGCTTTCACTTTCCCAGTCGTGCCTCCTGCACGGAGAGAATTTCTGCAAACTCGCGAAGGCCCGCCTCCTCGGCCATCTCCCGAGGCGTTTCGCAGTTGTCGATTCGTGTCCGAAGGCGCGGGTCTGCGCCTGCTTGCAAAAGAAGTTCAACGGCCCTTATATTGTGTTCGCTCACAGCCATGTGTAGTGGTGTGTAGTCGTTGATGCCGTGTTGATTGGGATCGGCCTTGAAGGCGAGGAGCAGTTTCAGAATCTCCTGCACGTCCAGTCGGCCAGGTGATCCAGGCTGCGGACGGCTGCATGACAATGCCGCGATCAAGGGTGGGAATCCAGCATGATCGGCAGGATTGGGATCGGCTCCGATCTCCAGCAGCTGGTGGATAAACGGCAACGGGCTGTGGTAAATAGCATATTCGAGACATGAGCCGATCGTCAGCGGCATCGGCCCGTTCGGTAAGCTGTCCGGCTCATCGACTGCAGCCCGCAACGCGGCAAGATCACCCGTGCGAAAAGCGGCGTCGATCTTCTTGAACTTCTCGTATTCTGCACATCGCTCAACGTCTGACTTCATCCTGCCGTAACCTGCTTATGTTTTGGGGTTCAATTCTGCTGACAACTGCCGCATCCCTCGCTCCAGAGCCAGATCATAAGCAGTTTTGTCAGCGAATCCCGGAGTACCGCTTCCCCGCAATGAGAGATCGGCCCCAGCTTTTGCCAGAAGGCGTGCGACTTCCGGATGCCCGGTAATAATGGCGAGCATCAAAGCGCTCAGCCCAAACTTGGCAGTGATATTCAGGTTGGCACGATGAGCGATTAGTATTTCGACGACCTCGCGATGACCGGCATGGGCGGCCAGCATTAGTGCCGTCTGTCTGTAGCGATCGCGGGCATTCACATCTGTACCCCGGACAAGAAGATCAAGGACGATCTGGATGTCGCCAAGTTTAATCGCATCCTCCCAGGCGGCATCCATCAATCAAAGACTCCTGACGCCCCAAACCATCCGGGCAAAATTGCTTTTTGAAATGAAATAATCAGCTGCATAACCGGCTACCAACGAAGCTTGGCTTGGGCACAATAACAATAGCGTATTGCGCCACACAACAAAGCCAAACATTTGATGCAATATGGGTAACTCTAATTGCGCCCGGATTGCGTCTTGCCGCGTTACTGTTGAACGCGGTTTTAGTTTTTAACACGGCAGATGATTTGCTGGGTTTCCGCTATCGTATCAACCCAGCCTGCGCTGAAAAATTAGTTAGCTGGCCATTCGGCATTTCGAGCCACATCTCGAAGCACTCGGCTTGTCCCTTCTGTATCCAGAGACCAACGTCTGGTATGACCCATATACCAACCTACGGAAAAATTTGATAAAAGTCGTTCATTTATATTCCGTAATTCATTCTCGGATAGCGGAGTACGCTCTCTACTTGCTAGAGATGTGAGTCTGGCGCCAAAACAGGATAGCCAGGCAAATTCGCCGCAGATCAGGATAATTTCATGTTTCGCTGTAATTTCGTTTCTTAGTCTTCTTATGTTTTGCGATGAAAGGACATCAGCAAAGTCCGGATCTACGAAATTTTATGAGTCACGTGAACTTCGTGGCCAGCGGTTATAGGCGTTAGTGCACTTGATGAATTTTGCCCTTATAGAAAGCACTACGTCCCGAAGCTTGAAAATTTGCCGCATCCTTTCCGGGAACCGATACTGATCAAGGATTAACTTTGGCCAGGTAAATTTTTCAACCCGGTTTACCCAGCCAATTTCTGCCCGTTGTAAAGCCCGGTAAATATTTCCACCTTGATCGCCAACTGAAGGAATCTGGTAATAAGCTTCACATGGCCCGGGAGCTTCGTTGATTAAGAGAACTTTTGCTTCAGAATCTCCGTGCGCAGGCACAATGCGGTCATCGTAATAAGGCATATGAATCCTCTATGAGCTTGGAAGCAACCGGAAGCCGGGTAGTTTGGATAGCAGCGTGAAACAAAGCAGAAATAGAATAAATCTGAGTTTACATTATCCCTTCTACTTCGCAATGGTGATGCTGGGAACACCGACTTTCGGAAGTTCGGTCACCGTCATCTGAAAAATTTGCGAGAGCACCCGAAAGGCCGTTTGGTTCCACGATGAATCAAGGCTTGGTTGCACCGCGTAATATCTTCCCCGATAACTCACGACAACGTCCGCATCTGATGGAGAGCTGTCAGATTCCAATATAGCAATGACCGATACCGGATTTTCCTTTACCGGTGGTGTTCGTGGGTCTTTGGGAACATCGCGTTCTGGTTCTGCGTTAATACTTCGGCCAATGAAATACATAATGTTGCTGAAGCTCCGCAGCCTGAATTTGCCGTGCAACGGATACTCGCCGCCTGGATAATTGGGCCGAATATCAACAAGGAGCTCATTGGGAGCATTTTTTTCGGCCTCGTCGTTCAGCCGCATACGCTCATCGTTACTCAAGAGGGAAGGATCGTAGTTCGTCAGAATGGTTCGACCGATCACTTGTTTCGTCAGATGATAAACCGGCTTCTTTGCATCAAGTGTAATGGAATACTCCTGTTCCAATGCCTGGAATGTCTTGCCGCTGATCGATTTAGAAGGCAGTGTCCAGTGGCGTTCGAAGATCAAGGGCTCCGCGTATAACTGGTCACGATCCTGAATGGACGAAAGGTGCAGTACGATGCGCCGGAAAGTTGCATAATCCTGCTGGTTGCGAGGGCGATTGTGGTATACCGCTTCTTCGTCTTGAGTGCGAAATTCCAGGGTCACCAAACGCAGCAATATATCGACATCAAGGTTCTGACGTAGAAGCAAGGTTAGTTTGTCTTCGGATAATGGCGTGAGCAGGCGTTGAGTAAATTGTTCCCCTTCCATGGGGACGATACTAATGGTCGGATTTTCCGATACCGAGCCGCCGAAAACAGGCATGAGGGTTGTACCATTATTCCCGGTGAACGGTGGCGTGGCCCCGGCGTTGGCCTGGAAATTCAGGGTCGCTGCAATATTCGAGATCCCAGAAAAATAAATTGGCTGGTTAAAGCGGGCGCGAGCGATATTTAGCAGCAGTTGCTTCGAAATCACATCAGCGGAGGATTCGTTATAGGCGATAGTCACATAATCAAGCGCCATGGGTGATAAACAGCTTGAAAGTCCGGAGGCAAATAAGAGTAAAGCAAGCGGGCGAAAAAGCGGAGCCGCTTTTCGCAGGCTGCGAAAATAGAAACAACTTTGCAGAATGACTTCGATCATGGAGCTCTATTAAGTTAATGGACTAAGTAAAAGGGTGCGGCAGAGGCTTATTGCTGTGGGTTTTAGAGAGTTCCAGAGCAAAGCCCCACATGATCACGGTAAGTGCAATAAAAAACCATAGCTCACTTCCAGCCTCTTGATTTACCAGGGATTATTCCGGATTCAATCAGGCTTTTATGGAAGCCAGGGAATAAAAGTGTTATTGATGAATCCATCTTCCCTTAAATTTCCAAACGGCCGCCATTAATCTTCAACCAGGCCCGGCATTCCGAGTAATCATGACAATACCTGGCAACTGCCTGCCAGAATGCCGGTGAATGGTTATGATGCAGAAGATGGCATAACTCATGGATAACGACATAATCCACAATACGCTCGGGTGCAATAACAAGCTTCCAGTTATAATAAATGCTGCCCGTAATGCTGCAGCTTCCCCATCTTGATTTAAACGATTTAATGGTTACGGATGAGGGTTTTACCCCGATAATCTTCGCATACCGCCCGGTTTTTTCTATCAACTCGGCTTCGGCCTGTTGTTTATACCATTTAACCAGCATTGGCCTGATTTTTATGCTGTTGTCGCTGTTTTATCCCTGACTGAAACCACGAGCTCACCCTGATGCAGTTTAATGGCCGGGTATAGACCTGATTCAATTTTTAACGGATGATTTCTACCCAAATATGAAAAGGATTCACCTGAAACGAACTCTTTGGGTTTGATGGCAATGATTTCATTCTGGAGGGCCAGTTTTTCTTTAATCCAGCGATTTTTATTAGCAACCATAGATTCAATCGTGGCCATCGGTAAACCGTCAGGA
>JAQTMV010000147.1 GCA_028714175.1 Methylococcales bacterium
TTGCTATCGTGCGTGAAAAAGTCAGTAATCTTTGTGCGCGGTTTCCGGTTTATAGTTAATTCGGTTATCAATTTAAGTTGGGACGGATAACATCCCTTTAAGGGACGTTATCCGTAAAATCGTCCTGCTTTAAATTGGAAGCCGTTAATTTTTTAGAGAAACTTAATGGAAAGCATCGAAATTAATGGTTTTTTAACCATAGATAACGCATTTTTTGAGATAAAAAAAATAAATATCTTAATTGGGGCGCAAGCTCAGGGTAAAAGCGTTATTGCCAAGTTGGTTTATTTTTTTAAAAACTTTTTTTCGGATATTTTTATTCCATCAATCGAAAAATTTGAAACAAAACGAGACATTGATAAGAAATGTTTAACGCAGTTTGAACAAATCTTTCCTCGCTATTCGTGGGCAAACCAGGAGTTTTCTATTGTTTATAAAAATGGAGATTATGAGGTATCGATTAAAAGAACCAAAGCAGGCAATAAATATACGTTGAAGTTTAATTATTGTAAGGAATTGGCTGATTTCCACAAAAAATTAAAAAGCTGTTACAAACTTGCTTTGGATGAATTTGATTCGCGGATAGATCAAGAAAATGGAAAAAAAACGCAGAGAAGAGAATGGGTCTTCCATGAAACAATTTCTGAAAAAATAAAAGATTCCGTATTTAGTAACCTATTCAAAAGACCTATCTTTATTCCTGCAAGTCGATCTTTTTTTGCCAATCTACAAAAAAATATTTTTTCATTCCTTGCAAGCAACATCGATATAGACCCCTTCATCAAAGAATTTGGTTCTCGCTACGAAACTTCGAAGCGGTTTCATCAAGATGGTTTTTTTCGCCATGATGAAACTAATGAAGCTACTAGAAAAAAAGTGGATAAACTTGTTAGTGATATAGTTGTTGGTGAATACGTTTACTCAGAAGAACAGGACTGGATTTCAAACAAAGGCAAAAAAACTAATTTAGCTAATGCTTCATCAGGTCAGCAAGAGTCTCTACCCATGCTTTTAATTCTGAAAATTTGGCCTTTTATTTATGCAAAAGAAAAACATCAAACTTTTTTCATAGAAGAACCTGAAGCGCATTTGTTCCCAACATCTCAAAAACAAATTATCAGCCTGATTGCAACGGTATATAAAACCTTTGGTCATTCCTTCTTTATAACCACTCATAGCCCTTATATACTAACAGCGATTAATAATCTAGTGGTTGGACAAGATGCCTACGACAAAGCCAATGGCGATAAAAATAAGCTAAATAAACTTGAAAAAGCATTACTCGCTAATGAGCTAGTTCGGTTGGAAGATGTCTCTGCCTATACGTTAAATAAAGGCAAGCTGGAGTCCATCATTGATATGGAAAATCGACTGATTGGCGCAAATCTACTCGATGCAGTCTCGGATGAATTTGATTCCGCATTTGCTGTGGCTACTGAGATTTTGTATGGGACTGACTAATGGATTATGGCAAATGTGCAACTCAAACAACCCACAAAATAATCACAGCGGAAGATAACAGAAGAAGGCTAACCATCAATAATCCATCTGCAAAAGTGATCAGAAAAATCAAAGTCGATGGCTGTTTGATTATTGATTCAGGTAAACGTTGTGATTACATGTTTGAAATTGATGACCTCGTCTCGCAGGTAATTTGCTGGGTGATTTATCTGGAATTGAAAGGCTGTGATATAGAGAAAGCCTATAACCAATTAGTTGCCACTATCGACCGGTTTATTGTTGAACATCGCGGAATTAAAAAAGAATGTCATATTGTCGCATCAAGAGTGCCCAAAGCAGGCCCAAAAGTTCAGCAATTAAAAATCAGGTTGTTAAAAGAAAAAAAGGCGACATTAATCGTCAGCACGGATCAAGCGTTTGTAACCATTTGAACTAATGAATTTTATTGTTTAATGTTTTTAGCATCTAAAACTCAATTTTGTTATATTCTTACGCTATTAATATCGATAAATCAGGAGCATAAAATGCCTGCTACTGCAACGCTTTCAAGCAAATATCAAATCTCTATCCCCAAATCCGTGCGTGAAGAACAGCATTGGCAATCTGGTCAACAATTTGTTTTTATTCCTAAAGGCAAAGGTATGTTGATAATGCCTGTACCAAGCTTTGAACAATTAAAAGGTATTGCCGCAGGTGCTGACCCAACAAATTTTAGAGACCGTAACGATAGATTTTAATGCGTGTTGTTGACACCTCAATTTGGATAGAATGGCTGATTGATAGCCCGCTAAAACAAGCGATTGCCGAAGCGTTTCCTGAAACTACGCAGTGCATTGTGCCAACAATAGTGCAGCTGGAGCTTAGTAAATGGCTGATGCGCGAAGTCGGCGAGTCAGAGACAGACCAAGTGATTGCGTATACGCAAATTTGCGTAGTGGCGGTACTTGATACAAACATTGCGCTGCAAGCGGCAGACTTGCATCGTCAATACAAACTTGCCACTGCGGATGCCATTATTTATGCAACAACATTGGCTTATGGTGCGGACTTGCTCACTTGTGATGCGCATTTTGAAGGCTTGCCTGAGGTGGTATTTTTTAGAAAAGGCTAAATTAAAAAACGCCGTGTTTTAGAACCCGTTGGGCTGATTAAAATGAAGCCCAACGGAAAAGATCATTTAATCTGCAAATACTGAAAAATGGCCAAGTTGAGATTAACTCGCAAGCAGAAATATCTACTCATTTATCTTAGTCATCCCCCCTTCTTTTGGAAAACAATCATGTCTGATATCGAAATTGCCCAACAAGCCCTTATGCGACCGATCATCGGTTTGGCAAAAGAACAGTACGGCATAGATGCCGAACACCTGGACCCTTATGGTCATTACAAAGCCAAGCTATCACTGGAATACATCAACAGTCTGTCAGATCAAAAAGACGGCAAACTGATTCTGGTTACCGCTATCAGTCCAACCCCGGCGGGTGAAGGCAAGACTACAACAACGGTTGGTTTAGGCGATGCGATGAACCGCATTGGCAAAAAAACCATGATATGTCTGCGCGAACCCTCATTAGGCCCCTGCTTTGGGGTAAAAGGCGGCGCGGCGGGCGGCGGTTACGCCCAGGTCGTAC
This sequence comes from Methylococcales bacterium, assembly GCA_028714175.1. Classification (GTDB taxonomy): domain Bacteria; phylum Pseudomonadota; class Gammaproteobacteria; order Methylococcales; family Methylomonadaceae; genus JAGXGJ01. The sequence continues at coordinate 3,093 of JAQTMV010000147.1, forward strand.
CCATGGAAGACATCAATCTGCATTTTACCGGCGACTTTCACGCTATCGGTGTCGCTCACAACCTGTTATCTGCTTTGATAGACAACCACATCAATCACGGTAACGCACTGGATATAGACCCAAGACGTATCCAATGGAAACGGGTTGTTGATATGAACGACCGCGCTTTGCGCAACATTATTGTCGGCATGGGAGGTGCAGCAAACGGCTATTTACGAGAAGATGGTTATGACATCGTCGTAGCCTCTGAAGTCATGGCGATTCTTTGCCTCGCTACCAGCCGCGCTGATCTTAAAGAACGCCTGGGACGCATAGTTATTGCTTATAAATCCGACAACAAAACACCGGTTTATGCCAGCGACTTGAATGCACAAGGCTCAATGGCGGCATTATTAAAAGATGCCATCAAACCTAACCTGGTACAAACGCTGGAAAACAACATCGCCCTTATACATGGCGGCCCGTTTGCCAATATTGCCCACGGCTGCAACACGGTGACAGCCACCAAAACAGCATTAAAACTGGCAGATTACGTGGTCACCGAAGCGGGTTTCGGGGCTGACTTGGGCGCCGAGAAATTCATCGATATTAAATGCCGCATGTCAGGACTGAAACCCTCGGCCGTGGTTCTGGTCGCCACTGTAAGAGCGCTTAAATTCCACGGCGGTGTAGGGAAAGAGGCTTTAAACTCTGAAAATCTTGCCGCACTGGCACAGGGTTTTGAAAATCTTGAGCGCCACTACCACAACATTACCCAACATTACGGTTTATCTTGTGTGGTATGTATTAACCACTTCACCTTTGACAGCGATGCAGAAATCACCTTGTTGCAACAAAAATGTGCCGACTTGGGCGCAACCTGTATAGTTTCGAAACATTGGGCAAAAGGTGGCGCAGGGGCTGAAGATCTGGCAAAAGAGATCGTAAATATCGTTGACAATCGTGAACCGGGCTGTTCTTATATTTATGATGAAAATCTGAGCCTGTGGAGCAAAATAGAAGCAATTGCCACCAAGTTATACGGCGCCGCAGGTATCACTGCAAACGCCAAGGTAAAAGCCCAACTGGCCGCCTGGGATGTGGATTACGGAAAATTCCCGGTTTGCGTAGCAAAAACCCAGATGTCATTCTCAACCAATCCCGCCGTTAAAGGTGCGCCCTCCGGTCATACTGTAGAAATCAGGGATGTCAGACTAGCCAACGGCGCCGGTTTTGTTGTCGCCATAGCGGGGGACATGATGACCATGCCGGGTTTGCCCAAAGTACCAGCGGCAGAACGGATTGATATTGATGATGATGGGAGAATATCGGGCTTGTTTTAGATCTGTAGAAACGCGATAAATGTCGTCTCTATTAATGCTTGATATGCAGAACGTCCACGGTGTCCCAGATAGCTTCGATAAAATCGGCCCCCATTTCAGGCATGCCGTCCTGTATCCATTCAACCAGCACCTTGGCGATATTGGGATAAGTGATGTGTACGGCGTGATTGTCATGCAGCCAATGTTCAATAACTGATATATCCATATCAGCCATGGTATGGCCGTAGCCAAGTTGCTGCAAGGCGGCGGCATTGGAAATCTGTTCCATTTGTGCATGTAGCGGTTTAGCGAGAATTTTTTTGCCCAGCTGTAAGGCTTCACTGGCCAGCTCAAATCCGGCATTGCTGATAATGCCTGAACTGTCATACAAATCTTTCTGAAAGCCGTCGCGTGAAAGGGGGTTACAGGTGATATGCTCAAATTTTGACGCAATCTCTTCAGGTGCATAGATATGGAAGTCAAAATTTTCGAATGGCGCTAACAGCCGTATGACTTCGTTTTGGTCTTCAAAAGGAAGATACACGATGATCTTGTTTTGGATAATATTTTTGGGCGTTTCGGGCGTATCAATGATAGGCGGCAAAATGGCTTGGCCAAAATGATGCCAGTGCAAACCGACGCCTCGATCGGCAGGGGCAAAATATTTCATAACCTGTTCGGCGATAGGATCGGAGCCTTTTCTTGGGATATTGTGGTTAAACGCATATTGATGGCCTATGCCTAAAACCGGCTTTCTCCGGGTTTTTGCCGCCCACGCAGTGACTGGCTCAAAATCGCTGATGATCAGATCATAGCCGCTTAAGTCCAGTGATTTTACATCCTTGATGAAGGTAATGGGCTTGGCATCAAGCGCTGTTTTCAGGTAATTGACGTGGCCTTTGTCGGTGTTAAAGGTTAAACCGGTACGCAATTGGTAGCCGTTAAAAATATCCATATCAAAATATTTATGTGCCGGGCGGCCGGTAAACTGAAAGGTGACTTCAATCCCCGCTGCAAAAAGTTCTTTTGCCATGACTCTTGCACGCGTGATATGGCCGTTACCGGTCCCCTGCACCCCATAAAAAATTCTCATATTTGTCCCAAACTAAAGAACGCCGCGCTAAGCCCCAAAATGACACCCACTACAATATCGGTCGGAAAATGTACTCCCAGTATCACACGGGAGCAGCCGACCAGTGTTGCCCAACAATACAGCGGGATCATTAAAGCAGGAAAATAATGGCCGAGCACAGTTGCCATCATGAACGCGGCTGAAGTATGACCGGATGGAAAACTGAATTTATCAGAGGGTGTAATAATGCTGTGGAAGTTTATTAAGGCTGCTTCTGGCCGATTACGTTTGAGACTGTTTTTTAGTACAAAATAAACTGGTCTTTCGATTAGAAAGGCTAATAGAATAGCTTGTAGACAAGGACTTTCAATACCTGAACACCAATATAGCAAGCCTATAATTACCAAATAGAGCTGGCCGTCACCCGTTTTGGACAAGTACCGGCTAGCCTTGGTCAAGGCGCCGTATAGTCTGGCATTGATGAGCCAGGTGAACATGAAAACGTCATATTTTTGGATGGAATAGAGCAGTTTCATTGTCTTATCCTCTTAGAAGGAGCGATTCCGCAAAAGTCGGCCGCGAGCTATTGCAGGGATGAAAATCATGGATTTTCGGTTTAATATTTTTCCTTAGGCTTTCCGGACAAAGATTAAAACTCTTCTATGACAAAGAAATGAACGTTTGTTTAAGATTTTGTGACAATATTGCTTTTTTATATGGCTATCGGCCAAAAATAAAATCGTCAATAAGACATGAGGCAGCGAGTAGTGGTGGATTTATCCGCCCAGGGCGAATCAATTCGTCCCAACTGATGCACAAGTTATTTCATGCACGTTCCCTAGCTTACCGAAGCCGCTTCCTCAAACACTGATGTGGCAGCTATAGGATAAGATTTGTCGGGTTTTTTAGCGCCTGGACAGTCAATACTGAAACGCTGTACAGGTGTACCCAGTTTTATTGCGGTGAGTTGGCCGCCCCAAAGACAACCGGTATCAATGGCATAACAATTGGAACCTTCATAATAGCCCAACGTTGACCAGTGGCCGAAGATAACGCGCATATCGGCATTTTTACGCTTTGGCACCTCAAACCACGGTAACAGACCTTTGGGTTGGGAGCCTAAAGGGCCGGTATTGGCGAAATCCAGGCGGCCATTAGCATCGCAATAACGCATACGTGTGAAGCAGTTGATGATAAAACGTAATCTTGGCACGCCTTTTAAATTAGCCGACCAGATATTGGGCTTATTACCGTACATTTGCTTTAAAAATACCTGATAATCAGGGCCCTGCAGGGCCTTCTCGGCAATCATGGCCATTTTTTTGGTCTTTTTTAAATCCCATTGTGGAGGAAGGCCAGCATGAACCAGACAGAAATCGTCGTTATGATGAAACAGTGGCCGGTGTCTTAGCCAATGAATAAGCTCATCCCGGTCAGGCGCTTCAAGCACCTGACTTAGCGCATCTTTTTTATTGGCTATTTTCTGTACACAAGATGCTGCGAGCAAGTGCATATCATGATTACCGAGTACAGTAACGGCTGAACTGCCCAGCGACTTGACAAAACGCAAGGTTTCCAGGGATTTTGGCCCGCGGTTAACCAGATCACCTGCAAACCACAGTTGATCGGTATTTTCATTAAAAGAGAGGGTGTCAAGAAGTCTTAATAAATCATCAAAACAGCCTTGTATATCACCAATAGCATAAATAGACATTTAACTAATGCAGTGTTCTTGGTATGGATAAAGTAAATTGGGGAATTTGGGCATTAAAATTATCGCCCTCATCCGAACGCATTGTATATTGACCCTGCATAGTGCCGACAGGGGTTTCAAGTACTGCGCCACTGGTGTAACGAAATATTTCTCCAGGTTTAAGATACGGCTGTTCGCCAATAACACCATCGCCCCTGACCTCCTGGATTTTGCCGTTGGAGTCGGTAATTAACCAGTGCCGATTTAACAGCTTGGCCGGGACTGTGCCTTCATTTGTGATCGTTATAGTGTAGGCAAAGACATAGCGCCTGTTTTCAGGGGAAGATTGCGCTTCTATGAAATGAGGCGTAGCTTTAACTAAAATTTTGTTTTTTTCTTTCATTATTAGATCATATAGAGATTATTTATTGATTATTTCATCGTAACTTGCCGTTAAACGCAAGTAACTATTCAAAATTGGCCGATGGCATATCATTTCTTTTTCAACAATCACCAGGATAAGACCTTGCATATTCACATTTTAGGTATTTGCGGAACATTTATGGGCGGGCTTGCAGTCATTGCAAGACAGCTGGGTTACGAAGTAAGTGGTTCTGACCAAAACGTTTACCCGCCCATGAGCACCCAACTGGAACAACAAGGCATTCAATTAATCGAAGGTTATCGGGCTGAAAATCTTGATTGCAAGCCTGATTTAGTGATTATCGGCAATGCCCTTTCACGCGGCAATGCTGAAGTTGAAGCGGTACTTAACCAGGGCCTGAACTATGTATCCGGGCCTCAGTGGCTGGCAGAACATGTGTTGCATGATAAATGGGTGCTCGGCGTAGCCGGAACCCACGGCAAAACCACTACAACCAGCATGTTGAGCTGGATACTTGAGCATCAGGGTTTTAATCCGGGATTTTTAATCGGCGGCATTCCGTTAAACTTTGGCATTTCCGCGCGATTGGGTAAATCAGGCTTTTTTGTGATTGAAGCGGATGAATACGATTCCGCATTTTTTGATAAACGCTCAAAATTTGTTCATTATCGACCACGCACTGCTATTCTTAACAATCTCGAATACGATCACGCCGATATTTTTCCTGATCTGGCTGCTATCAAAACGCAATTTCACCATCTGGTCAGAACGATACCAGGCGAGGGTTTGATTATCAGCCCTGAGTGTGATGAAAATATTAATGAAGTATTGGCCATGGGCTGCTGGACTCCTGTTGCAAAGACTTCTATTGATGCAGACACCCAATGGAATGCAAAACTACTCAAGGCCGACGGCAGCCAATTCTCGGTATTGTTTGAATATAATCAGCAAGGTATCGTCGATTGGCCGTTAACGGGTGAGCATAATGTTTACAACGCACTGTCTGCGATCGTCGCAGCGCAACATGTCGGCATTATGCCGAAAGATGCGATAACGGCGCTGGGTCAATTCAAGAACGTTAAGCGGCGCATGGAAGTAATTGCCAAACTTAATGGCGTAACAATTTACGATGATTTTGCCCATCACCCGACAGCGATTGAGGCAACGCTGGACGGCTTGCGCAAGCAGGTCGGTCAGGAACGTATTATTGCCATTGTTGAACCGCGCTCAAATACGATGCGTATGGGCGTGCACACGGAAACTCTGGCAAAATCGTTAAGCCATGCTGATCTGGCGATCATTTACCAGCCTCAATATCTGGATTGGGATCTAAGCAAGCTTAAAAACTATGCCGACAATATCGATATCTGTCAGTCTTTAGATGAAATCATCGCTAAACTCAAATTGGAAGCACGTTCAGGCGGACATTTTGTGCTGATGAGTAATGGCAGTTTCGGCGGCATATATCAACGCTTGCAGGAAGTGTTGAATTAAGCGGCAGGCGAAAGGCACAAGTTACAAGATGAAATTCCTTGTAACTTGTGCCTTTTATAATATTATCAGGAGCGAATCATGAGTCGGTTAGTCTGGTTACTATTTTTAAGTGCGTTTTTTTCATCATTCACTGATGCCAAACCCTTAACCCCGGAACAAGTACCGGAACCGCTTAAACCCTGGATAAGCTGGGTCTTGCAGGATAATCCCGAACTCGCCTGCCCTTTTCTCTACAACAGTTTTGAACAAAAACGCTGTAGCTGGCCGACACAGTTAGCTCTCGATTTAACCCCGGCAAAGGGTGCTTTTTCGATAAGCTGGCAAGTGTATAAAGAAAGCTGGGTGAGTTTGCCGGGAGATAACAAACATTGGCCGCTTAATGTTACTGTTAATGATAAGCCTGCGCTGGTTATGGATAGAAACGGCATTCCGTCGATTAAACTGGCGGCGGACTCAAGTCAGCTGTTAAAGTATCAAATCAAGGGTGAATTTTTGTGGGATGCGATTCCTGACAACTTGAGGATACCCGACGATACCGGCTTGATTGGTCTGACTGTTAATGGTCTGACAATACCGGCCCCGACGATCAAAGACAGTCAACTCTGGTTAAAAGAAAGTGAAAGCGGCAAAATAAAACCTGAAAACATTCAAAACAATCTCGATATTCAGGTATTCAGAAAAATTATTGATGATGTCCCGTTGATGGCTTTAACCCGTCTGGAACTCAAAGTTTCGGGCGAGCAGCGTGAAGTTAAACTGGCGTTGCCTATGCCGGACAAATTTATCCCGATCCGGTTACAAAGCCCTTTACCTGCCCGTCTGGAGCCTGATGGGCAACTAGTGGTGCAGGTACGCCCCGGCCAATGGCAGCTCGAAGTACTGGCGAGAAGCGCAAGGGATTTGACAGCCCTGCCTCTCAATACCAGTATCAAAGACTGGCCACAATCCGAAATCTGGGTATTTGATGCCCGTCCCGAGCTGCGCGTTGTTGAAATTGAACAGCTTAACGCCATAGATGCCAGCCAAACCAATTTACCTGAAGACTGGAAAAACCTGCCCGCCTATAAAATCAATCAGGGACAAGCGATGGGGCTTAAAGTTATACGCCGGGGTGATCCGGAACCGGAACCCAATCAACTTTCAATAGCCAGAAAACTATGGCTGGACTTCGACGGTAAAGGCTATACTGTTAACGATACGATTAATGGCAAGATGACCCGTGGCTGGCGGCTTAATGCCTTACCAAAAACGCAGTTAGGCAAAGTCACACTGGATGGCAATAACCAGCTGATTACTCAGCAGCCTGGAACTGACAAACAGGGTGTGGAAGTAAGAAAGGGCATGTTAATACTGAGCGCCGATAGCCGCATAGCAGGCGACATTGACGCCATGAGCGCGGTCGGTTGGGAACAAAGTTTTCATAATGTTAGCGCTGAACTTAATTTGCCGCCGGGTTGGCGTTTACTGGCAGCCACCGGTGTTGATAACGTACCGGATAGCTGGATTTCGCGCTGGACGCTGCTGGATTTATTTTTCGTGCTGATTACCGCCCTGGCAACAGCAAGACTCTGGAATTATTATTGGGGCGTTCTCGCTCTGGTAACATTGGTTATCATCTGGCACGAACCAGGCGCACCGCATTATGTTTGGCTGAATATTCTGGCGGCAACGGCATTGCTTCGCGTATTGCCTCAAGGCAGGTTTTTTAAATTTGCGCGCTGGTATCGAAATGGCTGCTGGCTTGCATTGGTAGTGATTGCAGTGCCATTTATGGTGTCGCAAGTGCGCATCGGGATTTATCCGCAACTGGAAAGGCCCTGGCAGGATATTCATGTTGCCAGCAGGACTGACAACGTGGTGAGCAATATGCCTGCTACAATGCCAATGGAAGCACTGGATGCCGCAAAGCAGAAGCTGGGGAAAGTAGCGCAAAGAGCGCATATTAAAGCCCAGTCAGATATCGATATGTCTGAGGAAAAAGAATCGGGCGCTTATTATGGCAGCAGCGCGGCCAATTTTCAGCGTATCGACCCTAAAGCCAAAGTTCAAACAGGTCCCGGATTACCGCAATGGCAATGGAACAAGATTTATTTATCATGGAACGGCTCTGTCGATTCTGAACAACAACTGGATTTATGGTATTTATCACCCGCGCTAACGATGTTCTTGAATTTCCTCCGAGTGGCCCTGGTAGCCATATTGGCATTATTGATGTTTGGTGTGGCTGAAAAACTCAGGCCCCATTTCCTTTCAAAACCAGGACGCGGGAACGGGACAGCGCCATTATTGCTTTGGTTTTTAGTGCTGCCCGCCCTGTCCATGCCCTCGCCAAAGGTATACGCCGACTACCCCAGCGAGGCCTTATTAAATCAATTAAAAAGCCGGCTGCAGGAAGTGGAAATACCCGATTGCTTGCCCGGTTGCGCCGAAATTCAGCAAATGAACATGGCGATTACCGATAAAACCATTGCAATTAACTTGCAGATTGATGCCCAGGAATCGGTTACGCTGCCTTTACCCTCGGAATACAATCAATGGTTTCCCAATCAGGTCCTGGATAATGGTGAACCCGCTCAGGCACTGTACCGTAACAACAATACCTTATGGATCAATCTGAAAAAAGGCGAACATCAGGTTGTTCTCAAAGGGTTAACACCATATTTAAGCAAATTTACGTTGCCTTTACCGTTAAAACCGAACAGGGTCACCATTGAAAAATCCGGTTGGGAAGTTGTCGGTTTACATGAAGACGGCTGGTCAGACGAGCAATTACAATTCAGCCGCATACAACAAACCCGGCCAGATAAAACCAAACCTGCGCTGGAACCCGGCGACTTGCCGCCCTTTGTCCGCGTCGAGCGTTTGTTGTCTCTGGGCCTGGATTGGCGCGTTATAACCCGGATTATCCGGATTTCGCCTGCCGATACTGCCATTGTTCTAACTGTCCCCTTCCTTCAAGGCGAATCAGTTACAAGCCCTGGAGTTCGTGTTAAAGACAATGCGGTTGAAGTGAACATAGCAGCACAGCAAACCGTTATGCAATGGGAGTCTACACTGGAGAAATCGGAAAAAATCGAATTGATTGCACCACAAACTGAGCAATGGATCGAAGTCTGGAAAGCGGATGTCAGCCCTGTCTGGCATATCGATCCATCCGGCATAGCCATGATTCATTTAAATAGTGAAGGGCTATGGCTGCCCGAATGGCATCCCTGGCCGGGCGAAAAAATAACGCTGCAAATAACCCGCCCGAAGGCAGTGGAGGGGCAAACATTAACGATAGATAGCAGCAGCCTAAGCATTAAACCCGGTCAGCGCACGCAGGATGCTGAATTGAAAATCAGCCTGAGAAGCTCTCAAGGCACACAACACACGCTGATCTTACCTGAAAAAGCAGTGCTGCAATCGGTAGCCATTGATGGACAGACGCAGCCTATCCGGCAGCAAGGCAGGAAACTGACATTACCGGTCAATCCCGGCAAACAGGATGTTTTGTTAAGCTGGCAGGATGCCAAAGCTATCGCTACGGCGGTAACAACACCGTTGCTTGATTTGGGTCAGGACAGCGTCAATACCAACCTGAGCATCAGCCTGGGTCAGGATCGCTGGGTATTGTTCGTTATGGGCCCCAGAATGGGGCCTGCAGTTTTGTTCTGGGGAGTGCTGGTTGTTATTTTTATCCTGTCATTGGGTCTGGGCAAAATTACCCTGACGCCGTTAAAAAACTGGCATTGGTTTTTGTTGCTCGTCGGACTTAGCCAAATACCGATGGCATCGGCAGGCATCGTTATTGCGTGGTTAATGCTGTTAGGCTGGCGAGCGAATCAATCCGCTACACAATTACGTTATTTTAATGCCCTGCAAATTATTATTGGCGGCTTAACCGTGCTTTCATTGAGCGTGTTATTTGCAGCCGTTGCCCATGGCTTACTCAATTCGCCCGATATGCAGATTACCGGCAATCAATCCTCAGCCTTTTTGTTAAACTGGTATCAGGATAGAAGTCCACCGATCTTGCCCACTACAACAGTGATCTCGGTGCCTTTACTTGTCTATCGG
>JAQTMV010000148.1 GCA_028714175.1 Methylococcales bacterium
GGAAACCTACCTGCTGGTGCCGCGCGATCCGGCCGACATCGATCTGCTGGTGGAAACCATCCGTCCCGCCCCCAGCCCCAACGACATCGATGTCGTCATCGGCCTGCGCGGCCCCATCGCTCCGCCGGAAATGTGCAACGGACTGATGGTGCCCATCGTCGCGTTCGACCAGATCTATTCTTTCGACCGTGACGCGCTGATCAAGGCCATCCCCAAGCCTGAGAAAACCACGGCCGCGCAGTTCGGCCCGGCCGCCGAGGAACTGTTCAACCGGATCATGCAGCTGACGGACAACGCCGGCGCGACCGACGAGCACCGCGTCCTGAACTACCTGGCCATGCGCTATCCCGCCATCTATGGCAAGGCCGCCGAGGAGTTTGCGCACGACTTTTCACTGACCGGGGTGGAAGTGCGCCCCTCGCCCTTGAGCAGCACCCGCAACATCGTCGATGTCATCTTCTCCTACACCAACCGCAACACCGATTTCACGGAGAAGTGCTTTGTGCGCTGTGATGTGACCGAGGAGTTTCCGTTCCTGGTCACAAAGTTGTCTCCGTACTATGATCGTTAAATCAACATAAAGAGGTGATTGAAATGAATATTCCAGGATTTACCGCAGAAACGTCAATTTACAAGACGAGTAGACGCTATCGCGCGGTGGCTGGCACTCCCAATAACTTAGTAGTAGATGGGCGAGGAGTCCTGCCACAACTACCGATAGGCTTCTGCATGGCTGATTGTGATTTTACATACCCTAATGATCCTTTTTTGAGGGATGTTTGTAAATTGGGCTGCTTGGGCGGTGGGGACGGCGGGGGGGGAGGTGGCGGCGGTGGCGGTGGAGGCGATGGACGCGCGCGAGCCGCATGCCTACGACAGTGCAACCTCAATTGTAGGAGAGCGCGACCTGCAGAAAGGGCAGACTGTATCGCGAACTGCACAGATTCGTGCTAACCCAAATCAATGGGTAACGCGTAAGGCGGATTTGTAGCCCATGTCGGGCGGAAACATGGAAGGGTTCCGTCGGATGGAATCGGAGATGTACTTTCGATGATTCGTGTAGTGGTCATTGGATGCACCTCGCCGTGTGACTTTGAATTCAACGCCGCTGTTTGTCGGATCACCCTCCGGGTATGTGCCCTACTACGTTCTAACCAGCTAAGAGGAGATGTGAAATGAACACCATGAATATGCCTGGATTTACCGCAGAAGCGAGCATCTACAAGACAAGAAATTACCGTGAGATGCAAGTTGATGGAGTGAGCGACGCATTCGAAGTGGTCACACCAGCCCGCATCAATTGCGGCATGAAAGAGTGTACCTTTGACACTCCATACTGTCATTGCACCTGTCAGAGAGATGGCAGTTGGTGTTACTGCGATTGTTGATTGTTCCCGGCGTATATCCTGATTTGATTTGAGGGACGAAGCCGCGTAGGTGGGATTGCCTGCTGTTTGGCAACCCAACTTTTTGGGATTTTTCCGTTCCTGATCACGAAAATGTCGTTATTATGATCGTTAACTAAACAAAAGAGGTGATTAAAATGAACACGACGAGAATGCCGGGCTTTTCAGCGGAAGCTTCGTTCTATCGGAGTAGTGCATGCTACCAAGTGGGTGCTATGTTGGCTGGTCTCAGGCAAGGTGGAAAAGGGATAATACACCCCGCCTTGCCAGCCTTCGGTTGTCGTACCTTCCACTCCATGAAAGGCGACTTTTTTTGTTGCTGGGCTTTCGGTGCGATTGCATGCGACCATGATTTTTGAATCCATCGAGCCGGACGGGGTATTCATCCCGTCCGCAGCGTTTCCCAAGATTGGCTGCTATGACAACGTCCGGGACGGGGTACAAACCCCACCCCGCGAGGGAATTTCCGTTCCTCGGCACTAAAATGTCGCCGTACTATGATCGTTAAACCTAATTAGCTGAAAGGAGTTATGAAATGAACACCATGAATATACCCGGATTTACCGCTGAGGACTCGCTTTATATAAGCAGAACGCAATACCACATGACTGCCACCAAATTCTTGGCGGCTAAAGCCGATATTCGGCCTCAACTTCGACGGCGACCATGGCCGGGGCCGGGCAATTGCGATCCGAACTGCGTATGTGTAACCTGTGAAGGATGCCCTTGCTGCAAGTCCCTTTGTCCGTGGCCGCAGCCCATGGACGAGCCTGTTTTTTAGAGGAGGCAAGATCAAAATCAATGGGGGGGGGCAGCTCGTAGGATGTGCCGACAATAGGAGGCGCATCGTTCGCGAGCTTACTCGAACGATGCGCTTCGTGCCTCAGCACATCCTACGGCCCTTGGTCAATAAGATGTCGCCTTATGACTATTAAATATAAACCGAAAGGAGATATGAAATGAATACTATGAACATACCTGGATTTACCGCTGAGTCCTCGGTCTATAGGACGAGCGGACACTATCAGATGACCGTGGGTTTTGATGCGAATGGTGGCGTCGTACAGCCACAAGCGTGCGACGTCGACTGTGCTCGCGAATGCGGCGAGGGGGAATGCGGTGACCTCACAGGCAGACAGCGTTTGCAATGCTTAAGGCAGTGCTTTAACCGATGTGGCTGCGGTCCGCAGCCACAGGTATGCGGCCCGTGTCAGTGCGATCCGCGAACGGGCTGGTCGCAGCGTTGTTGTAATCCCGATGGAACGAATTGTTCTCAGCGAACTTGTACGCCGCCGGGAGAAGGGTGCACTGTCCAAGATGATCGTACCTGCCTCCCCTGGCCACTCGACGATATTTGCTGGGGCAGTTGCGAGCGCACTTGCTGTCGCTGGTCGGGCTGCGACTTGCTAGCCTGCGGCGTATCACCGTGCTGACGCGAGGAGGTTGTCTCATGGCTACCTACGAGGCATCGATCAACAAGGCTCTGGACCCCGAGCAGGCTGAACTTATCGACCGCAAGGAGCATTGCTCGGCCGATCGCGAAAAGCTCGAGACAGCCGGGCGGCTGCTTGGGCATCAGGTTCGGATCAAGCGCAACGACAATGAGTACGGGCTGTACACGGTTTCCGAGGTCCGCCAGGAGAACCCGGATAACATCGTTCGCATGGGCAAAGGAGGCCGGGAGCGGCTCGGTACGAGCGACGAGTTTGACGCTACGCTCGACTCGCAAGTCCCACGTCCGGCCCTTGCCGACTCTGATGCCGAAGCCCAGGGTGAATTTGTCGAGCGGCTCGACGATAATGGCTGGCACACGGGGCTCATTGCCATCGCACCCCACGGCGGGGATATCGAGCCACACACCGACCAGCAGGCCGAGCGCGTCGCGTCGCAACTGGCGGGCAAGGGTGTCAGCGCGTGGCGGTGCAAGGGCTGGCACCCCAGAGGCGCCTTTAAACACTGGCACATCACCTCGACCGATATCCACGAGGCGAGCTTCCCCCTCCTCAACTTGGCCATCTCCCGGGGCTTCAGATATGCCGTCGCCTTTCATGGTTTCGAGGACCCCGACATCGAGCACGACATCCTAATCGGCGGCCTCGCGCCCGACGCCCTGAAGGAGAACGTCAAGGAAGCCATCGAGGGTGTCGTTGGTTCGGATTTCACAGTGCACATCACGAAGCCGGATGAGCAGTTCGGCGGCGACGATAGGCGGAACATCGTGAACAGGCTCACGGCAGGCGGAGCTAATGGCGTGCAGATCGAGCAGAAGATAGGTCCGCGAGAAAAATATGCGCCGGCCATCGCCGATGCCGTCGCCAAGGTCTACGCCTCCGAGCTCTAACTACGCACGATACTGAGAGAGCCATCAGCCAGCCAGGAGGACAAAAAACGCAATACTGTTCTGATCGCACCCTCTCAAAGGCCGTAAGACGGATCAAATGTAGGGCGAATTAGTCTGTAGTCTGTAGGTCGGGCATGCTTTTTATGCCCGACATTTCGATGGTTAAATATGAAACGACAATCGGTTTACCCGCCGCCGTTCCTTCATCGAATGCCGAAATGTCGGGCAACGATAAAGCTGTTGCCCGACCTACATTCTGCTCTGCGGCGTGTCCGGGTGCTAACAGTGAGTGTCCCTGAACAAACAAGTCCACGTAGGGCAGTAGAATGCGGTGTACGAAGGGGCCGCATCGCTCGCCACCGATGCGCGTCGTGACTCAGCGTATCCTATGGGCCTATGACCTTTTAACCTAACCAACCGAAAGGAGGTGTGAAATGAACACCTGAACATACCTGGATTTACTGTTGAAAATTCGTGGTGACCAAAATGTCGCCGCATTATACACAATCAAGGAGATATTAAAATGACTGAATCCAAGCTGCAATTACGTGAATTCGAAGCCCGGCCACGACCTTCTTCAATTCGATTGATCGACTTTGAAGAAGCAGAGGTTCGTCCTGGCATAGTTAGCGGAACCTATATTTTAATCGTTAGAGGGACTAAGCCGTATTTGAACATGGAAGTCACTCTTAAACCACTGGTGTATATTAGACAGCCGGAATATTGGGGGATCGAGGTGATTGGAGGTCTGCCAGGAGGGATCGGACTCCCGACAACGGCTCCATACATTGCCAGCCTTCCCTTAGACGGCACTATAGGCACCCAAGGTATTGAAGTCATTGGGGCAACCCGCTCTGAAAAAATCGCTGTTCCTCCAAACAAGTATTGAGGCATTGTCAAATCGGGATAGAGCTTATAATGGGCCAGGGGCAATGATTTTCTCATCAAAAAATAATTCGATCCTGGCCCCCTTAAATTTCCTTCGGCTTCTTTAAGTTCAGAAAACGTTAAGCAAATGTCATTATCTTAAAAATAGTATTTCTGCACATTGACGCTATCTTTAGAAACGCCGTATGATGAACTATCCGGGTTAACTTGAGCGATATCATGGGCCAAGAAATTTCTTTATCACATTTTCATGAGGGCGACTTTACACGCTTTCATCAAAAACTGGAGCAAGAGACTCTTTTGCTGGACAGGTTGATTGCACAAAAAACCTGCTCTCATAGAGAACCTGTTGCCGGTTTTGAAATTGAGGCATGGCTGGTTGATAAAAACATGCGCCCGTCGCCAATAAATAAGCATTATCTGGCAACACTTAATGATCCGCTGGCGTCAGCAGAACTTGCCAAATTCAATATCGAATTCAACTGCCTTCCTGAAACCTTAACAGGCAATGTTTTCAGTGGCTTGCATCAGCAATTTCAATCTATCTGGGGTAAAGCCTGTCAACACGCTGAAAACCTGGATCATAAAGTTCTAATGATTGGCATTCTGCCTACACTAAAGCCGGAAGACTTACATCTGGGCAATATGTCAGACATGCACAGATATCGAGCCTTGAACGAACAAATTTTATATACCCGTGGCAAACCCATCCATATCGACATCAGCGGTGCAGAACATCTAAAAATGGATCATCACGACGTCATGATGGAAGCTGCGACCACATCATTTCAAACCCACATTCAGCTACCGCTGCAAATAGCTCATCATTTTTATAATGCGTCCATCATAGCATCCGCGCCTATGGTTGCATTATGCGCCAATGCCCCGTTCCTGTTTGGCAAAGAGCTTTGGCATGAATCCAGAATCCCCCTCTTCGAGCAAGCTGTTGCATCCGGCGGTTTTGGTGGTGCTGCTCAGGGACCGCTTAAACGCGTCAGTTTTGGTTCAGATTATGCGAGACACTCGATTATCGAATGCTTTCAGGAGAATCTGCTGCATTTCCCCATATTATTACCTGTAGACCAGAATTCTGCTGTCGAGGCGTTTGAACATTTACGGTTGCATAACGGTACAATCTGGCGCTGGAACAGACCTTTAATCGGCTTTGATGAAGATGGTACGCCGCATATCAGAGTAGAACACCGGACAGCTGCGGCGGGCCCTTCAGTGATTGACTCCATCGCCAATGCCGCATTTTATTATGGTCTGGCAAAGAGTATTTGTAATGAGATCGTCGCCAAAGGATTACCGCTGCCCTTTGCCCAGGCAAAGGATAATTTTTATCAATCCGCTCGCTATGGACTGGATAGCAACATCATTTGGTTCGATGGCAGCAAACACCGCCTGCACCATTTGCTAGCATCAGAACTCCTGCCCAGAGCCATTTCAGGGTTAAGATCTTTAGGTGTTTGCGATTCTGAAATTGATGGCTACCTGGACATTATCCGGCAACGCATCGCCAATAAACAAAATGGCTGTCAGTGGCAGCGCCACTATATCAGCCAACATAATCATGACTTCACAGAAATGACGCGAATCTATCTAAAAAATCAAAACTCCGGCAATCCGGTTAGCAGCTGGACGTTTGCGTGAATAGACTGCATCTTAAGCAATCAGATTATCTGCCAGAGGATCTACTGGAGGTTAGCTCCAAAGACCTGCACACTATTTTGCCGGAACCCACGCTGATCCATTTATCAGGCAAACATACGGCGCCTCTGTTTGTCTCTGTGTTGTTGCACGGTAACGAACCCACAGGCTTCATGGCAATCCAGCTACTGCTAAAAAAATATAAAGACAGACAGCTACCCCGTTCACTGTCACTATTCGTCGGCAATGTCACAGCAGCAAACCATAACCTGAGAAGCCTCGACAACCAGCCGGATTACAATCGTATCTGGCCCGGCACTGAATTGCCGGATTGTGCTGAAACGGAAATGGCAAAAGAAATTGTCGCCCTGATGAAAAAACGCAACGTTTTTGCCAGCGTAGACATCCATAATAATACCGGCCTCAATCCTCATTACGCCTGCATTAACAGCCTTGATAATCAATTTTTGCAATTGGCGTCATTGTTTGGCCGCCTGATTGTCTATTTCATCCGACCTAAAGGCGTGCAATCTTCCGCATTTGCGCAAATTTGCCCGGCAGTTACGCTGGAATGCGGCCGGCCTGGACAACAACACGGCGTAGAACATGCCTTTGAATATCTGAATAGCTGCCTGCACCTGACTGAGTTGCCACAGCATCAAATTCTTCCCCGGGATATTGATCTTTTTCATACAGTTGCCCAGGTCAAAATAAATGACCAGGTCAATTTCAGCTTCAATCGAGCCGACGCTGATCTTTTGCTAAGTGTGGATATTGAACATATGAATTTTACCGAGATTTTTCCAGGAACAGTATTTGGACTATCAAAAAATAACGCCACTATGCCACTCATCGCCAGAGATGAGCACGGCAATATTGTCACAAATGATTTTTTCTCGGTTCAAAACAGTGAACTGCAAATTAACCGTCCAACCATGCCTTCCATGCTAACACTTGATGAGCGTGTCATTAAACAGGATTGCTTGTGCTACTTAATGGAAAGAATTCATTTATGAATTCCTTCCCAAGGCGTGTACAAGCCGTCAACATTGACTCCAAACATGTCTAAAATACGGCCTACAGTTTCATTCACCATTGCCGTCAGAGAATCTGATTTATTATAAAAAGCGGGCATCGGCGGAAATACAATGCCGCCCATTTCCGTTACACCCGCCATATTTCTGATATGCACGAGATTTAACGGCGTTTCCCGCGGCATAACCACCAGACGCCTCCGCTCTTTCAAAACCACGTCGGCGGAACGTGAAATTAAATTATCACCAAAACCATGAGCTACTGCTGCCAGAGTCTTCATTGAACACGGGGCAATAATCATGCCTTCTGTTTTAAAACCGCCACTGGAAATGCTGGCGGCAATATCATTAATGCCATGAGCAACATCGGCAAGTTCAACCAGGTCTGCACGCTTCATTTTCATTTCATGCTTTAAATTAACCACGCCGGCAGAAGAAATAACAAAATGCGTTTCCCATTGTTCCTGTGCCTGCAAAATTTGCAACATTCTGACACCATAGACAGCCCCTGTTGCCCCGGTCATGGCAATAATCAAGCGTTTTTTTTGAGTCATTTTTCTGCGAACCTGTCGGTAGCCGCAACCAAGGCATCAATCATTTCCTCACCCTGGGCAATGTGCCCGGCATTGGGCAGGACAATATAGTCAGCATGAGGCAGCGCCTGATGCAGTTTCATCCCTGCTTCAACCGGACAAACCAAATCCTGGCGGCCATGAATGATTATTGTTGGAATGTTGCTTAAAGTGGCGCAATTTTCCAGAATCCGGTTTTCCTCAATAAAATAATGAGACCTGGCATAATGCAGTTCCATCCGCACCTGTTTGACCATTTTCTCGGTAACGTGATCACTTTGCGTACCGGCCTGATAATCGTTGCCTAATGCTACCTGTCCGCCCCAGGCTATCCATTCCCTGGCGGCCCGTCTTGTTGCCACCTCGTCTTGCCCCCATAACACATCGCATAGCCCTTGCACCAAGTTATGCCTTCCCTGTTCCGGAATACTTTCGAGCAGCCGCTGCCATTGTTCAGGATAAATCCGCCCCGCACCATCCTTGGCAAACCAATCCAGATCTTGCTGCCGTACTAAAAATACAGCGCGAATAATCAATCCGCTGACGCGAATCTGATGTTGCTGGCCATACAACAAAGCCAGAGCTGCGCCCCAGGAGCCGCCGAACACCAGCCATTGCTCTATTTGCAACAGTTGCCGGATACGTTCCATATCATCAATCAAGTCCTGAGTGGTATTATGCTCCAGTTCGCCAAAAGGCAGTGACAAACCACAGCCGCGCTGATCAAAAAGAATAATGCGATAACGTTCAGGATTAAAAAATCGCCGGTGATCGGGTTTGGTTCCTGAACACGGGCCGCCATGCAGAAAAATAACAGGAAACCCTTCAGGATTACCGCTTTGCTCCACATAAACCGCATGTTTGCTGCCGGTTTCAAGAAAAAAAGTGTGGTACGGCGTTATTTCAGGGTAAAGGGTTTTCATTATTTACTCGAATTAACCGTTCCAATAAAATATCTTCTACATTACGACGGGAATCCAGCGCCGATAAGACGTAGACAGCATCACCTGAAAATCGGTAGATGACACGCCATGGCGGAATAATCAGTTCCCGGTAATGCCCTATTCCTTGCGCTAATAATTCAGGAACAATCCGTCCGCGCTCTGGAAACAATACCGGATCAGATGTTTTGTCCTTGATGTTGGCGAAAGCCTTGGCAGCGGCTTGGGGACTTGTATCACGAATAAACCGGATGATAGAAATCAAATCGTTTTCTGCTGTTTTGCTCCAGTAAACTTGATAGAGTTCATTCATTGCTTAGCCAATAAGGCTTCTACATTATTAAAAATCTGTGTTTGATGCCTAATGTTACCGCTACGAATATCATTTTCCGCTTGCGCAAGCAATTTTAACAAACCCAGTGCAGCACGCATATTCTCGTAACTTTCAGCATCTTGCAATACCGCTCTCGGCTCACCGTTTTGGGTAATGATGACGGGTCTGTGGGTTTCATTAACCTGATTTAACAAATCTGCAGAATGTAATTTTAAATAGCTGACGGGTTTAATATCGGCTGAAATCTTCATGGCTTTTACCTTTTGGCTATATATTTGGCACCAAGTATAGCACCTATAAAAATGACAGCCAAAAAAAAGGAGGTTTAACGCCCTCCTTTTTTTTGGCTGTCATTTTTAAGCAGTCGGTTTAGAAACCGATACCGAGGTAACCACCGGCATTAAAGTTATTAACGTTAATACCATCAACGTTGCCAGGTGCATAGTGATAACGGACGTCAGCACCGACGTAAAGATTCTTCCAGATCTTGTAGTCAGCACCGGCACCAAACACCATACCTGGTGTCAAAACAGTAATTGCATCGGATGGCGGACTAACCACATTCAATTCAAAACCGACAGGAATTAACCAAGGCCTAAAGGCACTGCCTTTCAAGAATTTAATTTTTGGCGAAGCCGATACCGTCGCCATATTGACGGTTGCACTTTCGGTATTAGCAGCAGGTAGAATTATGCCTGTAGCTGCTGCTATCGTTGCAGTTTCTTGTGGAGAAAGACCATTGGGCTGTTGCGTAGCCAGCTCTGTATAGTTAACCCCCAGCTCAGCCAATACTTCAGTGTCGTCCATCAGACCCCACAAGTTATCGTCCAGGCTGAAGTCAAAGCCGGCACCGAAATACCAGGCATCTTTGTCAGTTATCGGACCAACTAATGTACCGTTTGAACTTGATAGGCCAAGAGCTGAAACTGAAGTAGGATCCAGTGTACCGCCTCTGTCGTCATCAAAACGAGCATAACCGCCACGGAAGAATACCATGTTGTCTTTGGTCTTAGCTTCAACAGGCTGAGATTTAACGGATGCCATCCATGCATCCAGTTCCTGGACTTTCTGCGCATCTGCAGGAGCGCTTACTTGCGCTTTTAAACCGGCTATTTCATCCTGCATGGCTCGTAGTTGAGCTTCTAATATCTCAACTTTGGCGTTTGCAGCTTCCGACATACGCTCTGCTTTTGAACCTGCTGCAACTTGTGGCGAAACCATGGCGCCCGCCATGGTAAGTGTTGCCAAGGCTACGCCTAAGCATGAGTTAGTTTTATTCATCATTGTTTCCCCCTCATGAGGTTGTTATTTTACAAAATTTTGCTCAAATACAACAAAATCGATTACACGTCATCAATAATAGCAGCAAAACTGTTACCAGACAAGCTTTAAAGCTATTTTTTTATTGTGTATTAGCCTTTAATTATCAATAAGTAACAGAATAACATTAATTGCGCCCAGAATTTGTATGCAAAAAACAACATAAACTCGGGTATAATTTGATTTATAACCAACATCGATTTATGTACTTTAAGCCTTTCACGATGACACAAACGCTAAACCAGCCATAGTAGTATTGTTAAATCAGTATAAAGGGATGATAATTTATAACGTTGTAAACTCAGTAATCAGTATGGCAAAAACGATAACTGTTTTACCAATCCTATCTTCTGCTATGTTTGTTTAAGAGATTTTCACGGAAATATTACAACCCAGCAAATTCTTTATTTGCTCTAACCTTTATCCCATTCATGACTACAACTCCGGATATTACAATTATTGGCGGCGGCGTCATCGGCTTATTGACCGCACGGGAATTTGTTAAAGCGGGCGCAACAGTGTCGATTATTGACAAGAGCCTGTTAGGAAAGGAAGCATCCTGGGCAGGCGGCGGCATTTTGCTGCCGCTTTATCCTTGGCGGCAGGCAGATGCTATTTCTCGCCTGGCACTGCAAAGCCTTAGCTTATATCCCGTTTTAGCCGAGCAACTGATTGCCGAAACTCATTTAGACCCCGAATGGACTCCCTGTGGCTTGCTGTTAACTAAAATTCCTGATATTACCGCAGCAGTTGCCTGGTGCAAAATTAACAATATAAAATTTCAAACCGCCGGGGCTGATTTTTTTAACGATCTCAATACAGTCCCTGATAATCCCCTTTGGCTGCCCGAGATTGCTCAGGCTCGAAATCCTCGATTGGTTAAATCATTAAAACAGGACCTCACCAATAAAGGCGTACCTTTAATAGAACATTGTGAATTGACGGGCATTATCTTGGCCAAAAACCGGATTACAACTATCAAAACCACATCAGGCAAGTTCGCTGTTAACCAGCTGATTATTTCAGCAGGGGCCTGGACAGGTCAATTATTTCAGCGGCTTTTTCCCGGGATTGCTGGCACTGCGCCTCAAATTGCCCCCGTTAAAGGACAAATGTTATTGTTCGATGCCAAACCTGAAACGTTGCGTTCTATAGTGCTGGATGGGGAACACTATCTGATTCCCCGGCGTGACGGAAAAATCCTTGCAGGTAGTACAGTAGAGCAGGATGATTTTAATAAAACCACGACGATGGCAGCACGGGATCAGCTGACTGAGTTTGCCTTAAATTTACTGCCGGCGCTAAAAAATGCCTCGCTTATTCATCACTGGGCAGGCTTAAGACCCGGGACTGAACATGGTGTACCGTATATTGACAAACATCCGGAAATCAGCAACTTAAGCATTAATGCCGGTCATTTTAGAAACGGCCTGGTGATGGGGCCGGCATCCGCACAACTGATGGTTGATCTTATTTTAGGCCGCCCTACTGCTGTAGCGCCGGAGCCTTATCAATTATCCCGTCCACACTAATTTAATGGCCAACTGTCCGGCCGTCCCTACTGCAGGGACTTCTGATAATGCAGAATAAATAGAATTTGACAAGTTTTGTCAAGTGATTGATTATTTATAGATAATGCTTACAGTAATGAATCTGTTAACGGGAGGCTTTCATAGTGTGATAGCGATAGTGAAGAGTTACTTAACAAAATTTTGTTACCAGGGAAGTCAATGGATCGCCATATGTTGAATACAGAAGCCGGGCTTGAACTTATTAAACCTGGGTGGGCATCGAAAAGCGGCCGTGATGCTGAAGGTTTATGGATTGAATTTGAACAGCTGGGCAAAACCTGGCGGATCTATATACCACACTGGGGCGGTGAGCTTGGGTATGACAAAGCTGGCCTTTATACCGATCTTATAATCAAAGACATTACTCAGCGCTGCCGCTGGATTCCGCCTGGCGTTTTTTGCATGGGATCACCCCCATCAGAAAAAGAGCGCCAGGATAACGAAATCCAACATCAGGTTACTCTTTCCGAAGGGTTTTGGCTTGCCGACACAGCTTGTACTCAAGCCTTGTGGAAGGCTGTGATGGGCGATAATCCAGCATTTTTCACCGAGAATGAAAATAATCCGGTAGAGCAAGTAAGTTGGGATGATGTGCAGAAATTTCTAAAGCTGCTTAATAACCTGATTCCCGGATTGGGTGCTCAGCTTCCGACGGAAGCGCAATGGGAATATGCTTGCCGTGCAGGAACAACTACCCCTTTCTCTTTTGGTGAAACCATTACCGCTGAGCAAGTCAACTACGATGGTAATGTGCCTTATGCCGATGGAAAAAAAGGCGGGTGCCGGGAAAAAACTGTCGCCGTCAAATCACTTCCGGCAAATCCCTGGGGGCTCTATGAAATGCACGGCAATGTCTGGGAATGGTGTGCTGATTGGTATGACGATTTTTCTGTAATGCCGGTTGTCGATCCTGCAGGTTCCGATACAGGTTCTTCACGGGTATTGCGCGGCGGCTCGTGGAGTAACCATGGCTGGCGTACGCGTTCCGCT
>JAQTMV010000149.1 GCA_028714175.1 Methylococcales bacterium
CCGGCCGCCCACAACTTACCCACCACCGATTAATTTGAATTTCAGTAATAATTTTTAATATTTTTTACCATCCTGTAACAGGATCTTACTCCTATTTCAGGCTCATTTATGGATTGGAATATAGTTAAAGGTAAGGCTGCCATGCTGTGGCAAGCATTCCAGCACCAGATTCAGCGCGATACGGTTTGTATTTCCAGCGACCAGTGCGGCATAATTACTGCTAGTAGAATCATTCCGCTCAGCAGTGCTAATAGTCCGGCACCAGCATTGTATAAGCGCCAGTGTGTTTACCGGTTTAATCGCTTGCCGGTAGTGGTATACAGTGTGTCCAGATAAGGTTGTGGATCAGCCAGGAAGAAAGGGGAACCCAACTCGGTTAACAGGTTATAATGGTCAACGGGAAGGCCGACAATTGTCCTGAATATCAAGCTACGTTACGGACTTAAAAACCGGGAAACTTCATTATCAATTATGAAAGCCTTTACCTTGTCAGTTTATGAGCAAAATCTATGGCAGGCTTTTCAACTGCATAGTAAATAATAGCGCTCAACACGATCGTGAATACCATGGTAAAGCCTATATACACCGATAAATGAAAGGTCATAAGCCAATAGGGCGCTTTATTTTTCAAGTACCAAAATAGCGAATACAATATAACCGGATGGACCAGGTAAAGAGAATAACTGATAGTTCCAGTCCACGCCATGAATCGGTTTTTTATTTTAAAAACCAAACCACCGCTAATAAACACAGCAAGCCCCATAATATAACTGATTCCAAGGCGAATTAAAGTATCATTTTGTTCCAGATTTCCTTTTATTAGAGCGGCTACAGCCGGTATAAAAACAATCATTGTCAATAAATAAAGCAACCACTGCAACTGAATTTTCCTTGTAGCCAGTACTATTAAAGCCTTTTTATCATCATACCAATATCTGAAAAAACCACCCCAAAACATAATAGCCAGATTATAAGGCATCACTTTTAAAGAGGAGCGTAATTCAGGCGACATAAAATAAAGCTTTGCCACTATAAAAAAGAAAGCTAAAAATGTTGAAATTGAAAATAAAATTAATGGATTATTTAAATTTCGGTTAACAAATAGCAGCCAACATAATAGATAAAATGCCAACTCGGTTTCCAGTGTCCAGTAAAGACCGATAATGGGCGGCTCACCGGATAACTCTGGCAGCATGGTAATATTAGCGGCAATAATGTTCCAACTGAATGGTTTGTCAAATAGCCACCATAAACTAAACAAACCCAGCACAATAGACACCCAGAAAGCAGGATATAATCGCAACAGCCTTCTTATAAGAAATTTTTTACTGCCCTCGATTATATCTCCATTCAGGCTCCTGCATATTACAAAGCCGCTAATTGCGAAAAAAACAACGACGCCTATTCGACCAACATCAAAAGCCTTGGCAACATCATAAAGGGCGCTTCCTTGCGCCAAAATTTCAGGTGAAACGTGAACAAAAACTTCGGATACATGCAGCCAGATGACAAGTAATGCCGCAATACCCCGCAAAGAGTCTATATGTGAAAATCGATTAGCGTTATTCATTAAATATTTTTAATCCGGGAATTGAATGTCCAAGGATAAATACCAATAGCATCTCAACATTTTGCTGGCTGAAGCCGGTTTTTCTCGTGTGCTTTAACATTTGGATTTGCAGGTTTCACAATATTATTCCTGCAGTTTCTGACCTGCCCTGGCGGGCAGAATATAATACGAGGCAAACTACTACCTATATGATCAACTATTACCTGGCATTCCTTTAAGTAACCATGAAATAAAGTTTTCACGATTACGCGAGCATACAATCACTTTACCTTTGCCCGAAAACTTTAACACCATGCCTTCGCCACTGGTGACACTATTCACCAGTTGGCCTAAAAAACCGCTGGATTGTTGTGTAGTCACTGAAATTTCATGGTGTAATGTGCTTTCCCATGCGACCACATGGGCATTATCAATAATAACCTCCTTGCCGGGCTCAACATCCAGCACAAAACTCGAGCCAAAACCCGACACCGCCAACTTGCCAAAACCCGTCGCTTCACAGATAAAGAAACCTCCGGTTTGACCAAACACGGCAGTACCCAAACTTTGCGTGCGCACATTCAGACTAACGCCGCTTTCAGCGGCAACAAATGCGCCGTCAGTTATCCTGTAGCTGGTTTCGCCAACATCTAAAACCTGTATCGCGCCGGGCAAAGTTGGCGATAACAAGCAATCACCATCGCCTTGCGTTGCTTCAATATGTTGTTGAAAAAACGATTCGCCATTGGCAAACCGGCGCATCAGGGCACTACCCAAACCGCCAGTCATTTTACCCTTTAGTTCTAAAGTACTTTCCATCATCACCATCGCGTTAGATTCGCAATAAATCTTTTCGCCATTTAACAGACTGACATGCAAAAAAGGATCAATGTCACCCGTTACTGTAAATTGTGCCATTTCCTTCTCTCTCACCATTAAACATTAACATTCCAACGTATAAGTCGTCGATTACCATATAATTTGAGCCCATGATACAACGGATAACCCAAAACTCGCCTGCTCTATGAAAAAACCCCACGAGTTTATCAATAGAATACCATCAAAGAAAACTAATAATACCGCACTGCAATCCGGCTCACCAAAGCGAAGCCGAAGGGCTAAGCACTAACGGATTAAATTTAAACTGACCGGCTTTACGGCGAAAGTACATCTTTTAAAAAGTCTTGTTAAAATGCATCTATTCAACCGGCCCGGCACAGATGGGTTTAGAATTAAGGTTGAATCGCGAAATGGCAAGGCGGTTCGTTTAACAATTCCAGCCTGCGGTTTTGTCATCTATTGAGCAGTCTAAGCAAACCGGACTATCCTGGAAAAATCATTTGGCTTTGAAAAACCGTTTTCAAACCATACCACCTATTTACCGATCTATTCCTTGGGAGGAATCATGGCACTTAAACAATACGGTGTTTTAAAAGGGAAAGCCATCAATAAAATAATTGGGCAAGGATCAAGCCCCCATTATGAAGTACATCTTATTGACGATACAACAGACTACCGTATTGCCATTAATGTAAAGTCCAATCTGGCTCCCTCAGAGCTTTTGTATCTGGTTATTGATGATTTTCAGCACCCTATTCTGGACAACCTGGGACATCTGAATATGGGTTTTACGCCACTGGAAAGTGCGCCAAACAAAATGGCGCTCGATTTTATACGCGGCAATCTGTTCGATCCAAGTCAGATGCGCCCTTTACCCCATAACGTCCCGGGGCCGGACAATGATCTCAACGAAAAAATAGATGCATATGTCCAACGCGCCATTGGTGACGAACGGGCATGCATATACGCTTTCGGTGAACGCTGGGGACCTGAAACCGGTGTAAAAGACAAATATTTTGGCTTCAAGCCTGGCAACGGTATTCATGATATTCACATGAATCAAGGCAACGTAGGTGATTTTGTTAAAGATGACGGAGTTTGGCAAGACGGCGGCTTACTTTTTCATTTTCCCAGTATAGAAAAAGTAGATGTTGGTGTTGGTGCAGAGATTTGGCCGGAACAGTGGGTTGCTGTCTTCCTGGCCTTTCAGTCGCAGTGCTGGCATACCGACGATCAAACAGGCCATAGACTTCCTGAATGTGATGCCATTATTCCCCCTAAAATAGAATCCAGCGTCCAAATCATAGCGGCGCTGGTCAATCCGGAAGGGGATGATGCAGGACATGAAACAGTAACCTTGATTAATCTTGCTCCAGGTGTTGCTGATTTGTCCGGTTGGTTTATTGCAGATAAAAATAAAAAACGCTCGGTTATCAGCAATATGCAGATTGATCCGGGCGCCACCGGTGTAGTGAAACTGGATGGACTGGGAGCTCAGTTAAGCAACAATGGCGGCATTATTACGCTGCTCAATCCAAATGGAATTAAATATCACGGTGTATCCTATACCAAAGAACAGGCTCGCAGTGGCTGGACTGTTTTGTTTTGAACGAAAAAAGTAAAAACAGGATACAAAGTTAAGCCTGTAACCAGACCCGACTCAGGAAAACAGGTAAGGGGACAACCCCTTACCTTTCAAGGGTAAAAAGGTATCTTCAAACTTGATCGATGTTAACTCGTAAAAGGAAATAACAATGGATAATTCTCAGGAAAATTGCACTTTATCTTCAGCTGTCGTCCCTCTTGCAAACAACAGCCGGTATGAGACCCAAACAGGTTCATCTTTGGGTGATTCAGCCAGATTAAGTTCGACAGCCAATACTTTGCTTTGATAATGAGTACCCGGAATAGCCAATTAGCGTATTTGAAGCTTTATGTTAGTGAACCTGACCTAGCTCTCTCAAACATACAATGCGTGATAGGATAACCTTAAGCCGACGTGTGGGGGGCGGCTAAGCCCCCCCGATAACATAGTGTTTTTGCAGAAAATTTGTGGTGGCGTTATTTAACGCACCCAACGGAGATAGATAAATCCGGCAATAGCAATAATAATTAGCAAGCCCACCGCCATCGCAATAACACCTTTTTTGCTACTATCAGTTTTTAGTAAATCCTCGGGAATATTTTCCAATAAGCCTACGCCCTCAATTTGCGCATTTATGGCTTTATATTTTCCTCGATTATCTTTTGTGATCTGGTAATAGATTACGTCGCCAGTTATGGGTCTGCGACTCACCCCTTTTAATGCCGATATATGTATAAAAATATCCTTTCCACCGGCATCCGGCTTGATAAAGCCAAATCCCCGGTCTTCCTTCCATGTTTTTAATACTCCTTTAATCACTCGTTTTGTCATAAAAATTACTTGTTTGTTGTTTTAACATGTTGATTCATGATGTCGCTTTTCTATGCTTTGATTGGCTGTGTTTGCGATTGTATTCGCATAGCCCGGATGGAACACAGCGGTATCCGAAATGAGTTTGGCGTTTCACGGATTACGCCAGGCTTCACCGGGCTATTTTTTATGATTGTGTATTCTCAGAGATAACCGTTTGCAGTATATTTTATAATCAGGATATCAAGAGATTATGGCATAAAGACATTCACACCGTTACACAATACGGAGCGACAAGCCAGCAAGAATAGGCTGAAGAAGTTCTGATTAAAGTCATGCAAAATCTGCATGACCCAATCAGAAGGTAAACAATAACCTAGATTTTTTTCTTTATGATGACCTTATCATCAATGATTAGCTCAGAGATTCCACCCAAAGCGGCGTGTAAAGTACATGATGCCTTTTTGAAACCACCTGTTTTAGCATTTTCACCTACCCAGATCAGTGTGATATAAGTTTCTTTATCACTCTTTGTTTCTGAAGGGAAAAATACCTGTTCTCCAGTTGCATTCTTAATCGCCTGCGGACATTTTTGATTCGCCATGGTTTGTATTGCAACATAGTTTCTGATCGTTGACGCAGCTTCCTTTTGTGCATCAGACGGTTCTTCCTTACTTAAGCCGACCATAATAAAGCCGATTACAAAAACCCCAATAACAGCTATTACAATTTTCATTGTTTCAGACATTTATACTCTCCTCTTGTTATGACACACGTAGCCGTTTTAACGACTAATCCAAATACTTGCTTTTAATTCTATGCGAATTAGGTATGTTCAGCAATGAAAGTTCATTAACTGTATGCAGTATAAAACGGCTTTGTATTAATCTGTTTAAAATTCAATATCCTGGCTCTACTTAATTGTCTGAAGCATTTTTTTTTCGGTTATTGTATCCGTGATTGCAATCACTTGGCGTAACATTGGAGTATCTCAGAATTAAAAATTCCGGCGCAGATCTTGCGCAAAAAAATTATTAATCTTGCGCATCTTTATACCCGCGGACTATAAACGAGAACTATAATCAGCCTACCAGGCCTAAAGTGAAAGCAATCCTTCTGCGCGAGTTGCCATCAAAGCCCCAAATCATCGAGTGGACTTATCAAACCTTGTCCGCCCTGATTCAACACTTTTCTAAAGCTTCTCCTTTAGCAGATTGGCAGCAACGGCTTTGCAGTGGGCAAGCGGCACAGACTTCCAATCTGTTGAAATAGCTCTGCATAGAGAAAGCATTGATGATCTTTTGGGGGTAGATTAAAAATATTAGTGGGAAACAGCAGGTGTTGATTAAATTCAACCGGGCTTGAATTGAAAGGAACTGACATTCGTGTCCAAGTGGCATTATATGCCATAATTATACTATAACATATTGTTTATATTGAATATCTCAAGTTGTTATGGGGCGATTTGTTGGTGCACCATAAAAACTGGACAGAAAGGTATTCGGGCTACCTAACTTTTCGTCGGTATTCTCGGACAGGCTCCTGGGTCAGGGATTGGCAGAAGTGACTGCCAAGCAGCTCTTCACCGCAATGACGGATACAAATTACTCTTCCAGGCAAGTTAGCGCACTTGAGGAAGGGGTGGGTGGGATAACGAAACAGATGTCTGCTTCACAAGCCCTGGAACTGGCCTTGCAGTTCATCACTGCGATCAGGGATCAGAAAAAAAAGCAAATCAGGGCCTCTGGAAATTAATCGAAAGGGCAAGACAACCGTATCCTGATATTGACTTGGATACTCCGCTGAAAGAACCTGCCATTCTATAAACCTAAAAAGAACGGTTGAGCCTTGTCGGACTTAATAGCCGGGATTTTAATTGCTTTGTCAGATTAATCTGCAAACGGGTCATAGCCGCCGGGAAGTGGCTATCCAGTGCCGTGGATGGTAAGCTCAAACCCGCCGATGAATACATGCCGGAATGACGATCCTGTAAAAATAGATCATATAATCTGACGAAATAGACCTACGTTATTTTATGCCCGTTCCTGAGTATCGGTTGATTTATTCAGAGGGCGTTGCGTGGTGTTTGATATGTTCCGGTATTACTTCGTCGCCGTGTTCTCTCTTCTGGGCATCAAACCATTCATGAAGTGCCTGTACATATTGAGGATACTCAGTTGAGTAATGAATCTGTGCACCGTTTGGCAAAGCTTTATATTCAAATCTGATATCGTCAGTTTCTGCCATTTTTAACTGGGCGAGACCTGGCATATCAGCTCCATGTACACGTTCAGTCACAGAAAAATCTCCTTTTCTGAATTCATTGGCAATTTTAAGCAGATGTTCCTGAATCAATTTTATTTGCCGGGTATTGTCTGCTGATTTGGCGATAACGTGCTGAACACCGCCATGTACAGTTTTGGTAAACGTCTCTACGGTTTGATCTACTGCAAATGGCACCACTTGTTGCATGCGCTGATCCACTTCATCACTCTGCTTAGGGCTGACTTTTTCAAGAGCTGGTATTGTTGTAGAAAAAAGCAAAAGTCCAGCCAATATTAATGGATAATTTTTCATAATCGTACTCCACGTTTAATTAAGACCATATAAAAACATCATATCTTGCAACTCCTTCGAAGTTGACATGGTTTTAGTTCTTCAGGTTCAATAAATCGACGCCACTTATTAAATGCAGTCGTTATAAAGCCTGATAATATGGAAAGTTTGGATGGCATAGAGCGCCTGTTCTCTACTCCAGTGTACTCGGCATGGGAACATAGAAAAAGATTTCCATAAAAAGCAGTGTGTTAAGCTTATTCACCAATAAAACCAGTGGCAGAAATCAGTGCAGCTAACAGAAACGGCCAATCAAGCCTATTTTGATAAAAACAAAGCCAGGGAGAAGACCTGTGCCGATTGGCTAAAAGAGCAAAGCAAAGCCGTCCGTAAACTCATTTTATTTGCCGCTATTGCAGGTATTACCAACGGCGTGGGTGTGATTATTCAATCGGCAATGCTGTCCGTCATACTGCAAGCCGTCATTATCGACAAGCTGCCGTGGGCGTCTGCCATTACACCATTCATAATGCTGGCAGCCGTATTCATCCTGCGTAGCATGTGTGTTTATTGTCATCAAACCTGGGGATTTGAAGCCGGGGCGAAAGTCAGGGGGTCGGTAAGACATCAGCTGTTCGCCAGGATTTTAGCGCTGGGACCTGCCGGAATCAAGCACTATCAAAGCGGTGAATTGGCGGCCGTTACTTTAGAACAGGTTGATGCACTGGAAAATTATTTTTCACGTTATTTGCCCCAACAAATGATTGTCGGCGCATTGCCGCTCATCATGATTATCGCAGTCATGCCGGTCAATTGGGTGGTCGGATTGATCTTTTTATTCACCGGGCCGCTGGTGCCTATTTTTATGGCATTAGTCGGTTTGGGGGCGGCCTCTGCTAATCGCAGCCAGTTTTTGGCAATGGCAAGAATGAGCGGTTATTTTCTGGATCGTTTGCAAGGTTTGGCGACACTTAAGCTGTTTGGTCAGACTACCCAGGAGTTGGTAAACATCAACAAGGTTGCCGATGGTTTTCGGGAAAAAACCATGGCAGTATTGCGTATTGCGTTTTTATCGTCGGCACTTCTTGAGTTTTTTAGCGCGGTTGCCGTTGCGCTGGTGGCTGTCTATGTGGGGCTGGGCTTATTAGGACTGATTCATTTCGGCCCCGCTGAGCACATCAGTTTAAGTGAAGCGCTGTTTGTTCTGCTGCTGGCGCCCGAGTTTTTTATGCCGCTCAGGCAATTGGCGATCAATTATCATGACCGTGCCGCGGCATTGGGCGCAACTGATGCTATCCTGGCGATACTGGATCAAGATACCGAGCTATTGGAAACGAGTGATAGCCATCCCGGCTCAACCGATCTCATCGAATTTATTAATGTTTGTAAATCGTATGATAAGCGGCAGGTCTTAACCGACATCAATCTGCATATCGCAGCCGGCGAAAAAATCGCGTTGGTCGGCGAATCAGGCGCCGGAAAAACGACGCTTTTAAATCTGTTATTAGGTTTTGAGGCGGTAACCGAAGGCCGGGTTTTGCTTAACAGCCTGATGGTTAACCGTAAATACGCCGCGAAAGCTATTGCATGGGCGGGGCAAAACGCCTACATCTTTCATGGCACTATCAAAGAAAATATTGCGCTGGCCGATCCTGATGCGCCTGAACAAAGCATTATTGATGCGGCGCGGGCAGCCGGCGTAACTGAATTCAGCGCACAAATGCCGGAAGGTTTGCTTACCCCGGTTGGCGAGCGGGGCTACGGCTTGTCAGGCGGGCAAGTGCAAAGAATCGCGCTGGCCAGGGCATTTTTAAAAAATGCCGGCATTGTCTTGCTGGATGAGCCTACCGCCAATCTCGATGCAGCCAATAAAAGGCTGCTATTGGATACGATCGAGAAACTGTTTATAGATAAAACCCTGATTATCGCCAGTCATGACGCGGAAGTGATTCAGAGAATGGACAGGCGGATAGAATTGCAGCAAGGACAGCTTGTGTCATGAAAGATTTATGGTATTTTCTGAAATTATTCAAACCACATGGCGACTGGCTTGCGGGCGGAGTTTTCTTGTCATTGCTGACGGCATTGGCATCTATTGCGTTGTTAACGCTGTCGGGCTGGTTTATCAGTGCTTCCGCTATAGCGGGATTAGTCGCTGTTGACGGCAATGCGCTTGCCTTCAACTTTATGCTGCCTGCCGCCCAAATTCGCGCGCTGGCGATTACCCGCACGCTGGGCCGTTATGGTGAGCGGCTGGTGACTCATGAAGCAACTTTCCGGCTATTAGCAGGAATACGCAGTTGGTTTTTTCAACAGCTTGTTCCGTTGGTTCCGGGGCGTTTGTCCGCTATGCGCAGCGGCGATTTACTATCACGCATGACGGCGGATATTGACGCTTTGGACGCGCTGTACTTGCGACTGCTACTCCCGGCCGTTGTCGCGGCGGTTGGCGTAACCGCAGTTACAGTCTTTTTGGCTTTTTATGCACCGGTAATCAGCCTGACTACAGGTCTAATGCTGATAATTGCCTCGATCTGGGTGCCATGGGTTTTTAATCGGTTGGGTCGTGCCGGAGCTAAAGAAATCGTCGGATTGGCAGCATATTTCAGGATTCGGCAAATCGATATGATCCAGGGTCTGGCGGATTTAATAGCCAATCAGGCTTACCGGCGATTTAGCGGTTTTCTTGAACAGTTTTCCGATTTGATGATCAACACCCATCGCCGGAACAACCGCTTGTCGGCGATTTCATTAGCGTTCACCATGTTGCTATCGCAGATAACATTATTAATGGCATTGGTGCTTGCGGCGATGGCATTTGAAGACAGTCTGTTATCAGGACCGGATTCAGCTCTGGTTGTTTTTCGCGTGATTGCGGCTTTTGAGTTGGCGGCGCCGTTGCCGCAAGCGATGCAAATGCTGGCAAAAACCCAAAAAGCTGCCCGGCGTATCAGGCAGGTTGCCGAAATGACGCCGACAATTACAAAGCCGACCCAGCCATTAGCATTGCCAGGCAATTATGATTTGCAGTTCATCGATGTGAGCTTTCGTTATCCGGATCAGCCGGTTTGGGTGCTGAAAAATATCAATTTAAACATTTCACAGGGCGGCAAAATCGCCATTGTCGGCGCTAACGGTTCGGGTAAGACCACCTTATTGCAGCTGTTAATGCGTTATTACGATCCTGAACAAGGCAGCGTTTTATTGGCCGGACAAAATATCAGACAATTTGATGCTGATGAATTAATGAGCTGTTTTGGCGTATTGTCCCAGCGCAGTCAATTGTTTGCCGCCACTATTAAAGAAAACCTGTTAATTGCGAAACCTACAGCTTCAGCAACAGAACTTGCTACCGCGATTAAAGCGGCAGGATTAGAGAACTATATCGGTTATTTGCCGAAAGGTCTAGATACCTGGGTTGGTGAAAGCGGTGTGAAAGTGTCAGGAGGAGAAGCACGGCGTATCGCCCTGGCGCGGCTATATTTAAAAAATGCACCGGTATTGATTCTGGATGAACCCACGGAAGGGTTGGACAGTGATACGGAGCGGGATGTATTCAAGTCGCTGGCGGATTTTGCCAAGTACAAAACCGTGATCATGGTGACTCACCGTGAGGCCGGCTTGGAGCTGGTCGATGTGGTCTATTGCATGGAGCAGGGAGTTTTGAGTGAGTTGTAATTTCACTCAACAAATTAGGTGGAGATACATACAAACGTACCTCTATGCATCAACTTAAGGCACAACACCACGAAGGAACGAAGTTCACGAGCGACTGCATGGACAGATAATTGCTCCTGCAATATCTGCATTCACCGCATCCAGATAGATTATGCAGAAGACAGGACAATGCAAGTAGTAATTAACCAAGGTAAAAACTTGGTGTTCCCCTCGACTGCGATCAGGACAGGATTTGTGGTTTATTAATCAATCGGCCTACAAGACTTGAAGCAAGGAGCGGTTGTTATCCTCATTCATAAAACAGTCCATTGGCCAATACGGTATAATTTTATTCAATCAAATCCCAAACGAGGGCAAAGTCATGAGTATTGATTATCACAACATAATTACCATTGAAGCCGGCAAACGTAGCGGCAAGCCATGCATTAGAGGCTTACGGATTACCGTTTATGATGTGCTTTCCTGGCTGGCCGATGGTATGAGTCGTACTGAAATTGTAGAGGACTTCCCGGAATTAACGGATGATGATATTACCGCCTGTTTGCAATTTGCAGCCGATAGGGAGCGCCAATTCGTTACCATCAAAGCCTTATGAAGTTATTGCTTGATGAAAACCTGTCGCGGCGAATCGTGCCATTTAGCCAAAACAGCTTCCCAGGTTCAACGCAGGTAGCTTTGATTGGCCTGGAGCGTGTCAATGATCGTGTCATTCGCCAATATGCCATTGATAACGGCTACATCATCACTACACAAGATGCTGATTTTTACGAAATGAGCCTGCTTCATGGGCAACCACCCAAGATCGTTTGGCTTAAAATCGAAAAACGGCGACTATCAAAACCTTGCTAGACAATCCGCAAGCCATTGAACAAGCGTTAATTATCGACAACAAAGCCTGTATTGAGATTGTATAGGGTCGATGGATAGAGGCGATAGCAGAAACCCATCCTAACAATCCCCGATGTGATGGCTTTCGGGTTGCTCTACTCATCGCGCTGTTTTACAGGTTTTATTTCAATACTCTTAAGAATACAGTTACTCGTGCTATTTATCAGGTGATTAAAATGATTACAGGAAACAATTCAAAAGCCAAAGGTATCGCCTGCTTAGAAGAGAACCTTGGCGATAAGCCGGAAGCCGTTATAACCGTGCGCGGCAAAGAAAGCTTTGTGGTAATGAAAATCGAGCACTATCATTACATCCGTGAAATGGAATTGGAGGCTGCGCTATATCAGGTGCAACAGGATGTTGCAGCAGGCCGGTACAGTAAAGAAAATGTTGATCAGCATGTGGCCGAACTATTCGCCGAATGTGGTACACCTTAATCTTCACCGGCAGCTATAAAAAACGCGCCAAACGTTTTGCACCGCAACATCCCGAATTGAAAGAGCAATACCGCAAAATCTTGCTGTAGCTGGGTCAAAATCCTTACTATACATCACTGCGACTGCATCCGCTAAAAAGCAGGGTGGTGGCTTTGCATTCGGCATCGATCAATATTAGCTATCGAATAACCCTGGAAATGATCATCGCCAAAAAGGAAATTATTCGGGTCAATGTGGGTAGTCATGATGAGGTGTATCAAGCGTGAGCTGTTATGATTTGGTAATACGAAATATGGTGAACCGTAGGATTTCACTTCGTGCTCACACAAGTTGCGATATCAAACCACCAATGCCGACAATGATTATCATGTCACCACAAAATAGAAACGCAAATAACCTCGATTGGAAAATTCATACCCGGTTTTAAGTGCTCGGCTCCATTTTTGCAATACCCGTCCGGTTCAATGATTTGGTCAATGATCGGGTCGAGGAAACGGGATTGCGCCCGTTCCCCCTCCCACACCACCGGTAATGCGGTTTTCCGCAACGGCGGTTGAATCCGGCAGCTTATGCTGTCGAGAGTTCCGATGGCACATATAATCCATAGCGTCTTAAAGTGGCATTACTCAGGAC
>JAQTMV010000150.1 GCA_028714175.1 Methylococcales bacterium
CCTTATTGCAATTATTCCGAATTTAACTTCCCCTGTTTTCCTATGGAAATATTCCGCTCGTTTTTATCTCCAGGAGAATTTCAGTCTTTCTGCGGCAGTTTTACGCGGGTTTTTAAAACCATCTACACCTATAAAAAGATCTTTCCGTCGCTCCAGGCGATGGTGAAACGCGGCCGCCTCGATGTGCCGGTCATTGGCGTAGGCAGATCTGACTGGACTGCCGACAACAACCGAATCACCATCGTGGGCTCAACCGACCTTGCATTCTCCGTGGGCGACGCCAACGACCTCGCGATGCTCAAGCGAACCTTTCGGCGCACGCGTGGATGAAGACACCCGCAAGTGCATCGATCATATCGCTTTCAGGAATAGAATGAACCGATGCGCGGTGTACGATTCGTGGTCGATGCCTCGGGCATTTACCTGGATTATTCGAAGAACCGTATTACTGATGAGACTATGCGGTTGCTCATAAAGCTTGCAGATGAATGTGGGTTGCGCAAGCGAATTAAGGCAATGTTCAATGGCGAAATCATCAACGTGACCGAACAGAGAGCCGCTCTGCACACGGCCTTGCGTGCACCTGAAGGTGAACGGATAATGCTTGACGGCGTTGACGTAGTGGCGGAAGTACATGCAGTTCTCGGCAGGATGACTGTTTTTTCTGAGCAGATTCGCAGTGGTCAGTGGCTGGGATATACTGGAAAACGTATCCGCAACATTGTCAATATTGGCATCGGCGGTTCCGACCTTGGTCCAGTGATGGCGTATGAAGCACTGCGGCATTACAGTCAACGTGACCTGACTTTCCGTTTTGTCTCGAATGTGGATGGCACTGATTTCGAGGAAGCTACGCGTGGTCTTGATCCCGAAGAAACGCTGTTTATCATCTGTTCGAAGACCTTTACTACCCTCGAAACCCTGACCAATGCCCGCGCAGCGCGTAACTGGTGCTTGCATAAGCTCGGTGATGATCATGCCGTGCGTCGACACTTCGTCGCCGTATCGACTAATGCCGAAGCAGTGACAAAATTCGGCATCAATACTGACAATATGTTTGGCTTCTGGGATTGGGACGGCGGACGCCATTCGATGGATTCGGCGATTGGTCTATCGACGATGATCGCGGTAGGACCGGACAATTTTCGGGCAATGCTCGCAGGCTTCCGTGCGATGGATGAGCACTTTCTCACGACGCCATTCGAGCGGAACATACCTGTCATCATGGGCTTACTCAAACTCTTGTACAACAACTTTTTCGATACCCAGTCTGTTGCCGTGTTTCCTTACAACCAGTATCTCAAGCGTTTCCCTGCTTACCTACAGCAATTGGCTATGGAGAGCAACGGCAAACATATTACCCTAGACGGTAACTGTGTTGATTATCAAACGGCGTCGATCTGTTGGGGCGAGCCGGGCACCAACGGCCAGCACTCGTTCTTCCAGTTGCTTCACCAGGGGACCCGTCTGATTCCATGCGATTTTATCGGATTCTGTCGGACCTTAAATCCGCTCGGTGATCAGCATGATCTGCTGATGGCAAATCTTTTCGCGCAGACCGAGGCGCTGGCTTTCGGTAAAACGGAGGCAGAAGTCAAGGCAGAGGGTACCACTGACCGATTAGTGCCGCACCGCACATTCGAGGGTAATCGTCCGACTAACACGCTTCTTGTTGAACAGTTAACACCTAAAACGCTCGGCTTGCTAGTCGCACTTTACGAGCATAGCGTGTTCACCCAGGGGGAAATCTGGAATATCGATTCATTTGAGCAGTGGGGGGGTCGAGTTAGACAAAGTATTGGCACAGAATACCGCTGCCGAACTTAAAAGTACGAATGAGCCTCAACTCGACCATGACAGTTCGACCAACGCACTGATCAGGCGTTATCGCCGGTTTAAAAGAGGGCAATCATGACTATCGGTTATGTCGAATTTTTACCATATTCAGCGTCAGTTTTACCGGTCTGTGTAAACAAAAAACATTAAATCATGTAGTAACCGGTTCAATAAGTAATAACCCTGTTTTTAAAAATTGCAGTCACTGGTTTATTAATTGTACTGATAAATGTCTCGCTGCAGGTAGACTTTTACCTTTACATTTAATCAGCATTATCAATCTCAAAAAATATCCATTTAACCCGCGCATGCGTTTGCTTGATTTGCCGTTCCATAGCATTAATTTCATCAACCGCACTCATAACTGTCATATCGGGTCGGAGCTCAACTTTAATGGTAACCATGACATTATTGCCGTGATTGATCGCCCACACATTCAGCACCTGTAGCACACAGGGCTGACTCTCCAGATATTGCTGCACGTTATCACTGATATCAACAGCCGCCTCACCGAGCAGCAGTGAATGGACTTCTGTACCAATTACAACGGCAACTGTAATCAGTAAAAATCCGATTAAAATCGAACCTGCCGCATCATAAGCGGTATTACCGGTAATCATGGTCAGACCTAGCATTACCAGCGCAATCCCGAGTCCTGCCAACGCTGCCAAGTCTTCACCGGTAACCACCATCAGTTCGCTGGACTGAGTTTCTTTAAACCATTGCCATAGCGAGTGCGTGCCTTTTTCCTGTTGCATTGCCGCCAGCGCCCCTTTTAAAGAAAAATATTCCAAACCCAGCGCAATCAGCAAGATGACCAATGCAACGCCTTCATTTTCCACAGTGTGTGGGTGGATGTATCGCTGCCATCCTTCATAAATGGAAAATATGCCGCCAACGGAAAATAATATGAAAGCCACCATCATGGACCAGATATAAGATTCTTGCCCGAAACCCATAGGATGTTTGCGAGTTGCTTCTTTTTCAGATCGTTTCATACCGATAAACAGTAATACCTGATTTCCAGAATCGGCAAACGAGTGAATTGCTTCGGCTAATAAAGAGCCTGAACCTGTCCAGAAAGCTGCACCGGTTTTCGCTGCTGCGATACCTAAATTAGCCGCGAATGCATAGAGAATAGCGGTTGTTGGGTTGGGAGATGACATGGATGATTTTGACTATGTTACGTTAGAATCAAATTTGCAATAGACAAGTTCAAAGTAAACAGGGAAGCGTTATCAAGAAAAAAATCGTCAAAATTTTTAACTTTACTAATACTTGCCCACTTAATTTTCTCTCAACAAACAATCTAATTCATCCACGAGCTCGCACCAATCCGAATCCTCTTCTATCGCTTCAGTTAGAAACGCAGCCTGTGCTTCGTTCCAGAAATCTGCCTCAGATAAGGCAATATTGCGGAGTAACGGCCTATGCTTTTCAATAAAAGCATTAATCTGTTCCTCGTCGCTTGCTAAACCTAATTGACAAAATAATGTCTTCATAGTGTGTATTGAAGTATCCATTTGAATCCCCAGAAATTATTAAAGATTTTCTGTGATGGATGCAATAGCATCATCAACACTTTTATTCGAACGATCTTGTAGTATCAACCCTTCTTCTTCCACAAGAGGCTTAAAGGATTTTAAGCCGCTGTTGCCGTTGACAGGTAAGCAAACTTTTCATTTTAGTGATATTTAAAGCCTTTAACTTTTATTTTTTGTCACCATTAACATTGCCAACAACGCCGGCTGTTGCGATAAAACGCAGAGCGTCCTCAACAGACATATCTATTTCTACTACATTTTCCCGTGACATAATGACCGTGTTTCCACCCATCTGATAACTGAATGGCAAAAATACGGCGACCTGGTCATCGGCAATAAAAGTATGTGAATGCTCTTCAATATCCGAAACTGTAATAAAACCTATCTGTTGACCATTGCAGAGAGGTACATTTACTAAAACTACTTTATTAAATTTCCCTTTCTGTTCGCTGGAAAAAAGAGAAATAAAATCGCGTATCGCTGTATATATGCTTTTAACAACGGGAATCTGGAGCACAAGTTCTTCAAAGCTAATGAACAGTCTGAGAAAAGTTCGAGTCTCCAGAAAGCGTCCGAAAAAATAGGCTACAGCAAGACCTAACACAACCCCCAAGCCTTTTATGTACCAACTGTCTGGGAAGAAAAACTTGAAGATATTTCCCAGCACCAATTCTGCAGTGCCGGCAAGCCAGAGAAGTAAATAGCAGGTTAGTATAAGGGGGATGATGGCGATCAAGCCTTTGAAAAAGGTTTTACTAATCGGCTTCATTTTTAATTTCCAATTATAGTTATTCATAAGCTAGATAATAATTCAAAATAAAAGGGTTATGTTTTGTATAACAAATTAACCACAAAGCTTTCGCAACACACTCATAGAGCTTTAGTGTGCTTTAAATGTACCCTTTTCCATCCGCAACAAAAGCCACAGACTCTCTACCGTATACACTAAGCATTGCCAAAGTTGTTGTGCTTGCCGTTTATAGACCTCAACTTTTTATCAGAAGCGAAAAGCCGCTATCTCCCCTGCCTCTATTATCGCATGAAGTCATTCGCCTATTAGATTGGCGGGCTTGTCGACCACTCCTCCATCGCCTGGTCTCCCGGACGATCTACTTTAACTTTGCCGCCCTCGGATGAAGTTACCCAGCTTACCGGAATGTAATGGTGCTGACCGGTCTTATCTTTCGTCAGCTTGATGGTATTCGAGCCCTCCATATGATCGACAGTGGCAAACTGGCCGTCCTGGGAGCAGACAACGGGCATATCAGGCATAATTTGGTCGGTATTAATCATAGTTTTTCTCCGGTTAGCTCAGTTTGAGCGAGTTATACTTAGTCAGTAATTCAGACAAGGTTTAGGAATACTGCCTATTATTCGGGCTTTAACTGGATTACTCGATTTATTCTTAACGAGTAAGTCCACTGCATGCCCCATTAAATCCCCTTGCCTGTCTTTTAAATATACACATATGGCTAAAATCGGTCTGTGCGGCTGCGCACATATAGAAATGGCTTACAAATATATTGCATTCGGTCCTGAATTACGCTTTTGAGAAAGCCTTCACTCTCTTTTGCGCAGTTTCGCTCGCCGTATTAATAACTGACGGGTCAGAAAGCCGCCACTAAGAACCATTTTCATGCACTAACAAGCATGACCTTCACGTCAAAGATTATTTCCAACATCTCGTAAGATAACGGCAAGAAACCGTTACAAGCCGTCTGTGCGGTGATGCGCAAATTGCTCCACGCTATTCATGGTATGTTGAAACATAACAAGCCGAGATGGTTAGTTTCGGGTCTGTGACCCTCGCAGAACCTAGGTCTTCGAGTGCATTAAAAGCAGCTGAAAATCCTGCTTTTAGTTATTCATCAAACTGAGTCTGAGCCGTCTCAATCGCCTGCAAAGCACCTAAGAGTGCATTTAAACAAACGACACTACAAAATAAAAAAATAGCGATTTTAGTGCCGTTCGGAAATTTCGGCGGTTTGGGCGGCGAACACCCCCACATAAATGCATCAATTAACTGAACATATTATGTAAGCGTGTCCACCGCTTAATATTCAGTAAAGCTATCTCGACTAGATTCTGCCCGTTAAGAACAGGATCAGTACAATAATCAGCACCAGTCCGAGTCCGCCGCTGGGTGCATAACATGCTATGTGGCCAAGTTGGAAGGACTCCCACAAGCAACAGGATCAGAACGATAAGTAAAATTGTGCCAAGTCGCATATTTGTACTCCCGTTAAATAAATAAACTCAAAAGGTGCCGCTCGCTTGGCGAGCGGCACGGCTCCACTCACTTCTTAGTCATATACCAAGCGATCAACTAAGTTCCTTCTCGAACTCCTTGATCCGCTTTTCGGCTTCGTCTTCCGCGATCCCGTATTTCTCCTGGATCTTGCCGATGAGGATATCACGTTTACCGGCGATTTGATCGAGTTCATCATCGGTCAATTCACCCCATTTCTCCTTAACCTTACCCTTGAATTGGTTCCAATTACCTTCTACTCCATTCGCCCTCTCTGCGGGATGCCTATAGCCACGTCATCCCCAAAAAACCGCTACCGTCTGTCGGCTTACCGTCATGGACTGACATGATAAACTGATAAACCTCCTCGCGCTGCTGGTCCCATTTATATGAATTGTCTGGCCAGTGCATCTGATCAAAGTCCGGAGCCGTTTTCAAAGTACAGCTCTACATGATTGCAAATGTTGTAGTCTGTTTTCCGCTGCCATGCGATGTGCCCATGTTGCGCGGCTTTGTTGAATAAATCGAGTTTCGAGCAAAAAAAGGGCCATTTGACATGATTTAACATAAAAAAAGCCTAAATTCTGCAAATCTTAAGCCGGACGAGCCGGAACCAAAAGAGGATTTTTCATATCGGGATTATATCTACATAACTTTATATTTTATGTGACAGATTTCGGGGTTATCAGCAGACCTTACAAACTAGTCAAGCAAATGGCCATTTAAGTGACAGCCCGCACAAGATAGCAGTCCTTTCAGTCGCTAACGATACTAAACAAGACAATCGCCTTCTAATCATCGTGCACATGGGTACATCTCATATGTATCGCATGGCAGCGGAAAACGGACTACAACCTGCGCACCTATGTTGAGCTTGCCATGCAACGCTATAAGCGCATTTTCGGCAATGCCATAAAAGCGCATGCGCTACTAAGAAAAATAGAGAGGGGTGGATCACTATGTCTGCACTCCCAGGCGTGCCTTTGTCTATTAAAATATAGCAAACGCAAGAAATGGAGAGCTTTATCCAATTTTCGATTTATTCAACAATGCCCATGCAAGCCATGCCGGGTAGCTGATGGAGTCCCGGCGATCCAGTTGGACGGGAGCGCGTCCATACGAAGAGAAGAAATGCTGTACGGCCTCATCCAATATACTGTTAACACGACCGGATGGGCCATACGCCTCAAAACCAAAGGTAACCCAATCCCAAACCTTGGCCTTAACGGATATCTTCGTAAGTTCAATGTTGCATCCGGTATCAGGCCGGTTGTCAGGAGGCACTGCGACTATACAGCCTGAGTCAAAAGAGTATTTC
Organism: Methylococcales bacterium; assembly: GCA_028714175.1. Taxonomy (GTDB): domain Bacteria; phylum Pseudomonadota; class Gammaproteobacteria; order Methylococcales; family Methylomonadaceae; genus JAGXGJ01. The sequence continues at coordinate 6,947 of JAQTMV010000150.1, forward strand.
TGTAGATAGCGGTCTTTGACGACTTTCCGCCATGGCCCGGCTTGAGCTAGCTCAACTTCGAGCTGCTTTTGAAGTTGACTAGCGAAAGACCACTTAATCCATTGATCCATATGCCCGGCAACACCTACCCTAGGCAGAGAAAAGGGGCGCGGCCCAACCACGAGTGCCTTGACTTCAAGTTTCCCCTGTCGTTGTTTGACGCCGACAGTGTCGCAGTCAGGGAAGAGCAGGTATTCGTCCGCTCTTTCAATTTCGTGCTTCACGAAAGGCTCAGTCACAGTTTTCGGATCGTAGCAGCCTTCCTTTCTCAGAAGAAGCTGATCCTGAAGCCTGAACCATTTAATTATCTGATCCCATTGGTCTTCTTGTTTGTGCAAAAACCAACGGAGTTCGGCGCTGCAATAGAAGATGTTTGACATAGGTAAGCGTTCTATTTGTTATATAGTAAAGGTTATCGGAACAGTCTTAACGCTGGTCATTTCCCCACTTATCTCCACAGGTCTTTCGTACGATGTGATGTGTCAACCCTTTTCCTGAAACAATTTAAGCGGATTTTATCTCCATTTCGTATTGTTTTTGAGGGGATTATTTCCTGATTTGCACTTATATGCTCGTTTCAGCGTAACTGGTTGATGGACTTATTATAAGCTGACTTTTCAAGGAGTTCAACTAGCGACTTTCTGTAATGGATTGTCGGGGAATGATGCCGATCTTTCCTACTATTTCTCGATCCAGTGATTCTATTATCCACTCAGAAAAATTAACATTTAAATTCATTTTGCTCTTGTAAATCGCTTTTTGCCCTAGCCAAATAGCCAGACAAACCTAGATATCTGCATAAAAAGGAGAATAAGATGTAAATCTCCATTTATGTGCGTCATCGCACCGACCAGGTGCATTTTTATGACTAACATAAGCTCACGGCATGGGCACCAGCCCCGCTGCCGGTTTAATATATCTAACCTAAGGAGTTTATGATGAATAAAGACCAAGTAAAAGGCCGCGTCGAGCAAGTCAAAGGTAAAGTCAAAGAGACTACTGGCGATCTAATTGATGATGAGTCTATGGAAGTTGAAGGTAAGGTCCAAAAGAATGTAGGTAAGGGCCGCGCAGCTGTGGGTGATGTCAAAGAGGACATCAAGAAAAAAATTGACAAAAACTAATCTTGGACCCTGCCGGCATTTTATATGCCCGGCAGGGTCTCTGATACATTTTTTAATAGACAGGAGCAATTTATGAATTATATCGATAACGATACCTACGGTATCTACAATGACACGGACAATGACGGTCCTGGCCCTGGCCCTGAAATAATGGGCGCTGATACCCTGATTGGCAATGATGTGGTCAACCACATCGATGAAAATCTGGGTGATATCAAGGAAATCATGCTGCATATGCGCACTGGCAAAGTCGCTTATGCCGTATTGTCGTTCGGCGGCTTTATGGGTATGGGCGACAAGCTGTTCGCTGTGCCTTGGAAAGCCTTGACCCTGGACACAGTCAACAAACGCTTCCTGCTCAATGTCGACAAGGAACGTCTGGAAGCGGCCCCGGGGTTTGATAAAGATCACTGGCCGAATATGAACGATCCGTCCTGGCAAGCGCAAGTCAATGAATTTTACGGCACAGACGACGCAGCTTAAAGATGCGGCCGTGCGGGATAAGACAACGCTAATCTTAGGATAATATGCTGTCCGGTTTAGTCAAGGGGTAAGCCTTTTTGACCCCGGATTTCATACCTCCTCCTCTGAATGGATGCTGCCCTCGTCTGTCTGACGAGGGTTTTTTTTACCTGACTTAATGGGGCGATACGGGATTAGTCTGATCGTGCGGGCGCAGGCTGCCAAACTGCAAAGCAAACTGGCGGGTAAACTCGGCCCCAAAAAAGAAGATCTGGGCGGAATAATAGACCCAGAGTAACAGGGCGATAACTGAGCCGGCGGCGCCAAAACTGGAGGTTACGCCGCTGTTACCCAGGTAAACACCAATGCCGTATTTGCCCAGACTGAATAAAAGCGCCGTAAACAGCGCACCGAACCAGGCATCCTGCCAGGCCAGCGGGGCCTCCGGCAGCATTTTATAAATCACCGCAAACAAGCTGGCAATGACCCCAAAGGAAATCAGCGATGCCACTGGGGACAGCACCAGGGCCGCCAAAGTCCAAAGCCCGCCGAGGACATATTTTTGAAGCAGCGCCAGAGCGGCGCTGATGACCAGCGAAACCAGTAACAGAAATGCTAAAACCAGCACTAGGCCAAAACACAAAATCCGGGTTTTTAATACCAGGCTGAGAGAGGAGGTTTGAGGTCTATCGGTACCCCACATTTCATCGAGGCTATCCTTTAACTCAACGAATACGCTGGTGGCCCCCACCAGCAGCAGGAGTGTGGCAATGACCGAGGCGACAACTCCAGACTCGGGGTTGCGCGCGGCGGCCAGCAAGGCATTGATAGCTTGGGCGCCATTGGGCCCTACCAACGCTTGCAGCTGCGCAATAATTTCTCCTTGCGCCGCCTCCGCGCCAAAAAAATAGCCGGCCACAGCGATGGCCAGCACCAGGATGGGGGTCATGGAAAACAGGGTATAAAAAGCCACGGCAGCCCCTTTACTGGCAGCGCGATGGGCCAGCCAGGCGGTCAGTGAAGGGTACAATAGTACTGACCCGCAGCGCAGGCCCTTGAGCATGGCTGAAACAATCTGTTTTAATGAACGCCCCCTGAAAAAGTCTGTATCGTTCACAGGCATGAGGCTTTACCGCCTGGCATCGGCACAAGCCGGTTGACAATAATGAGCCACCCCCATTAGCGGCGAGCGATGCGGAGCGAATCGTGCTGCCGGCGCCGGTCTGCCCGCGCATATCATCTGGACCGCAGGGCAGGCCGATGAGATGGTCTGACTTATCATGGTTCAATGCGGCGCTAGCGCGAACTGACCAGGCGGCTGAGCAAAAAGCCAACTGCAACGGCTACGGCTAACGAGGTCACCGGTTTGTCATGCACATAGGTGCGGCAATTTTCGAGAAATTGCTCTTCCAGGTGTTTCATTTGTTCGCCTTTTTCACACAGGGCGTCGGCGGCCTGACGGGAGATATCCGCGGCTTTTTCAACCGCCTCATGGGTGCCGGCTTTGACGCGTTCGACGGTTTCATCGGCGGCTTTGGAAAGATGTTCTACTGTTGCATTCATGATAGTTTCCTCATACGTTAGCGTGTTAAAAAAGATCAGTCATTCATCCAGCCTGATCCGCTAGCTGCCCCCGGGCGGGGACAACATGGTTATAAATTATATAGAGTCAAAGGGTTTTGTCAGTACGGTAACGCACGCACAGGGAGCCTGTCGCAAATATCTAGACTTAAATCCATGCCTAATTTGCAGACAAAGTCATGGCACTAAAGCCTTAAACTGCTTATATGACGTTAAGTTTTTGTATTTAAATAGTACCTAAATCCTGCAATCTAATAATTAATAATATCAAATAACTGATATAAATCAATTATATTATATCCATAATGAAACAGGCTTGGCCTTGAATACAGAGTGAATATCTACGAATAAGTGAAAGTTTCTATGGGTAATTCGACTCAATAAAATTTTATAATAAGTGCGTTAACGTACAGATGAAATTTCTAATAATCAATAATATAAAAATGCAGGTATACAAAAAACTAAAATTCTATTAATTTAATTAGGAAAATTATCATGAAAGCAGATTCTTCACATTCAAAGAACCAAGACCAAAAAACTTCGGGCAACGCAAGTAAATCTAAAAAAAGTTCAAAAGACCATCATGAAAAAGCGGCTGTCCACCATGAGAATGCGGCTAAGCATCATAAAGAAGCCGGTAAACAACACGAAGCGGGTGATCAAAAAACAGCTGCCCACCATGCCACCATAGCGCATGGGCATGCAGCAAAAGCTAAAAAACAAGAAAAGAAAGCCAGCAAAAAATATGGAAAAGCTAACAGGGATTCAACTCAAAACGCGTAAGCTGTGGACGGACATTATTGATTTAATTTGATACATTCGCTTATCCGTTAAGGTATCTGCTAAAAAAGTATTGCTTATACAATAGATAGACCGGCCTTGGGTATTCTTTACTTTTTTGCGAATATTTGATTTTATAAGCGACTGAGCATAAATCCTGGGCACTGCGAAAAACCAGGATTTATGCTCATTTTTAAGTGTGACGTGACGGACTAAAGCCCATAATTATAGATTCTAAATATTGCAACTTTAGCAAATTTTGTCCGCAACGATAAAAAACTTCAAAAAGTAGTATTTACTGCTTTTTATTCTTCAGTTGAGGTTTAGCCGTTTTAATTCAGTCAATGGTGGCCTCTGTCAGAATCCCATTTCAATGGTGCCGCTCTAATTCAATCCCCATAGCAACGGTGTATGCAGCGGTTAATTCCAGCTGTCTTTCTAGTCTACCGGTTGCGGTGAAAGTGCACGTACTAACCAAAAACCCTCTGCATTATGTATGGCTAAGCATAGCGGACAATTCCAGACATTCGATTTACACATTCCTTCAATAATCCGACCAACAAATTCTCAAGTCTTGACAGTAGAACACTTAATCTGATGCTATATGAAAACAGCATCTATACCATTATTTCCATGTTCATCTACTTCCAGAAATTACCGGCAACAAAAATTTTATAAATAATCAAAATCGTGTTGTAATTGCAAAAAGTTAAGGTTTGATAGCGTAAACGGTTATTCCAATCGGCTATTACATGTTAATACGAATTGGAATAAGCGGTTACGCAGACAGGTTTACTGTTTGTTTTTCCGTTGCCTATAAATTATGCAGAACAAAAAAATTATCTGGCTTCATTATTGTGACGTAAGCATCTATCGGGGGGACATCATCGTGCGACTACTGTTCCGAACAAGTGCAGACCGTGGGAATCTGAACGTGGCAAGCCGAATGCGCGGGCGAATGGTACGCGTTTCATGATCGGGACGCTGTATTCGCGCGTCAATGCTTTCCTTTTTACAAACTTAAAACTAGCCCATGGCAAAAAAACAACCCTCTAATCACAGGTTTTCTACGCTTCCCAAATCAGCCACCGGCATCCAGGGCCTTGACGAAATTACCGGTGGCGGGCTGCCGATGGGTCGGCCTACGCTCGTTTGCGGCAGCGCAGGGTGTGGCAAGACCTTGCTCGCCCTGGAATTTCTCGTGCGCGGGGCGACGCAGTTTAGCGAACCAGGCGTGTTTATAATGTTTGAGGAAAACGCGGCGGAGCTCACGGCGAATGTTCGCTCGCTCGGATTCGATCTGGACCAGCTCACGACGGAACGAATGATTGTGCTTGATCACGTCTATGTCGAGCGCAGCGAGATCGAGGAGACGGGTGAGTATGATCTCGAAGGGCTCTTCATCCGGCTCGGGTATGCAATTGATTCCATCGGCGCGAAACGCATTGTGCTGGACACGGTCGAGGCGCTGTTCGCCGGGCTCATGAATCACGCCATCCTCCGTGCGGAGCTGCGCCGCCTGTTCCGCTGGCTGAAGGATCGCGGCATGACGGCCATCATCACTGGCGAGAAGGGCGAGGCGACGCTCACGCGCTTCGGGCTGGAGGAATACGTGGCCGATTGCGTGATCACGCTCGACCAGCGCATTACTGAGCAGATTTCCACCCGCCTACTGCGCGTGCTGAAGTATCGAGGCTCGGCACACGGTACCAACGAATACCCCTTTCTTATTGGCGAGCGCGGCTTTTCGGTGCTGCCAATCACGTCGTTGCAACTCGATCATGAAGTCTCCACTCAGCGCCTTTCGATGGGCATCGCGCGGCTCGATGAGATGCTGGATGGCAAAGGTGTCTTCCGCGGCAGCAGCGTGCTTGTTTCCGGTTCGCCTGGCACGGGCAAGAGCAGCATCGTCGCGGCCTTCCTCGACGCCACGTGCCGCCGAGATGAGCGCGCGCTGTTTTTCGCCTACGAGGAAGCGTCCGCGCAAAGTCTGCGCAACA
>JAQTMV010000151.1 GCA_028714175.1 Methylococcales bacterium
GGCCGTCGGCATCGATCAGAAGACGGCGATGAGCCTCGGTGGCGCACTTGGCGGCCCTTTGACTGCGTTTCAGTACGACTGGAATATGCTACCGATTGGCCAGCAGTTGTGGATGGAGCACTTGATGTCGTACGAGAAGTTCCCGCCGCTACAGGCGCCAGAATCCTATAACCTCAGTGGGATTATGGAGGCGGTCAAGAAGGCGAATGCTAGTCACGGGAGCGACTGACCATCTGACACGTGTGTAATGTGACGACGCGGGCGTCCCTCTGAAGTAAGGCGCCCGTTTCATTGTTTGCAAACCATACAAAAAGGGGGCTTCGATAAAATTGCAAATCCTGCAAATGATGAGAAGATACTTTTCGAGTTACTAACTTAAACCTAAGGAGAAAACCATGAACCTTAAATTGAATAATTCAGAATACCAAAATATAGGCTGGACCGGTTTACCGTTGTTGGGTCTGTGTTTGTTGTTATTAAGCGCCTGTGCAACTACGCAGAAGGCCGCTGTTAACCAGGCTGATGTGAACTGCGCATTTCTTGCCAACGACTGTTCCCTGCTCACAGCAGGCGGGAAGGATCAGACTGACCTGCGTTATCTTAATCCGGCCGCGCAATGGACCCAATACAACAAAGTCCTGATCGATCCGGTGACTTTCTGGGGTGGAGCTTCCACACAGGTTTCCGCCTCTGATCAGCAGATGCTGACTAACTATTTCTCCCAGCAACTTAACAAGGAGCTCGGGCAGAAATTTCAAATTGTTACTCAACCAGGCCCTGGCGTTATGAAGATTGATGTCGCCATCGTCGATGCCGAAGCGGCTACGCCAGTCCTGCGCAGCATCTCGATGATTGTCCCGCAGGCGCATATGCTGGCCAATCTCAAATATCTGGCAACCGGAACCTTCCCTTTTGTCGGTGGAGCACAAGCCGAGGCTAAAGTAACCGATTCGGTTTCTGGACAGGTGTTAGGATTGTTCGTGGACAAACGGATCGGCGGCGGTTCGCCTACGACCGGTTTTCAATGGCAATGGGGCGATGCGGAAAATGCAGTCAACCATTGGGCTGAATTGGCGGCAAATCGAATATCCTCCTGGACTTCGGGTACAGCAGCGCCATAGTAAGGCTGTTCTTTAAATCCATGAGTGTGATTATTAATATCACTTCATTCGACATCCTGAAATTAAAACATAGAGGTATAAACCATGAATACCAGACATATTACCATTGGCATTACCGCTGCTGTCATGCTGGCCGGTTCCGCACTTGTTTTCGCGGCTGATGCTCCTAAAGCAGATACCGTGAAGAAACCGCTAGGCAAATTGACCTGCGAGGATTTCATTGGCATTGATGATGTCATCAAGCCTCAGTATGTGATCGCCGCAGTCGCCTATACCAAGGGCGGCAAGGCCAAAAATGCAGTCATCGAAGTGGTGGATACTGACACACTCGTTCCTTTTCTGGTCGAAGAGTGCCAAAAGGCTCCGAAAGAATCTTTCTGGGCGAAGTTGAAGAGCAAGTTAAAACTCTAATCTATCGTCTTTAAAAGCTAAATAAAGGTCATCATCTTAAAAGCATGGGTATCTGCACAACTTTTCTACATAATAGAAACTAGGGAGTTGCAACAACACCAAACCCCCTCTCCTGATGGAGAGGGTTGGGGAGAGGAGAATAAAATCAACTAGTTATATCCCCCTCATCCCAGCCCCTTCGACAACGCTCAGGACAGGCTTCTCCCTCAAGGGAGAAGGAGCTAGTATTTGTATAGATACCTATATCTTAAAAGGGGACGGCCTTTTTCATAAGTGGGCGTACCGCTCGCAATAACAACCAAACAATTAATTGAGGAAATAGTATGAGCACATTAGTCGTCGTCGGTTATCAAGACATTCATAAAGCAGAAGAAGTCCGTCTCCAGTTGTGGAAACTGCAACGTGATTACCTGCTGGATCTTGAAGATGCAGTCGTCGTCGTCAAGAACGACAAGGGTAAAATCAAAGTACATCAGCCTGTCAACCTTACCGCTGCTGGTGCGCTGTCTGGAGGATTTTGGGGCTCATTGATTGGTTTGATATTCCTGAATCCGCTATTGGGTTTGGCCGTGGGCGCATCAGCGGGTGCGGTTTCCGGCGCTCTCACCGACGTCGGAATCGATGATAATTTCATGAAGGAACTCGCCGCCACTCTAACCCCCGGCAGTTCGGTACTGTTCGTTCTGCTGCGAAGTCCAACAGCCGCGCCTGATAAAGTTCTTGAGGAATTAAAAGGGACTGGCGGAACAATTCTTAAAACCTCCCTTTCCCATGAGGATGAAGCAAAAATTCAGGCGGCTTTGAACGCATAATTTGGATTATTCGACTGAGTTATCAGGTTCATACCAGGAAGCTGGTCGGGGTTTGCAACCCCCGTCCGAAACGTTTGAAGATCTCGGCGATTTACATAACGTGAGTGACGGGGTTGCAAACCCCGTCACGCTCGGAGGGGACGGTGAAAGCCGTTCTCTACCCCTAACCAACCAATTTTTTAGGAAATAGCCATGAAACATTTTCAAGCTTTTCAGTTCCATCGGGTATTGCTGTTCGCCGCAGCGCTCGTTCTTGCCACGCAGGCGCACGCAGAAACCGACCCGCTGCCCTCCTGGAACGACGGTCCGGCCAAGCAGGCGATTGTCGATTTCGTGAAGTCAACCACGACGAAAGACAGCCCTCAGTTCGTGCCGACGGCCGAGCGCATCGCCACTTTCGATCAGGACGGCACGCTGTGGGTCTCGCACCCGATATATGCGCAGGTGATGTACTGCCTCGATCGCGTACCGGCGGTAGTCAAGGCGAAGCCTAAACTGGCGAAGGTCGAGCCGTTCAAGACGGTGCTGTCGGGCAATCGTGAGAAAATCGCGAAACTCTCGATGGATAGCCTCCTCAAGATCGTGGCCGCGACGCTGACCGGGATGTCCGTCGAGGAATTTCAGGCCGAGGTGAAAGCATGGCTGGCAACGGCCATGGACCCGCGCTGGAAGCGGCCCTATACCGAACTTACCTATCAGCCGATGCAGGAAGTTCTGAAGTACCTGCGGGACAATGGCTACAAGACTTACATCGTCACCGGCGGCGGCCAGGACTTTGTGCGCGTCTATTCTGAGGAAACCTACGGAATACCGCCCGAACAGGTCGTCGGCAGTGCCCTGGGGACCAAGTACGCCTACGACAAGAGCGGCAAGCCCTTCCTGACCAAGGAACCGAAGTTGCTCCTGAACGACAACAACGCCGGCAAGCCTGAAGGTATCCACCTGATGATCGGCCGCCGTCCACATGCGGCGTTCGGCAACTCCACCGGCGACCGGCAGATGCTCGAATACACCAAGGCAGACGACGGCGCGCGGCTGTCGATGCTGGTGCTGCACGATGATGCGAAACGCGAGTATGCCTACGGCCCGGCGCAAGGCCTGCCCACCACCAAGGTCGGCACCTTCACCCAGTCGCTCTATGACGAAGCTCAGAAGCAGGGCTGGACGGTAATCAGCATGAAGAACGATTGGAAGCGGATTTTCTCCTTCGAGCAGTGATATCGGTTACTTGAACAATGGCAGGTTGTGCCAACGATCGCTGCTATTTCCTAAATGACAAGACGTCTGATAGAGACGGCAAGATGCAATCCGGTGCGAGCCGTTAACCGGATTGCGCCGTATGTTAGTTCTACTTTGTCAGATTATATGATCCATCTTTTCCAAGATCGTCATTCCGGCAGGGAATGCCGGAGCCGAAGACCGCAAAGCGAATCCAGGCCCCATGGATGGGTTTAAGTTTATCACCCCTTGCGATTTCGCTCAGGACAGGCCATGGCACTGGATGCCAGCTTCCCGGCGGGCATGACGTGCTTGCGGATAATATGACAAAGTAGAAATAAGGCGAATTCGCCGCCAGGAAATCCTGCAAATAATGAGAAGTTACTTTTCGAAAAACCAACTTAGATTAAACATAAGAAAAAAAACATGGATAAACACTTGAGTAATTCAGAGTATCAAACTAAAGCCTGGACCGGTTTCCTGTTATTGGGTCTGTGCCTGGTGGTGTTGGGCGCCTGTTCGACCACCCAGAAGGTCGCTGTTAGCCAGTCCGATGTGAACTGTGTGTTTCTTGCCAACGACTGTGCCCTGCTCACTCCGGGCGGGAAGGCTCAGGCTGACCTGCGTTACATCAATCCGGCCGCGCAGTGGACCCGGTATAATACAATCATGATCGATCCAGTAACTTTCTGGGCCGGAGACTCCACACCGATTTCCGCCTCTGATCAGCAGATGCTGGTGAACTATTTCTTTCAACAACTCAAAGCCAGGCTTGGGCAAAAATTTGCAATCGTCAATCAACCGGGGCCTGGCGTAATGAAACTCGATATTGCCATAACCGATGCCGAGACGGCCACTCCAGTACTGCGCAGTATCTCGATGATAGTCCCACAGGCGCATATGCTGGCCAATCTCGAGTATCTGGCTACCGGCTCGTTTCCATTCGTTGGAGCGGCACAGGCTGAGGCCAAGGTAACTGACTCGGTATCGGGGCAGATACTGGCAATGGCGGTAGATAAACGTATCGGGGGAGGGGCGTTTACGACCGGTTTTCAGTGGCAATGGGGCGATGCGGAAGATGCCGTCAACGCCTGGGCTGATCTGGCGGTAAATCGATTATCTGCCTGGACTTCGGGTACAGCGCCCCGGTAGTAAGGTGATCCCTAAAGTTCAATTACGTAACTTCTTTGATCGCTGTTACTATTTAGCTCGCCTACCATTAAAGCAAGAAAACCATTTTCGGATCAACCATGACAGGAGAAAAACCATGATTACAAGAAACCTGATACAACGCCCGGCGTCGGTTGCGCTGATCGCGCTGAGCACCTGCGCGGCGGCGTTTTTCGCGCAAGCGGCTGACGCCAAGCCCAACATCGTTTTTATCTGGGGCGACGACATCGGCCAGTCCAATATCAGCGCTTACACGAAAGGGATGATGGGTTACCGGACGCCTAATATCGACCGCGTCGCCAACGAAGGTGTCATTTTCACCGACTACTACGCCGAGCAGAGCTGCACCGCCGGCCGCTCCGCCTTTATCACCGGGCAGAGTGTGTTCCGTACCGGTTTGAGTAAAGTAGGGCTGCCGGGAGCGGATCTTGGACTCAAAAAAGAAGATCCAACCATCGCCGAGTTGCTGAAAGCGCAGGGTTATGTGACCGGTCAGTTCGGCAAGAATCATCTGGGCGACAAGGACGAATTCCTGCCTTCCGCCCACGGTTTCGACGAGTTCTATGGCAATCTCTATCATTTGAATGCCGAGGAAGAGCCGGAGCTTCCTGATTATCCGAAAGATCCCGAATTCCGCAAGAAATTCGGGCCGCGTGGGGTCATCCACAGCTTTGCCGGCGGCAAGATCGAGGACACCGGCCCGCTAACCAGGAAGCGCATGGAAACAATCGATGACGACATTGCAGCCCGTGCCGCCGAATTCATCGAGAAACAGGCCAAGGCCGGTAAGCCGATGTTCGTCTGGGTCAACTTTACCCACATGCACTTCCGCACCCATCCCGACCCCAAAAGCGTAGGCCAGGCAGGGCGTTGGCAGAGCCCATACCACGACGTCATGATCGATCATGACAAGAACGTCGGCACCGTGCTCGACAAGATAGATCAAGCGGGTATCGCCGACAACACCATCGTCATGTACGGCACCGACAACGGGCCGCACATGAACTCCTGGCCTGATTCCGCGATGACGCCGTTCCGCAACGAAAAGAACTCCAATTGGGAAGGCGCTTACCGCGTACCGGCGATGGTGCGTTGGCCGGGGCATATCAAACCCGGCACGGTTTCCAACGATATCGTTTCCCACCTCGACTGGGCGCCGACCTTGTTGGCGGCAGCGGGTGTGCCCGACATCAAGGAGAAGTTGCTCAAGGGTTACACAGCGGGTGGCAAGAAGTACAAGGTTCATCTGGACGGCTACAATCAGCTTCCGTACCTGACCGGACAGGAACCTAAAAGCCCACGCGAGGAATTTTTCTATTTCTCCGACGATGGCGACCTGACGGGATTGCGCTACGACAACTTTAAATTCGTGTTTATGGAGCAGCGCGCCCCTGGTACCCTTAAGGTGTGGGCTGAGCCATACACCACTCTGCGAGTTCCGAAGATCTTCAATCTGCGGACCGATCCCTATGAGCGGGCTGACATCACCTCGAACACCTATTACGACTGGCTCCTCGACCACGCGTTTATGCTGGTGCCGGCACAAGCCTTCGTCGGCAAGTTTATAGGGACGTTCAAGGAGTTTCCGCCGCGTCAAAAGGCAGCCAGTTTTACCATTAGCCGAGCGATGGAGCAAATGGGGACGCCGGTAAACGAAAACAAGTAAGCGCCAGTTGATTTTCTGGCAGCGCCCGCTGCTCGAAATCGGCAGACAGGGGCGGTTTTTGCGGGAATTTTTTGTGGGAGCGGCTTTAGCCGCGAAGAGCGCGGCTAAAGCCGCTCCCACAAAAACGCAAATGCTCAAGTGTATTATTTCTAAAGTCACCCTAAATTTGGAGAAAACCCTATGCCATTCAAAATGACACCCTTTATTTTCTGGTCAGGCATTTACAATGCCGGACTAGCTTTGACCTTAACGTGTCCACCTTTTTATCGATTGCTGGGCTTGAACATTCCAGCGCCTTTATGGGGCTGGTTGATTGGAGGTTTTTTAGCCTACACCAGTGTGGCGCTGATTCTGGCCTCTCGGGATTTGCCTCATCGTGCTTCTTTCGTGTATTGGGAATCAGTACTCCGCTACATCGCCGCTCTGTTGCTTATTCCCGCTGGTCTTTTCGGGGATCTGGGCTTGATTGCCGTGCCCTTGGGGTTGGGTGATCTTGCCATTGGTCTGGTGTATATGTTCGGTCTGCCCAAGGAACTCAACTTGTCGCACTCGGCTTTACTGTACGACCATTGCGACTAATCAATGCCGGGACCTTCTTACTTATGAAAACTGTACTCATCCTGGGTGCCACCGGACAAGTCGGGCAGGCGTTGCTCCAACTAGCCTTGCAACACCCCGAAATCTCCCGTGTGGTTGCGCCTACGCGCCGCCCGCTGCCACCTCATATCAATCTGGAAAATCCGCAGGTCGATTTCGAAGCGTTGCCGGAAGATGCAGCTTGGTGGAAGGCCGACCTGGCGCTCTGCGCGCTGGGAACCACGCTACGCCAGGCGAAATCCAGGGCAGGTTTCCATCGTGTCGATCATGACTACGTCCTTGCAGCGGCCGGGCTGGCACAGAGGGCGGAAACGCCAGCCTTTGGTCTGGTTTCTTCCCTGGGCGCGGATGCTGCGTCCCGCCTCTTGTATCTCAGGACCAAAGGCGAGACCGAAAAAACCCTCTCTGCCTTGGGGTTTGCTTCGCTGACACTCGTTAGGCCATCGCTCCTGATCGGTGGCCCACGATCCAGTGCTAGATACATGGAGGCCTTCGGGCTGTTTCTGGGTAAGCACCTGACTTCCCTGCTGCCCCGGCGCTATCAGGCGGTAACTACCCTCCAGGTGGCACAGGCGCTACTTGAAGCCGGTATTCGTGGGTCTGAGGGACTGCACATAATCGAGTCTGAGCAACTGTAGTCTTATACGTCTTTTTGGCAACCCGACCTTATAGCTCGATTAAAGGCCCAGTTACGAAACTTCAAAAACAAAGCAAGACGATAAAAAAACCTTACCTTAATAAACTTGGAGAAAAAAACCATGAAAAACCTAGAAAAATTCAATCATGTTAACGGCCAAATGCAAACGCGGTTTGACATAAGCCACTCTATCCGGATCAGCCTGGCCGCGCTGGCGCTACCGATGATGATAAGCGCTTGCGTGACTGAGTCTCAGTTTCTCGCGCAAAATGCACCATCAGCTCTGAACACGGCACTGGCCAGAGGGCGATTCGAGCTGAACTGCCCTCAGGCCAGCGGTACGGTACTTTCGCAGAAGGTGACTTACATTAATGGTCTGGGCATGGGCATGGGCGGCGGAGGATATGAGTGGACCGAATATACCATCGGCGTCAGGGGTTGCGGCAAAAGTGCAGTGTTTGAAACGATGTGCCGTGATCAGGATAATTGTAATGCCTTTGCAGGGAACGGACAGATTATACAAAACCAGCAATAATGGGGGTCGCGTTATTAAATAGCCTGGAAGATACGCTGTGCGTATCTTCCATAGCCTTATATCAACTTTAGAAAAATCAATGAAAACACCAACGTATTTTTTTAGTTCTAAAACAACAAGCGTACTCTTTGGCTGTGCGTTAGCAACCTTGATAGGTTGCTCCACCCTAACAGATGAAGCTCAGGATCTCAGCAGTGATGCAAAAGCTACCGTCATAGCGCCCGCTCCCAATACGACTTTTACGCCTGACGCGCAAAGGAAAACGAAACTTGCTTACTTACCTTTTCAAAAGGCCTGGATTAAACCAGGCTTCGACAAGGGGTTTTGCAACTGGTGTTAGCGTTAATTGAAGTCGATTCATCCAAGCCCGTGTCAAATGCGTTAGGATGGTTACAACCAGGGGGAGGCACCGCTACCGCTTTAGTCAATCAAGGTGACAGCCGGGCCTGAAGTAAAACGCCTCAACGAAGTCAAGGTGGGAGATTCGGTGGTGGCACGCCTGACACGAGCGGTTTCGATCGAGGTTAGCAAGTCCGCCACAAACTGATTTCATTGCTGTCCAGTTGTGGGTCGGAGTTTGCAACCAATGCTGTTAAGTTAAGCTCACTCTCCTGCTGGAGAGGGTTGGGGTGAGGAGAATCAAATCAAGAAAATGCCATTTTGATCCCCTCATCCTAACCTTCTTCCGGAGGGAGAAGGAACTGTACACATCAACTTAACGGCGTTGAGTTTGCTGCTCCGTCCCTGATGTTTTAATGCAAGTTAAACTTGTCATCATTTATCAATAGAATATTCGTGTTCAGGAAATTCTGAATAATACTAAAGAATGAAAGCTTAGAAAGAAGTTCATCAGGTTTGATATTTAAAAAATATAAGGGGGTTATAAATGGTTAATGAAACGTTGTTAAAAAGAAAACACATTATTGAAGAAGTTATTCTTTTCATCGTATTTGCCCTGTTGCTGTATACCGGACGTTTGAACTATGAAAGCACGGGGCTTATTGTTGAGCTTATTCTCGGTTTTTCGTTATTCCTGGATGGCCGCAATCTGGGCTGGCGTTATTAGTCTGCTGGGTATTCTGGTGGGCTGTACGGCAATTGTTGCGGCCTATGTTGAAGAATATATCTGGATCGTCTTACTGGTATCTTTGTGCCTCTGGGGCATAACATACTATTGGGAGAAACAAAGGCATAAAGACCTATGATATATAAGGTTAGCAAAAAAGCCTGCTCACCTTATTGGGCTGCCGGTGTTATGAACCTTTTTAATGTGCCTACAGAGCGCGACGGGGTATGTTCTCAGTCAGCAACGTTTTCTGGTTCCCACGCGGCGCGTGGGAACGAGGGGAAATTTATTTGAGAGGTAGGAAACTGTTATGACTGAAGTATTATTTATTGTAATTGTTATTATTATTGCCTATGTCATTTATGTGATCGTGAGCGAACAAGAAACAACATCCGCTTCCGCAGTCAATCAGGCAAAGTCTGAAAAGCAAAAGGCAGGTGATTCGATGACACAGGGCGACAAACATATTGCGGAACAAACTACGGAAAGCGGCTCACTAGGGAACAGCGCCAGCCAAGCAAGCGACAATCAGCTTGGGGACGTTACAGCGCATGTACCTTGATTTAGGCGAAATCGAGAAAGAGCTCGCCCATGTTTCCACCACATTGCATGAAGAAGCCAAGACAGTAGTTGCTGATGCTTTGGATTTGATTAAGCATCCTAGTCACTATGCGCCGTTGGAGGCTAGCCTGGCTGCAGGCGTAGGAGGAGAAAGTTTGGGGGAAATAATGGGCGCCAGTCTGGGAACGGTGTTCGGGCCCGAAGTTACGGTGATCGGTGCCGAAGTGGGGGGGCATGGCCGGTGAAGTTTTCGGAGCTCGTCAGGGTGGCAAAATTAAAAAAAGAGCTTCTCCACCAACCCGAAACTGAGCGTCCCTTAAAAGAAGACTTGCAACAAGAAGGTAGCGCAAAACTAGGCGGTCACGCTGGGAAAGCAATCGGGAGCATGATCGGTGAAGCCTTATTTGACGATATTGGCGGTGAAATTGGCGAGGCGGTGGGCGACAAGATAGGTAACTTAACCGGAAGTCTCGCCTTTGAGCATACCGCGAAAATACCTATCAAGAGTAATGATGAACCTAAAAATCGCAGTTGAGGCGTGTGGAAGCCGTTCGTGCTGAGCCCTTCGGCTTTGCTCAGGAGAGCCTTATCGAAGCATGAATGGCTTCCACACACTCACCCATTCGGAGCGCGACAGGGTATGTACCTCGTCGCAACGTTTTAACGTGGCGGCATGTCGGGTAATCTACATAAAACGTTTTGGACGGGGTAAATACCCCGTCCAGCGTGAGTTGGCTAAATACCAAGTCCAGCCAAACCTTAACTATTTCCGCTTTTTATACCATAAATCATAATAAATAAGAGCCTCAACATGAATGCTTACAATCAGTCTGCAAGTGACAAAATTTTTCTTCACAGATCGCTTGAGGCGACTATCCGGATAGGCCTGTTACTCATCATTATTGTCTGGTGTTTCAAGATCGTCGAGCCATTTATCATCCCGATAATCTGGGGCATCATCATTGCCGTTGCGGCTCATCCGCTTTACAGCCGGCTGCGGATGGCTTTTGGCGAACGGCACAAGCTTGCGGCTACGGCTTTTACTATTGCCTTCCTGATCATCCTGATAGTGCCAACCGTGTTGCTGACTGAAACGCTGATTGATGGACTGGAAATGCTGGCAGAGAAAACTAGAGATGGCTCTTTGTCAATTCCGCCGCCGCCAGAGAATCTGGGTAACTTGATGGTTATCGGTCAACCGCTAGCCAGGTTTTGGCTTCTTGCCTCGGAAAATATTCAAAGTGCTCTGCAACAACTGACACCTGTACTCAGAGTTATCGGCAGCTGGCTATTATCAGCGGCTGCAGGCGGAGGCATGGCGATATTGCATTTTGTAGTCGCCATCATTATTGCCGGAATATTGTTGGCTAATTCCAGCGGCAACCGCACGGCACGCGCAATTACCAGGCGTCTTTCGGATGAGAAAGGAGATGATTACGCCGATCTGGCAGAAGCCACGGTACGCAGTGTTGCCAATGGGATTTTAGGTGTGGCGCTTATTCAAAGCATCCTAGCGGGTCTCGGTTTTATGGTGGCCGGAGTACCGGCAGCCGGTCTTTGGGCGCTGCTTTGCCTGATTTTGTCCATAGCCCAGATAGGCCTCTTTACGATCGTTATCCCGATAATAATCTATCTGTTTTACACGGCTGACATGTTTACGGCTGTGGCCTTCCTGATCTGGAGTATTCCTGTCGGATTATTAGACAGTATTCTTAAACCAATCCTGCTCGGCCGTGGTGTCAAGACACCCATGGCGGTTATTTTCATCGGTGCGATTGGCGGCCTGTTGAGTTCGGGAGTGATCGGGCTTTTTCATTGGCGCTGTCATTTTGGCTCTTGGCTACGACCTGTTTTTATTGTGGCTCAGCGACTCATCGCCGGAGCAGTCAAATTGATTTCTGCTTCATTCAGTGATTTTTGATCGGCATTTATCAAGGCGGCGGGGGAAAAATCCTGCCCGCCTTATTGGGCTTAGGGTGGGACAACACGCGCACTTCCGAGGATGGAGCTAATGCTAAGCGTTGATAGAAGGCGCACACGGAACGCCCTATTTGGCTAACCAGGACAGGAGAAACATCACGATTCCAATACACCGGCGGCAACGCCTGTTTCACTAAGACTTAGAAAGTCGTGTCATGTGGGCGTGGAGCACTAAGGCTGTGCCTATGAATGTGTCAAATGTTACAACCTTATCTTGAGTTGAGCCACCAATTCAAGAATAAGTAGTAACCAATGTGTCGATATCAGAAGTTATCGCATGCGATATGGCATTGCCAGTATCATATAGTTTGGGTTCCGGAATCATTGTTGATGGGTGTAATGAAAGGTAAGTCAGCAATTAGGGTGTTCAGTATGTTTCCTGAGTTGAAGCAACGACCTTATTGGGGAAATCATTTTTGGGCTGAAGGTTATGGTGCAGAAGGAAAATCTTAGCGGCGCAATGTCTCCGAGGGGGACTCGCCAAATTGCGCCTTATACCTCGCTGAAAAGTGCCCGAGGTGGGTAAACCCCCAACTCATCGCCGCTCGTGTGACGGCTCCTGCGGCATCCCCTGCGTCTCCCCTCGATTTCCTTAATTCCGAACCCACCCCATTGAGCCGGAGGGAGGTGAGATACTGGATGGGCGAGATGCCAAAGACTTCGTAAAATCCGAGGTGGAGTGTGCGCCGGCTCGCTCCGGTCGTGACGCACAGGTCCGCCACGCTCACCTCCTCGCGGCAGTGGGCGTGAAGAAAATCCGCCGCTACTTGCGCTTGCCGGTAGCGTGCCGGAGCGCTCCCGATCCACTCGCGCCCCGATACACTCTCGAAGATCGCCTCAAGCACGGCCGCCTCGAAGCCTTTGGCAATTGCCCGATTTGCCAGCCGCGCCCCGTCGCGTCGCGCATCTTCGAGCAGAAGTCCCAGGCGCGCCGCCATGCGCCGTCGCGCTGCGACATCGTTCAGCATCAAGCGTTGCCGGTGACGTCTGGAATCAAACTCCTCGCCCCAGAGCGCCATCGCGCAAGCCTGCAAGCGGTTTTCGTCCACCGCCACCGTCAATGCCTCCAGTGCGCCGGCAA
>JAQTMV010000152.1 GCA_028714175.1 Methylococcales bacterium
GAAATGCCGATACGCCATGCAGGGTACGAATGGTCGTCATCCGCTCTTTGCGGCCGGTCAGAATCTTGTGCGGATACGCCTGATGGCCGACATCCCAGACCAGCTGGTCTGACGGCGTATCGAAGACATAATGCAGGGCTATGGTCAGCTCGACGGTACCCAAGCCGGCCGAAAAGTGGCCGCCGGAAATGCTCACGGTATGGGTTAAATACTCGCGCAGCTCTTGCGCCAGCGGCTTTAGCTGGTCTTTCCTGAGCTTGCGGACATCGGCGGGGCTGTTGATGGTATCTAAAATGGGATAACTACCTGATTTATCCATGTATCAGTGGGTCCGCTGAATGATATAAAGCGATAGGTCGCGCAATAAATCGGCTTCTTTGCCAAAAATGCTCAGGCTGTCCAGTGCCTTCTCATGAAGCTCCTGCGCTTTTTGTTTGGCCCCGGCCAACCCTAATAAGGCAGGATAGGTTGGTTTTTCGTTATCCTTGTCTTTGCCCTGCGTTTTGCCTAGCGTGGCAGTATCGCTTTCTTCGTCAAGTATGTCATCTTTAACCTGAAAGGATAAACCTATACATTTGGCGTAGTGGTCCAATTTTGTAGCTGCAGTCGAATCTATATCGGCTTTTGCAAGAGTTGCCATATTGACACTGGCACGGATTAAAGCGCCTGTTTTATGAATATGCATGTTTTCCAGTTCAGGCAGATTTAATGTCGTGCCTACCGATTGCAAATCAATTGCCTGACCGCCCACCATGCCCTGGGTGCCGCTGGACTTGGCCAACATAATAATCATTTTTAATCTGCCTTCAGCCGTTGCTGTGATGCCGGGATCATGAGCCAATGTTTCAAATGCCAAGGCTTGTAGCGCATCGCCCGCTAAAATAGCGGTGGCTTCATCAAAAGCAATATGGCAGGTCGCTTTCCCGCGCCTGAGATCATCATCATCCATAGCCGGAAGATCATCGTGGATTAAAGAATAGACGTGAATAAATTCAACCGCACAGGCTGGACCATCAAGCGCTTCCGGCGCAATCCCCAGCGTCTTTCCAGTGCAATAGGTCAACATCGGGCGCATCCGTTTGCCGCCGTTCAGCACGCTGTAACGCATCGCCTGATGAAGTTTTTGCGGCAGTAGTTGCCCACTGGGAAGACGATTGTCCAAAGCCCTTTCGACACGGTTCTGACAAAAGCCGAGGTATTCTTTCAACGCATTACTCATCGGTAAAAGGCTCCAAAGTTTGAGTGCCGTTTTTTTCTATCAGAATCTGAACCTTCTGTTCTGCCTCCTGCAAAGCTTTTTGACAGGTTCGGGTAAGAGTGACCCCTCGTTCAAAAAACTTTAATGACTCCTCCAGCGAAATGTCGCCCTGTTCCAGTTGGCTAACCAATTGTTCAAGTTCTGCGAGTGAGTCTTCAAATAAAGTCGTACTTTTCTTTTTCGGCATGTGGATAAATATGTTTTATTTTTAGAGATACCCTTATGGATAATAAGCTGGCCATTATATATGAAATTGGCAGATGCGTTATTAGGAAGTATGATCGATTTTATGGGTAATAATCGAAATGCCTGACTGCTGATATTGACGGTAGCGATTTCTGCCCAGCTCTTTGGTTTCTTCATTATTATCGAGTATTTCAACTATGCGCTCCGCTAACTCGGCATTCTTTGGGCATTGTGAAGACAGGTTGATAATGGTTTTTTGCCAATTATGCGGCACATCCAATGAACCAATCAAAATGACTTTTTTAAAATCGGGTATTTCACCCGTGTACGTTTGATGCGGTATAAAGCTTCCTGCCCGAAAAGTCCAGAGCAGGTCGTCCAGGTGCTGACTTTGTTTTATAGAATCGGTGAGTACATAGCAAAAATAACCGCTACGGTACGCTTTTTCAATCAGTTTACAGGCAAATTGATACCGTTCTTGCATGGATTCGGACGGCAGTATATAAAAACTGACTTCAGCCATACGCCCGGTTAATGAGATATTGGCACAATAACGGCACCGGGCGCCCGGTTGCGCCTTTGGTTTGACCCGTCCGCCAGGCTGTACCGGCTATATCCAGGTGCGCCCAATGATAGTTCTCGGCAAACTGTGACAGAAAACAGGCGGCGGTAATTGTACCTGCATCCTTGCCCCCTATATTAGCCAGGTCGGCAAAATTGGATTTAAGCTGCTCCTGAAACTCTTCCCATAATGGCAATCGCCAGAGGCTATCGTTGGCGGTTTCACTCGCCGCCAGCAAGGCATTACATAAAGCATCATCATTCCCGAGCAAACCGCTGGGTACACGGCCTAAAGCCACTAGACAAGCGCCGGTCAGGGTTGCCAGGTCAATGACCACATCGGGGTTATATCTTTCCGCGTAGGTTAGCGTGTCACAAAGGATTAAACGGCCTTCCGCATCGGTGTTTAATATCTCAATTGTCTTGCCGGACATACTGGTTAAAATATCACCCGGTTTATTGGCATCACCATCGGGCATGTTTTCTGATGAAGGAATTAAACCGATAATATTCAGAGGCAACTGCATTTGTGCTGCGGCCAGCAATGTACCCAGAACCGTTGCGCCGCCGCACATGTCATATTTCATTTCATCCATGCCGGGCGCCTGTTTTAATGAAATACCACCGGCATCAAAGGTCAGACCTTTGCCGATCAGGACGATAGGTTTGCCGTTTTTTTCGCCGCCCGGGTAATTCAACGTAATCAATTTCGCGGGTTGACGACTGCCGCGTGAAACTGATAATAAAGCCCTCATGCCTAACTTTTCCATGTCAGATTCTTCCAGGATACTAATGTCCAGGCTGGGGTATTTTTTACCCAGCTCAAGCGCTTGTTCGGCAAGATAGGTCGGGGTACAAATATTGCCCGGCAAATCGGCAAGCTGTTTAGTCAAAACTACGCCTTCAGCAATCGCTCGCCCCTGTGCTAAACCCGCCTTTACTGAAGCCAATTCAGTTTCCGGTGCAGCAATGCCGAGTTTTTCAAGCCTGCTTTCGGTTTCTTTATCCGATTTCAATTGTATGAATTGATACGCGGCATCGTTAAAGACTTCGACGATCTGCCGGGTTTTCCATTGCCAATCGGCCGCGATAACATCACATTCTGCCAGGCAACAGACGACTGATTTTATTTGCGGTTTTTTCAGGCTGTTAACAGCGGCAAGCAGCGCTTTTCTGTAATTTTTGCCTGATAAAGGTTGGTTTTCGCCCAGTCCGACCAACAAAATACGCTCAATAGGGCTGTCAGGGACGACGTTTATCAGCACGGTTTCGCCATTTTTTCCGCTTAGGTCACCACGGCTAATGATTTTGTTAATAAGCCCTTGCGTGCTATTGTTGATTGCGCCTGCAGACGCACTGAGTTGCTGATCCTGGTATACGCCAACAATAAGACAATCACATTGCAGCTTCTCTAATGGCGTGGTTTCTATAGCATAGTCCATAACTTGACTCATCAATTGTTGAATAAAATTCTTATCGCGATCAGGCTGGGAAAATATGCCGCCTCAAGATAAGCTGTTTCGCGTTAAATTATACAACCAATACCTTTACTAAACACAGCTACAGGGGGATATTTATTCTTGATCTGCGATGAGTGCAAAGTGCTTAACTTGCAAATACCACGTCAAACTGCTTCATCAATCCGGCAATATCTTTTCTGTAAAACGCCTGAACCGGCAAACACAAATCTCCCGGTTTCAGACCGCGTTCCTGCAGAGACTCCACTTCGGTGTAAATAGTGTTTACATCATACAGTTCCAGGGCTTTAAAAATGGCAACCGTATCTTTCATGCCGGTATTTTCAGGCTGCTGGCCATTTTTTAAATGAAATACGCCATCATCCAGCAGCAAAATAAAGACCTTTTGATCAAAAGCCGCAGTGGTCAAAATAATATCCAGCATTTCCTGAACAAGGGCACCGCTATGCGCCGGCTTGCGTAAAACAAATAAATAGTTTTTCATAGACACTCATCCAAACACGATAAAGCGATCAGCTTCCAGCGTGGCTTCAACCAGTTGTCCCAAACCGGAAATACGAAAGCCCTCGGCCAGATCATCATCCTGCTTTCCCTGTCTTTTAGCTTCATCGGAATACAATAAGCCGCGCCGTTGAGCGGCAGAGATACACACGACTAAATCAACCTGATATCGCCTCGCCAACTCACTCCACTGCGCGGTAAACTGTAGTTCATCGTCGGGTGGCGTAGCATAATTAAACGCATGATAAACGCCTTCATGATAAAAAAACACCCGAAATACTTGATGCCCCTGTGCCAATGCTGCATTAATAAACTGGTAGGCGGTATATCCGGCATTTGATTGATAAGGACTGGAATTAACTTGAATGGCAAATTTCATTTGATTTTATAGCTGCATTTTCTTGAGTTGAGTATATTTGAGATGTTTTATAATTAAAAGCTGATATTCTATTATGGTTCACTGATTCTATGCTGATTTATCGCAACCCCTAAGATCTCATGTTTAAACCCTACGTTGTTACACTGGCTTTAAGCCTTGCTCTCTTCGCTGCACCGCAGCAGGCCATTGAGATTAATAAAATCGAATTGCCCGATATGGGAGATTCCTCCGGTACGCTGATTACACCTGCCGAAGAAAAAGAGTTTGGCGAAGCGTTTTTCAGAAGCCTGCACGCGCAAATTTCTATCAATCAGGATGCCGAGATCCAGGAGTATATCCAGTCTATTGGTCAAAAATTGGTCGCTAACAGTGATGCTCCGGGCCATCCATTCCATTTTTTTGTAGTCATGGAAAATGACATCAATGCTTTTGCAGGCCCTGGAGGTTATATTGGTGTTAATTCAGGACTGATATTAATGACTGAAGCAGAAAGTGAATTAGCCTCCGTAATGGCGCACGAAATTGCCCACGTTACTCAACGGCATTTATTTCGAGCCGCTGAAGCTGCCGGCAGGTTATCGATTCCAACAGCCGCCGCAACGCTGGCTGCCATTTTATTAGGCACACAATCGCCTACTTTGGGGCAGGCAGCAATCATGGCCATTCAGGCAGGCAGCGTGCAGTTTCAAATTGATTTTACGCGTGAAAATGAAGCAGAGGCTGATCGTGTAGGCATGCAAACCTTGGCAAGCTCTCAATTTGATCCGCGCAGTATGCCAACGTTTTTCGAACGCTTACAGCAATCCAGCCGTTATTACGGGCAGGCTATTCCCGAGTTCTTAAGAACTCACCCGGTAACTGCTTCGCGTATTTCCGATACGCGAGGACGTGCGGAAACTTATCCTTATAAACAATACCCTGACTCGCTAGGGTATCAATTAACCAAAGCAAAAATTCGGGTTTTGACTGCTACGGATACAGCAGAAGCGCTCAAATATTTTCAGTCCAGATTAACCCAAGGCACGGCTGAACAGCGTACTGTTGCCCGTTATGGGATGGGTTTGATCGCGCTTAACGGGCAACAATTTAAAGAAGCTGAAAATATTTTTCAATCATTAACCCAGCAATACCCAGAACAGGATCAATATGCAGCAGCGCTTGCCCGCACTGCCCTGGATTCCCGCAATTACAGTACGGCGCTGTCCCGCTATAAAAAACTGGTTCAACAATTCCCGGATAATACAGCGATTAAGCTTGAATATATAAGCTCTTTGCTAAAAACAGGTAATGCCGAGCAAGCTCGAAAAAATTTATTCTCGTTAAATTTTGATACTCAGAAACTGCCCATTTATTGGCAATTAATGGCGCAAGTCTATAGCAACTTGAATCAGCCAGCAGAATCTCATCGCTATCTTGCGGAATACTACTATGCAATGGGACAAACCAAAGATGCGATATTGCAAATAAGGTTGGCCCAAAAATCAAAAGGGCTTAATTTTCAGTTGTCATCGATACTGAGTGAACGGCTCAACTTTTTCTTGACTCAGGAACAAGAAGCCATGCGTAACCATTAAAAAATTGAAAAAACACTTTCTGAATCTTAGCTTAACAAAAGTGCACTTATTGCCTTGGAATGTGTTTATTAGAGACTTCTAAAGTTAAATAGTAAGCTGTTTTTATTAACTATTTTTGAAGTTGGTCTGGTATTTTAAAAAAACATGTTTTTTTTATAGACACCGATATTTTTTTGGATATAGAATACAGCAGCTTTTCGGAGCGGAGCTGGTTTGATAGCCAGATAAGTGAGGGGGAAATTGCCTGATAAAGGCGCATTAATAACAATAATAAAATAGTAATACTGCTTGAGTTGAGTTGTACTTGCGACAACTAAATAATAATAATAATAAAACTCAACACGCCCGCTTTATGCGGGCTTTTTATTGCCTGATATTTAGCATTGAAAAGCGCCGTTTATTTCATCATCTCGTCACTATCGCTGAAATTGCAGGTGATGCAAACATCGGATCACCCGCATTTTTACTTAATTTACAGAAAACCCAAAAAAACCAGGCTAAAGGCAATTGGTTTTTAGCCCACTTCAATCATTTCAACTGTGCCGTCTTCCTGAACCTCCGCCATGTGTCCCTTGGGCTCGTCAATAAACTGCACGGCAATCAACACGGATAAAGCCACTGCCGCTATGACAATAAAAAACACTTCAGGTGAAACAAATGAAAGTATAGTTAGGAATAATACGCCGCCGACGTTACCGTAAGCGCCGACCATACCGGCAATCTGGCCGGTCATGCGGCGTTTGATTAACGGAACTATCGCATATACTGCTCCACACCCCCCCGAGACAAAGCATGAGCAGGACATAGTGAGCAATACTGCCCAAGCTATCGACCATTGCGGATTAATTTGCGACATGCCGAAATAACCGGTTGTTAGGCCCAAGACAAAAATGCTTAATGAGAGTTTACGTCCGAATTTATCACTAATCCAGCCACCAACGGGTCTGGCAACCAGGTTAATAAAGGCAAAACTGCCGCCCAGCAAACCCGCTTGAACCATTGTTACGCCTTGCGATTCATGAAAGGTATCAAAGAAAAACATAGGCAGCATGGAAACCACCGCCAATTCCGAGCCAAAGGTGATGAAGTAAGCTAAATCAAGAATGGCCACTTGTTTGAATTTGTAGCGATGAATTTCTTCTATCGGTTGTTGTAGATGCTCCTCGTTAACATGGATTATTTTATAGATATTATAAAAAAATAAAATCCAGATACTGATGTAAATGCCAATAGCAACAGGCATGGATAACAGGTTAGTGCCACTCGATGACGACAATTTCCATGTTAGCAAGCTTAAGGTGGCATACAGGGGTATATTCATCAGGACATAAAAGAACAAGTCCCAGATACTGGTTACCTCCATCGCGCCTGATTTTTTAGGCTTAAAATAAGTCGAACCTTTGGGGGTATCGGACACACTGAAGAAATAAATGATTGAATAAACCAGTGCGATAACGCCAGTCGATGCAATCGCATAGCGCCAGCCTTCCTCACCGCCAAAAATCAGGGCAAGAGCGGGTAAAGCTCCAGCTGCCGCCGCTGATCCAAAATTACCCCAACCGCCATAAATCCCTTCGGCAATACCTACTTGTTTAGCAGGAAACCATTCCCCGACCATACGAATGCCGATGACAAAACCGGCGCCTATAAAACCTAAAAGAAAACGGGCCAGAGCGAGTTGTTCAAAACTGGTCGCAAAAGCAAACATGAAACAGGGAATGCTGCCAGCCGCTAACAGTGTAGAATAAGTGCGTTTAGGACCAAATTTATCCACTAAAATCCCAATGATAATACGCGCCGGAATAGTCAGTGCCACATTTAAAATCAGGATGATCTTTATTTGCGAATTATCCATGCCCAGTGTTTGTGCAACCGCCATCATTAACGGTGCATGGTTAAACCAAACAACAAAGCTGATAAAAAAAGCCATCCAGGTCATATGGAGGATTTTGATTTTTCCCGTAAAAGAGAACAGATTAAGTTTTTGAGTTGACATATTATCGATTGACTTTCCATTTTAAACAGTTATGGAAAACCTAAAGCATGTTACATGCCATATACGTTTAGATGATTTTAGTGGCGCCCTATTAGGGCGCATAATAATAATGAATTAAAAACTTTATAAAAAAAGTATTTCCGGTTGAATAGAAGCACCAAAATGATGCGAATAGAGTTTTTTTGGTGCAAACCTACCAGCAAATCCGGCATGCTTTCGTATTTATTCAAATAAACTTCTTCATATTTCAGCGTTCGCCACAATCGTTCGACAAAAATATTGTCCAGTGCGCGACCGCGTCCATCCAGGCTGATCGTGATGCTGTTCTTGATCAGGACGCCGGTAAAGCTTTCACTGGTGAATTGCAAGCCCTGGTCGGTATTAAAGATCTCCGGCGTACCGTAGTCCTTGATGGCGGCTTCCAGACAATCCACACAGAACCCTGCATTCATAGTGTTCGACAATTGCCATGCCAGTACCTTGCGGCTGTACCAGTCACTGAAGGCGACTTGATAGACAAAGCCGTACAGCAGCCGAAGGTAGGTGATGTCGGTACTCCACACCTGATTGGGACGGATGATACCCAAGCCCCTTAACAGGTACGGATACAGCCTGTGCTGCGGATTTGGCTTGCTGGTGTTGGGGCCGGGCGTCATGCCGGCCAGCCCCAATGCGTTGTTTAAGACGGTAAGGTTTAAAAATAAACGTATCTATTGGAGCGATCAGTTTGATTTTCATTTAGATCAAATTTTGGAACGTGGACATTTTGTGAAAGTTGACGAAATAGAACGAGCGAAGCTTTTAAATTAGCCAAGTAGGGTGGGGAAACGGCTTCATTGTTTGCCCACGTGGAACTGAGAAATTTGGTGGGCAAGTAAAAAGACGCTTGCCCACCCTACAAAACTGCAAAGTCAATAAAGGCCATCCTTTACTTCACAGAATCAGAATTAATGCGGGTTCAAACCGTTTTGAAGAAACTCGGTCTGCTAGGGCGACGAGACGTGGTGTTGATAGACGCATGTGCTCACAATAAACCGTTCGCCTCCAATGTCTGCATGTAGTGTACCGAAATATGAATATGTTTAAGACTTTCCTCCCAGCAAATATATAAGCAGCGAGAATGCTATCATAAAAATGTATGCATGAAGTATCCCTCGAAGCCACCTGGGAGGATTGTATTTGTCTATTTGATGGATAATGAACTCTTGGTTTAGAAACAAAAGACAAAATCCTGATGCCGCCAATATACATCCAACTAATATCCCATAAAATGAAAATTGATTCGCAATTTGCCATTTCCCGGCAGCGATAATTAATGCACATACGCCAATATTTTTAACGTGGTCGAAAATCAGTTTTACATGACTTTCGTTTTTTGCCAGTCTCGACAGTGATACAAATGGCATAATCTTATCTAACCTCCGAACTTAAAAAAGAAATCTGTTCACACATATCATCCACAACGCCAAAACCGTTCAAACCGTGCCGGAATAATCGTCAGCAAGTATGCGCTGTATGGCGTCAGACGGTTTCAGGATGGCGATTTTCTGGAAGGAGTGAGGCTTAGCAAATCGCTGTCGCCGGTGACTATGAGGTTGGCTTTCGCGGCAAGCGCACAAGCGATAACAGCGTCATCATCGGGGTCGGCAGGGACAGTGCGGACGATGACCTGCGCGGCGATGCTACGCGCTAACGCAGCATAGCCGCGCATGATGCTGTTGGGCGTCAGGTTACGCGCGGCGAGATGGGCGGCGAACTTCTCGCGGGAAAGCACCTCTGCCAATTCATCAAGCAGCACTGCGCTTGTGTACGGGGTTATGATGTTCTGGCATGCCAAATCCAGCAGGTCGCGCGGTGGACCTCCCCAAATCAGGCCGGACACAATCACATTGGCATCAAGAACAACCCTCACGGGCGCCGGTCGGCTTTGCGGGCGGCGCGTACCGCGTTAACTTCAGCCTGAATCTCTTCAAGGCTCATGGACGGAATATCCGCCGCGGCAAGCTGGCCGGCGGCGGCGAAAAAGGCGTCGATGTCCTGGTGGCGCACGGCTTCGCGCAGCAGGTGTTCAATCGCTTCCGGTTTGAGCAGCCCGGCTTGCTGGGCGGCTTGCGCCAAGCTGTCGGGAATATTCAGGATCAGTTGAACGGTTGTCATAGGGTTCGCTACTTTCAAAGATTTTGCAATTTATCAATAAAATCTCATGCCCGCCTTTCGAGTGTGGCCTGATATTTCGCTTTAAGGCGGGCAAAAACATTTTCGGTGGGGATGCCGGGGCAGCTTTCAATTTGCTGGTGGATAAACTGATTAAAGTGGCCGCCTATGGCGTAGCTGGATGACATGACAATGACTCCTTAAATTGATTTTCTCGGAGATTATCAATTTTTACTAATCCTAGCAAGGACAAACTGCGGCCTGACTAACAAACGAAAGCTTTTTAGCCTTTCAAACTGCGCCGGGGTGGTGGTAGCAGCGTATCTAACTCTAGTGTTTTAAAGCCTTTGCAAGTAAGCTCTGTTGTCCGGAATCCAGCCATTTCTCACACCAGATTGTAAGTGAAATGGCGTCAGCATTCATCAAGGTGAATTCATGCAGGGCTTCCCCAGGCTGCTCCTTTGGCCACCAGGAATGTGTTTCCAGTTGTTGCTGCAAATAGTGACGCGCAGCTGCCAATTCTGATTCAGTTATTTTCATATTGTATTTTTCATCACAAGCACCAGGTTATTGTCTGATCAATGATACTGTCATTCTTTGATATTTTACAGCATGTAATCAAAACTTATTTCTTGGCGGCCCAGTTGTGGAAAGGCCTTTAGTCGGCCCAATTTTTTGCTCTTGACACTGCTTTAAGCCATTGATGTTTTAACGATTCAATTTCATGCGCTTGCATTGTTCCGTGAAATGACCGGTCAAGCCGCCATTTTTCTTTGAGTTCGGCGATGCTCCATAATCCGGCGGCAATACCGGCAAGGTAGGCTGCTCCCAGCGCAGTGGTTTCCAGATTAGCAGGACGGACGACTTCAAGAGCGGAGATATCTGCCTGAAATTGTACCAGCAGATTATTTACAGCAGCGCCACCGTCAATTCTAAGTTGTGAAACAGGCTCGCCGCTGTCGTCGGCCAGAATCTGCAATAAATCATCGACCTGAAAACAGATGCTCTCCAGCGCTGCTCTGATGAGGTGCGCACGGTTTGTGCCCCGGGTAATGCCGAAAATCGCCCCACGTGCGTGCGGATCCCAATGAGGCGCGCCTAGTCCGGTAAGCGCGGGAACAAAGTAAACACCGCCGTTATCGGCAACGCTTTCGGCAAGCATTTCGCAGTCTGTTGCCTGCTCAAACAACATTAAACCATCGCGCAGCCATTGAATTACTGCTCCGCCTACGAACACGCTGCCTTCAAGGGCATAAAAGACTTCATCGCCAATTTGCCATGCAATTGTGGTTAACAATCCCTGTTTCGAAACGACTCTCTTTGATCCGGTATTCATGATTAAAAATGAACCGGTTCCATAGGTGCATTTAGCCATGCCCGCTTCGATACACAACTGACCGA
This sequence comes from Methylococcales bacterium, assembly GCA_028714175.1. GTDB lineage: Bacteria > Pseudomonadota > Gammaproteobacteria > Methylococcales > Methylomonadaceae > JAGXGJ01. The sequence goes on from JAQTMV010000152.1 coordinate 11,489, forward strand.
ATAACGCCGCTTGTTGGTCGCCGGCAATCGCTGTAATTGGAATTCCTGCCCCTATTTTGACATTACTGGTATTCCCATAGGTTGCGCTTGAGGGTTTGACGGCGGGCAGCATGGATGCAGGTATAGCAAATAAAGCCAGCAAGTCATCATCCCATTGCATTTTATCGATGTTATAAAGCATCGTCCGGGCAGCGTTGGAAACGTCGGTGATATGCAATTCACCATGGGTCAGATTCCATACCAGCCATGAATCTATCGTACCGAAAGCCAATTCTCCACGGTTCGCTTTGTCTCGAGCGCCATCGACATGATCCAGTATCCAGCGAATTTTAGTTGCTGAAAAATAGGCGTCGATGAGCAAGCCGGTTTTGCCCTGAACCATCGGTTCCAGACCGGCTTCTTTAAGCCGGCTACATTCATCGGCGGTGCGCCTGTCCTGCCATACTATTGCATTATAGATCGGTTTGCCGGTTCGGCGCTCCCAAACGACTGTGGTTTCTCTTTGGTTAGTGATACCGATACCGGCAATATCCACAGGACGAAGCTGCAGTTGCATCAGCACTTGTTTGAAAACCCCGGCTTGGGTTTGCCATATTTCTTCAGCATCGTGTTCCACCCAGCCCGGCTGCGGGAAAAGTTGTTTAAACTCTTGCTGGGCTATGGCGACGGGATTTGCCTCCTGATCATAAAGAATACAGCGTGAACTGCTCGTGCCTTGATCTATCGCTAAAATATATCGCATATCTTTCGTCTGTGTGGCTTGGAAATAAATGTACCTGTAATTATATTATCAAGCAAGCCTGCTTGGCGTTCGTTTAACTTTGCATGTCGTTTTATGGCCGTAACTGTCTGAAAAAGCTGAAGTGCTAGGGTTCGTGCCTCACCCCAATGAACTTACCGCGTTATCTTTGTCCACTCAAACTGGCAATGGTTGCTTGTAAAACTTGCCAACTAATTTTCGCTGTGTGTTTATCTGAGTTAAATCTTTGGCTTGCTTGTTGTCTTGGGTGAATGTAGTTTCTAAAATCTCTTAAATCGTGACTGTATTTTTTTATGTCGAGCTCAATGAAGTCCTCTTCATAGGCTACATTTATTAAATTTTCTAGCGACCAATCATGAAGCGTTCTAACCTTATCGTCTTTGCCTTTTGGAGCAGATTTTGAGCTATTGAATCTTTGAGGATTTTTTGCAGCTAAATCGAGCAATAGTCCCTCAAGTGACTATATTCCAATCCATAAATGAGCCTGAAATAGGAGTAAGATCCTGTTACAGGATGGTAAAAAATATTAAAAATTATTACTGAAATTCAAATTAATCGGTGGTGGGTAAGTTGTGGGCGGCCGGT
>JAQTMV010000153.1 GCA_028714175.1 Methylococcales bacterium
GTATTATTATTGAAACGCGTCCGGTGCGAACCAGATTTCGAAATGCCCCAATCTTATGCTTTTTGAGTTTTCAAAGCCGGCAATATATTTAGCAGTAACGCCCGGTATCTTTTGTTGCAGCAACAGATCGGCAATTTTTTGAGACTGTTCTGCTTCATTGTTTCTAAAATAACGCACTTCAGTCGCGGAAGGCCCGCTCGGTAATGTTTCAATGCCCGGCACAATGAAATGATTGTTCCTTAGTAGTTCCTGAATTTTCCTGGCGGCATCACGCTGGCCGTTATTTCGTATCTGAAGATAAATACGATTGGATTGGGCTAAATCCTGGGGCGTTTGCTGAGCGGATGATCGACTTACAATGGCTTCGGTTGTTTGAATCAGTTGCTGGGTTTTATAAAACTCTTCCCATTTTTGCCAAAAGATAAATAACACAGCCAGCGCCACAGCCGCCAACGTTACCAGCCGGGCACGCTTTATTTCAGATTTAGCCCGGCGCCGGTCTCGCGCCTTACGCACCACGGAAACCAATCTATCGTGAATCAGTTCTATGCGCGGCGTTCCTAATTGTTGATCCACACGCAACAGACGATGACGATCGGTCAACTCCGCCAACTGCTTTTGTGTTATCAAACCTTCTTCTAGTGCCAGTTTTTCCGGATAGCTGCTGCGGTAACGATCGCCTTGAATTAACCGGGTCTCTATAAATTTCGCGACAGAACCCGGCATACTTGCCAAAGCGCTGGCATAATAGCCCTCAAGAATTTCCTGATCAACTTTACGCAGCAATTGCACATCTATGAGCGTAGCTTTACTGATCTGCCGCCGGACGTTCAGTTGATAGCAACACAAACTTAGCAAAACGGGCTCGATAGCCGTATCACCTTCAATCCGGTTTTTATCCAGATTACTGACAAAATCGACTATTTCTTCCGCTATACCTGAAGCGACAATAGCTGCTCCCGATTGTGAAACCGCCTGGATCGCGTGTTCGCGAGACATCGGTTTTAATTGGCACCAATTTTTAAGCAGAGAGGGCACATCACGTTCCCAGTTTTTTAGTGCCGGCAAGAAATCTTCCCGAAAAGAAAGCACTATCCGGTAACGTTGCGACAGCAAATCCAGTTTATCGGTCAACTGCCTGTCGAGATTTTCCGATAACAAGGCTGCCGGTATCTTATTTTCAATCAAATCCGCCAAGTCGCGGCATAAAATCCGTGGTTGCTGCAAATCGGGTCGAGCGCCGGCAAATACCTCTTCAAACTGGTCGAAAACAAAAACGGGGGTAATTAAATGATTATCAGGGCTCCAGATTTCCAGGTCACGCCTGTGCAGATAGCACCAAAGATTTTCGCCGCCTGTTTCGAAAGCAGGGTATTCGGCCAATGAAGCTTTCAATGCTTCCTGGAACCAGTGTGACGCTTGATCAAGGAAAGAGACGGCCGCCACATTGGCAGTGTCCAGGCGGATATAAACCGGTAAATAATATTCCTGGCGTAGTCTGGGAAATAAACCGGCTTGTAGTAATGAACTTTTACCCAGTCCGGATTTGCCGTACAAAACGGTCAACGGAGACAACCTGATTAAGCGCAATAACTCTTCGATCTCTTCTTCGCGGCCAAAGAAAAAATCACTGGCAGTTTCGTCATAGGTTGCCAGCCCAGGCCAGGGTTTTTGAATATCCAGCGCTAAACTTTGCTTATAATGCCTTTACTACGATCAAGGGCCGCATTCCATTCACGGTAAAAAAATTTCTCATCAAAGCGATCAGCAGCGGCAGAAATCAACGGTAAAAAGTAACGACAGGAACGAATACCGTCATAGATAAGCTTCTGGAAATTTCCGCCCGGCTCTATCGCGGTGCGATCGAACCAGATTTCGCTTTCCGCCAAGCCTTGTTCGCGCAATGTTTGATAAAGATTTTCCGCCGCCGGCAAATCCGTTGCCCGTGAATAACTGATAAAAAACGCGACGTTGAGCGGATCGTGCGCTTGATTCTGATTAGTATTGTCAGGCCCTGATGCCGGCGAATTGCGTACTAACCATCTGGCATACAATTCCTTTACAAAATCTTGCGGCGACAACTCGGAAATAATATCCGTTTCCCGGCTGAAGCCGCGTAGAAACAAGGCAAGTTCCGGGCGAATATTGGCATCTTCTACCAGCCAGGCACGGGTTTTTTTGTCGGCAAGCCGCGTCTGATTAGTCAAGCGCAACAAAAAGCGGCTCAACCAATCCGGGAAATTCGAGCCAATAAACAACAAGCCCCGCTGCTGTAATTCTCCCAAAAACCTCAGCGGTACATTGCTACCGCGAGACAACAGGTTATGCGCATACTCCAGTGTATCCTCATCGTGAATTGCAAAAACAGGCGTCGATTTTGCCTTGCCGAACAGATACAACAAGTTGACTTCGCCGGGCTTTTTCAACCAGTCTACCGACAGATCGCCGGCTTCGCTGGTGGGCAAATTCGGCGAATGCACAATTTCATTGACCGCGAAGCGTTTGCGCAACGCCTGGGCCAACAAATTATCCGGCGTCAGCGTCACCAGCAATTTAAATGACGAAATTGCCGCCAGTTTTTCAATCGAACCCGGCAGTTTGAAATCAGGCTCTTTCGTCACCGCATCCAGCGCTTCGGCGATGTCGCCATAAAGATCCTGAAGATTGGCATTCGGCTTAAGCAAGGTCACCACTTCATGCAGTTCCCGGTGCGGCGTGAGAGTAACGGAAGTCGCATCGACTTTATAAAACTCCAGTACCCGCATCGCGACACGCTGCTGTAAAGACTGCATTTTGTCCTGGTCATTCCAGGTGAGCAACTGGGAACCGATCACCGGCACCACCTGTCCCTCTTCGATAGCTTTTAATAATCGATTCCAGAATCGATCGTCCAGGTTTATTAATCGTTCTGCCACAATGTTCTCCTTACGAATTGAGCATTTTTTAATAATGACGAAATGCTCAATCAATTTTTGGTTGAGCTATCATCTCGCAAGCCCGCAATCATTATGACCCACTTCAAAACGAGCAATTTCAATGTTGTCGCTGCCCGCATATGAAAAGTCAAATTTTCCCAGGTTATTGGGGGTTCTTTGACCAAAAAGAACGGTTTTTACCATGATACCTCTATAAGCCTTGGTACGCTTGGATTACAGCCGAAATATCGATTTTGATATCAGCAATGAATATGTTAATAACCTTCTCTCTGTTAAAAAGACCTGCCATAAGCATTAGAAAAAACCGGTCAGAATTGTCTAAAATAGCCACCTGGTACGTACCTTGATTGATTTTATTAAAAACTAGGATTTTTGCCCAGCATCGTAAGCCGCTTTCAGTCATGGAACCGATCAATTCAACGCTGGATTTCCTCTCAATCCAACCGCAATCAGATCAACAAAAGATCTTACCTTTGCAGAGGCATATCGCCCCTCACGATGCAGCACATGGATGGGCATGGGCGCCGGTTCAAACTCACTCAATAGTATTTTCAGCTGCCCTGAAACAAGTTGGGGGACGACCTGATAGGACAGCAGCCGCGTGATTCCGAAACCTAGCACAGCGGCCTCGATGGCGGCGTCATTGGTGGTTACCGTAAGCCGGGGTTTAACCCGAACGGCGGTCAATCCGGAACCTTGACCAAACTTCCACTCAATGCTGGGGCTTACAGCACTGGCGGAGACGATGTTGTGCCCCGATAGCTCTGCCGGGTTTTGCGGCATACCATGCTTGTCAAGATAGTCAGGGGATGCACACAGGACGCGGCGGACATAGCCCACCCGGAGGGCTCTCATGCTGGAATCGGGTAATTCGCCAATGCGCACGCCAACATCGAGTCCTTCCTCCAGCAGGTTTACAACCCGGTCGAGAAACAATGCAGACACCTCCATGGCAGGATAGCGCTGCAAAAAATCAACGATGCCCGGCAGGACATACAGCTTGCCAAACAGCGCCGGCGCCGTGACCGCCAAATGACCTCGTGGCTCGGCATTGAGTCCGGCCGCAGCTTCATCGGCTTCGTCCGCTTCCCCAATGATGCGGCGTGCATCCTCCAGGTAGCGTTGTCCCGCATCGGTGGCCCGTACGAAGCGTGTTGTCCTGTTGAGCAGTTTCACGCCAAGACGATCTTCAAGTGCAGCAACTGCCCGGGTCACGGCCGGCGGCGACATTCCCAGCCGTCGCGCGCCGCCCGCGAAGCTTTCCTCTTCGGCGACCGCCACAAACACGGTCATCAAGTGCAGTCTGTCCATTATTAATTCCACTAAACGGAATAGTATATTGTACTTGGCGGTTATTCTAATCTCAAATGGAATCCGATACAGTGCAATCGCTCGCAACGCCTCGGGCGGTACGAAGCAAACCAACCCACTTTTGAATTGGAGGTAGTTATGAATTTACGCACAACAGTTGCCGCAACCGTCCTAACCGTTTCGGCACAATTATTGGCATCGCCATTGGCTTTGGCAGCCGATGGCCCTGGACCCGGCACGCGTGGCGATGGCCCGGGATGTGACTTGTTCCCGGCCCCTGCGTCCATAGGCACGACGATAGGGTTGTCTTACTTCGGCCCGCCGCCATTGGATCAAACCCAAGTCGGGCCTGTGCAATTACTGAGATCGGGCCAGGTCGATGTAGTTGAAGGTACAGTAACGCTGCCGCTTTACAAGGGTTACCTGAAAGGCAATAAGAAGACGCTAGTCTGGTACATCCTGACCGACACCAACGATCAGAGTCAGGCGGCTTTCCTGGGACTCAACTTTTCGGCGAAACTCACCTATGCTTCCATCGGTGCGAGAACCGCCACGTTCGATGAGAACAACAATCTGGTGTTCGACAAGGGCAAGGTGGACTTCAGTCCAAACCGCAATATTGAGCCAGGACCATCTGACCATCCGTTCCCCCCCAAGTCGGCACAGGCCGGTTCTGTGGGAGACCAGAATTACAGCCCATTGGTTCAGGTGACCAACGCCGGCGGCATCGTGTTCAATGCGCCCATTATCGCCTTCAGCGTCGATGAGAGCGAACTCAATTTCCCCAATGGGAATGTCGACTATTCAAAGGTACACGACGAAGTGGTCGCCATAGACCCGGCAAATCAGACGGTAACTTTGCAAATGGTTAACGGTTTTAGCTTCGGCCGGGCAATTAACTACATCTCACTCGACGTGAACGACCCCGTCGTCGCGGCGTTGGAAGGGGCGACCTATGCACCGCTACTGAAGAAAATACCCACTGGGCATGATGATTCCTTCAGCAGTGCGGTAGAACGGTTGTTTTCCGCGCTCAACGGCCCACAGGACTGCGCCAACCCTCAGCACCAGGGCCTTTCCGCTGCCTTAACGGATGGTCATCGCCCCAATCAAACCTTCGGGGGAATTCCGACGATCGCCAACGACTATAGCCCGTTATGGGATGTGAACATCTACGAATGGACGCCCGACGCCATTGCTCAGGGCTATCGGTCGCAACTGCGCGAGGAATTCCAGATCCTGACCCTGGTTCAGAACGGTTTTCTGACGGGTCCGGGCGGAAAACCGTTCGGCTCCAGTGGGGTCATCGTCAACTGCCCGCCCGTACAACGTCTGTTTTAGTCACTAGCCAATGAAGGAGAATCCATTATGAATACCGTAAATAAATATCTATTGCTGTTAGGCACTGCCTGGATGACTGCAGCATCGGCAGCGAGCTACGCGGCCGATACGAAGGAAACTGCCAAACCGCAGAGCCCCGCGCAGCAGAGAACGATGAGCTTTAACAAAACTGACTTGAACGGAGACCGTTTCATCACTCCTGAAGAGTTCGCGGAAGCCAACCATCTTATCTCTACCGCTCCGACTTCAGACCGTGATATCCGAGCCGGCCGCATCATGGGTGCGTTTCAAGACATGGACAAAAATGCCGATGAACGCGTTTCCGGGGAGGAGTACATCAGTTATATGGAGAAAAACGGGGGTTGATTTCCCTGTCGTGAAATCAATCGTTGATAAATATTCACAAAACGTCACGGCACGCCCAATGCGTGCCGTGAACACACCTTACTAAGGAAATACAATCATGAACACATTCCACCATGCCAGCATCGATGGCCACAAGATTTTTTATCGTGAAGCGGGTTCTGGCAACGCGCCGACCATCGTTTTATTGCACGGTTTTCCTTCTTCTTCTCACATGTTCCGGGATTTGATTCCGAAGCTTGCTGACAAATTTCATGTGATTGCGCCCGACTATCTCGGATTTGGTTACAGCGATCAACCGAGTGCGAAAGAATTTCACTACACCTTCGACAATCTGACCGCCCAAATTGAAGAACTGCTATTCACAAAGTTGAACCTAAGGAAATTCAGTATCTATGTACAGGATTATGGCGCACCGATAGGATTTCGTATCGCATCGCGTCATCCTGAAACGATTGAAGGTATCGTCGTCCAGAACGGCAATGCCTATCTGGAAGGCGTAAGTCCTGCTCTGGAGCCGATGACAGTCTTCTGGAAGAATCGAAATGCAGAAACCGAAGCTCCACTTCGCGCATTTCTGGCTGCGCAAACAACGAAATTCCAGTATGAACACGGTGCGGCCGATCTAAGCAAAATCAGTCCCGATACTTATACTTTCGACCAGCTGTTTCTCGACCGTCCAGGCAACGATGCAATCCAGCTCGACTTGTTCTTCGATTACCAGAGCAATGTCGCGCTTTACCCTGAGTGGCAAGCCTATTTCAAGAAGCATCAACCGCCAACCCTGATCGTGTGGGGGCAGAATGACCCGTTCTTCACCGTAGAAGGAGCCAAGGCATTTTTGCACGACATTCCCCAGGCCGAACTGCACCTGCTTGAAGCCGGACATTTCGCCCTCGAAGAGCACAGTGACCTGATCGCAAACAACATTAAACAGTTCCTGAGCTAAAGAGGGAGGCACAATGAATCCCATTTTTAAAAATGCCGTGACTGAGCATCAGGTGCTGGTACGGGAGAAAATTGTTTCTTATATTTTAGACGCAATTGGAGTGCTGCAATGTATTGCCATCGGTTTGCTAAGCACAATCACGTTTTATTTCGGATCGGAAGCAGATGATGAAACCTTTTGAAAATCGGCGCGTTCTTGTCACCGGCTCCGGACGTGGAATTGGCAAAGCGATTGCGCGCCGATTTGCCTAGGCCGGCGCGAGAATCCAACTGGTGGCGCGAAGTCAGGGCGAGCTCGATGCAACGCGCTCGGAACTGCTTGAACTCACTTCGGAGGTCCGGGCGACAGCGCTCGACCTCCTACTTCCCGAATCAGCCCGGCAAATTGTAGCCGAGGTCGTGGATGCTTGGGGTGGCCTGGACATTCTCGTCACCAATGCCGGAGCCGCCGCCCAAGGCGGATTTCTGGAGCTGGAGGACGATGCCTGGCAAACGGGATTCGGCTTGAAGATGTTCGCAAATCTGCGAGTCATTAAAGCGGCGTGGCCTTTGTTGAAAGCCTCACAGGGGAACCTTGTCATGATCGGCGGCGGCACCGGCAAAACGCCTGACCGGCAACTCTCGCTAGTGTCGGCGGTCAATGGCGGGCAGGCGGCGCTTGCAAAATCAATTGCCGAGCAAGGCATCCTGGACGAAATACACGTCAATCTGGTTCAGCCCGGCATTGTGAACACCTCAAGGCGGCAGAAACTCTTTGAAAAATGGGCAGCTCAGGCTGGAACCGACATCGAGAATTATATGGCGCAGGTGACAAAGGATTGTCGTATTACCCGATTGGGAGAACCTTCGGATATTGCGGAAGTGGTGGCTTTTCTTTGCTCCGATGCATCGCGCTGGGTTCACGGCGCCATCATCGACGTAGATGGCGGGCAAACCAAAGGGCTCTGACCACTACCAACTCTATTCACTATTAACTCAAATTCGCGAGGCACACAATGAAAGCTTTACAGATTAGCCGCTTTGGTGGACCCGAAGTCTTCGAGATGGTCGAAACCCCTGCACCAACACCCGGTCCCGGCGAGGTGCTGGTCTGCGTCCGCGCAGCCGGCATCAACTTCGCCGAGACGCTGATGCGCGAAAACCGGTATGCGGTGACACCTGAACTTCCCGCCATCCTCGGAACAGAGGTCGCCGGTACTATCGAAGCTATCGGGGACGGTGTTGCAGGAATAGAAATAGGAGCTCGTGTTGCGGCTCCGCTGTTCGCCGCCGGGGTGTTCTTCGGCGGCTATGCCGAGTATGTAGTGATCGACGCAGGCCTCGTCGCCCCGTTGCCGGACGCGCTCTCGTTCGAGGATGCGACAGCGTTGATGGTCCAGGGACTCACCGCCCTTTATCTCACAAAACAGGCGCCTCCGGAAGGCAAGACGGTACTCATCAATGCCGCTGCGGGCGGAGTCGGCTCGCTTCTCGTCCAGCTCGCCAAAAGCGCGGGAGCGAAAACCGTGATAGCCGCCGCGAGCACGACGCAAAAGCTCGACTTCGTTCGTTTGCTCGGCGCCGATATCGGCGTTGACTATACGAAGCCTGACTGGGTTGAGCGAGCATGCGAGGAGAGCGATGTAGGCGGACCTGACATTATCTATGAATCCGTCGGCGGTGCAGTGGCCAAGGCATGCTTCGATGCACTCGCCCCACTAGGCGAACTCGTCATTTATGGAGCGCTCAACATTCAGGATTTTCATCTCGGTGTGAAGGAGTTGGGAGGTCTCATCTTCAAGAATCAGTCCGTGACGGGTTTCGCCCTCGTGCCCCTTCTGACACCAAAAAGCCTGAAGACAGATCTTGCGGAGTTATTTGATCTCGCCGTGTGCGGCCAGCTCAAGGCCACGATCGGCGGGACTTATCCATTGGAATGCGCAGACGAAGCACATCGTGTGCTCGAAGGGCGGCACACAACAGGCAAGGTCATCCTGGTGCCGTAACGAGTCCACGGATACTTGTTAGCCAAGACTCATAGAACTTTCCTGTTTTGCGCTTCGTGATTAACAACCGGAATACAAATAAAAATATTGTAGAAATACGTTCAGGAGCTACCATGCCATTAACTCGCCGAAAATTCCTTAGTCTGGCTGCTACAGGGGTCACGACCGGCCTCGTGGTATCAAATCCAACAATTCGAGCCGCGACCACACCAAAAATCAAAGCCATTGCCTTTGACGGTTTTACCACCTTTAACCCGCAAATGGTCTTTGCGCTCGCGGAGGAGCTCTTTCCGGGCAAAGGAGCCGAGCTGAGCAATGCCTGGCGCGCCCGGCAGTTCGACTACGCCTGGCTGCGCACCCTATCAGGACGTTACGTGGATTTCTGGCAGGTGACGGAAGACGCGCTGGTATTTGCCGCCAGGATGCTCAAGCTCGATCTGAGTATGAAAAAGCGCAGGCAACTCATGCACGCTTATCTTGAGATCAAGGCCTGGCCTGATGCCCTGCCTGCATTGAGGTCATTAAAGGACATGGGCATCCGAATGGCGTTCTTGTCCAATTTCACCGCGGCAATGCTTGATGCCGCGGTTAAGAATTCGGGTCTGGAGGGCATTTTCGATGCGCACCTCTGCACTGACCGGGTGAGAGCATACAAGCCTGATCCCCGTGCTTACCAGATGGCGATTGACGCGTTTGGGTTGCAGCGCGACGAAATTGTTTTTGCCGCGTTTGGCGGCTGGGATGCGGCAGGTGCCAAATCGTTTGGTTACCCGACCTTCTGGGTCAATCGAATGAATCTTCCCGTCGAAGAGTTGGGTGTTGCACCGGACGCAATCGGCGGCAACTTAAACGATCTGGTGAGTTTTGTGAGATCGGGGAACTCACCCTGAATTCAAAGGCTTTTAACGCGACGACAACGGATGTGTGGATCAGGCAGCGGCTTCTACCTGGAACCCGGTAGCCTCATGTTTTCATGGCTTTGATCCAGCGTCAGGTATTCTCGTGATCGAACCCCGAATCACGATAATCGACCGGCAGCTTGATGCCGGATGCGCATGGCGTTCCGGGAACAGTGGCCGCTAAGGTGTAGCTACATTGACTTCATCACCTGACAGGCTGCTTGTCGATAATGACTAACGCAATTCCGCCGAGAATGGCTGTAGAGGCGATCAGCAGGCGCAAAGTAATGGCCTCATCGAGATACACAATGCCGCCCACAGCCGTGAGGATTGGCACACTGAGCTGCGCGGTGGCCGCACTCGTCGCCTTTAACCCGCATAAGGCCGTGTACCAAAGCGCATAGCCAACACCCGACGCCAAGGCGCCGGAGGATACCGCGTACCAAAAGCCGGAACTATCCAGCGAACTCGAAGGCAGTGTAACCACGCTCAGCGCCGCAGTTAGGGGCGCAGCACGCAAAAAAAATTTCCGGACGTAACGCGGGTTGGGTCTCCAGCACCTTTTCCGCGCAAGGAGTAGACTCCCCACGTGACACCGGCGCTCAGCATCAATAGGGAAGCGGGGAGAGGCGGCGTCGGAAGACCTGGAAGCAACAGCCCGGCAAGTCCGCTGAACGCGCAAATAAACCCCGCGGATTGCCGCATGCCAAGACGCTCGCCAGTCCATAGTCCGTAGCCGATCATCGTTGCCTGCACTGCGCCAAAGAGCAGTAAGGCACCCGTCGCAGCCGGCAGACTGACGTAAGCATACGAGAAGCCGGCTGCATAGATAAAAAGTGCCAGCGCGGACGGCCAGCTCCCCGCAGTGCTGTGTGCGCCACCACGCATTCGCATGATTAGCCCAAGCGTAAGCGCACCGGAGATAATACGAATGCTTGTAAAACTGGCCGGGTCAATGCCGGTGTGTTTTAACGCCAAGCGGCAGAGCAGCGAATTGCCCGCAAACGCAACCATTGCCAGCAAGGTCAGGAAAAGTAGCTGTGTACGCGCCATCAAGAGTTTCCCGGCAGATCAGGCAGGGGAGCGTACCACAAGCTCCCTTGTCCGCGGGATAAACGAATCTGCTGCCGGCTTAAGGCGCCTAATTGGAGGCGACTCATTGAACGACGATCTCTCCAGCCATTTCCTCGTGACCGGAGCCACAAAAAACATCGCAAAGGAAAGCGAAGATTCCCGCTGTATCGGGCGTTATCGTCACGCGTGTCTTCAGTCCCGGTGTTGCGTTGGTTCATAGAGCAGCCGCAAGCATCAAAAGATTACAGAACAAATGAGGCCAAAGCCAGGAGCCCTTTGACGAAAAAACCTGCGCGCGCAATCAATCTGAAACCGCATTTGCCTATGCTCGCAATGGTAGCGATCCTGAAACGCTGTTGTTGCAAAACGCCGACCGAAACGTGATCGATCTTGCCATCCGCGAGTTGCCGGCCAAGTTTCGCGAAGTATTAGCCTTGCGGGAATTGGAAGACTTTTCATACGTTGCCGCTATTAAAAATAGTCTGGTCATTATTTATTCCGATAAAAGCAATAGTTTATTGTAATTAGTGAGTATTCTTATTTCAATTGGAATCAATTACAGTGTAGTCCTCCGTAACGCATTGGGCGTTACGAAGCAAACCAACCACTGTAAATAAGGAGAAATACCATGAAACGCATACCCATCCCCACCGCAGAACAGACTCCTGCAGCATCCTTGCCTTTGTTGGCGGCCGTGCACAAACAATTGGGTGTTGTGCCCAATTTAATGAAACTCGTTGCCCATAGCCCGGCAGCACTGGAGGGCTATTTAAGCCTCAACGGCGCTCTTGGCAAGGGGACGATCGGCGTTAAAACAAGCGAGCGTATTTCACTTGCCATCGCAGAAATCAACGGCTGCAGCTACTGTCTGTCAGCACATTCTTACCTTGGCAAGAACGTAGCAAAGCTGGACGACGCTGAAATCGCAGCGAACCGCAACGGAACGTCGTCCGACCCTAAAGCCACTGCTGCCGTTCGCTTCGCCGCCAGAGTCGCGCTCGAACGCGGCCATGTCTCAGATGCTGATGTTCAGGCAGTAAAGACGGCCGGCTACAGCAATGCCGAGATAGTGGAAATTGTGCTTCATGTGGCGCTGAACACCTTGACCAATTATGTCAACGAGGTTGCCCAGACCGAAATTGACTTCCCGCTCGTCAAACCAGGTTCACGCGCTGCTGCTGCGTGAAATACTCAACCGCTATAAGGAATAACTTGTACAAGTATATTGAGTAAATGAGCCGAGTTGGTGCGAATTTATCCGCACCTACAATTGTTGTTGTTATTTCATGCTGATTCCTAAGGAGGCAATCATGATTTACAAAAGATTTCTATTACTCGCGGCTACGGCGGGTCTTTTCGCCGCGCCGCTCGCAGCAAGTGCTGCTCCAGTCAACAAGGCAGAAATTTCTGCTGCTGCGATGCAGACGCACTACCGCACCGCGAACATCGATGGCGTTGAAGTGTTCTATCGCGACGCCGGGCCGAAGGACGCGCCCATTGTCCTGCTGCTCCACGGTTTTCCGACTTCGTCGCACATGTTTCGAAACCTCATCCCGCAACTGGCCGACCGGTACCGGGTCATCGCACCCGACTACCCAGGTTTCGGCCAGAGCGGAATGCCCGACCGGTCTAAGTTTGCCTACACCTTCGACAACTTTGCCCAGGTGGTCGACAAACTGCTCCGCCAACTCGGCGTGAATTGTTACGCCTTGTATGTCATGGATTATGGTGCGCCGGTTGGCTTCCGTCTGGCAACAAAGAACCCGGATCGGGTCACGGCTCTCATCGTGCAAAACGGTAATGCCTATAATGAAGGCATCCAGCAATTCTGGGATCCTATCAAGACCTACTGGCGCACCGGAGCTTCGACCGA
>JAQTMV010000154.1 GCA_028714175.1 Methylococcales bacterium
GCAAAACTGGCGCGAACATTTTTCTGTTGATATGGTCAATGGTTATTCCGGTAATGAATTGAAATTTCATGGCCGTAAACTGATTGCGAGCTATCTGCGGGTCGGCTATGACAGTAATGGCGCCTGGCGAGTTTTCAAGTTGAGGCAGGACTTCATTGCTTCGGAAAAAGTACAGCTTGAAGATGATATAACGGCGTCAACCGTCGTGCCGATAAGCCAACTGACTGGGCTTAATCCTGACTATAACAACCCTGGCGTTAAACTCGTTGAAAACTGCGAACAAAGTTTTTTCCAACGCCCGGATGATGCCATTCACCGTGGCACCGATTTACAAACCGAACTCGATTTATCGGGTAAAAATAATTTTATTTCTAACTTTCAACCGCTCACGACTGGCGATGCGCGCGAAATTATGGAAGACATCATTCACTTTGACGAATTCAGTGAACCGATGCGCAACCTCATTGCTCAGGCAGCGCAAGGCATGGAGGGTGAGTATTTTGTGTCATCAGCCCATCCACGTCTGGTCGATGGCAAACCCAGTCAAAACGTACGTTACCTGCAACTTCGCCCTGATATTGTCAACCCTTTCACGGCTTATCTTGCAGAACTGTCAACCCGCCTGGCGCGAGGCCTGAAAGCGGATCAACCGGTTTATTTTCCGGTTAACTCGGTATTAACTGGACGCCGCAACAATCCGAGAGACAGTGCGGCTGGCATCAGGCCTTTAGCCATTTATAATCCTATCCATTATCAGGAATTACCCGAGCTGTTTATGGATATTATTTGCAGCTTGACCGGCAAATCACCATCGACCACCGGTGCCGGTTCGGAAGGTGCGCTGACCAAAGGCCCGTTTAATGCCCTGTGCACCACGGCGGATCTGAATACAGCTCTGGTTTCATTTGTATTGTGCGGCTATGCCGGCTTCTCTACTGCAGCCGGTTATATCGGTGCGCAACGCCGAATTGATCATGATATAAGCCTGTTGATTCCTGAAATCTGGTCACGCTTGCCGGTAGAGCAGCGCGATCCGCGCTATCTTATCGAACACGGGCAACTGGAGAAACTGGAAGATTTTGAATATCAAGGCAGGACAGTTTTTGCCAGCCGATTGGGTTATCGAATTACCGAGCGCTTTGTTCATACTAATTTCGGAAAAGTATTCGACTATCCGACAGCAGTATTTGATGAAGCCATGTTAAAGCCGGAGACTCAGGATCTGGACAGCTTTGTCGATGGTGTCGATAATGTTTATCAAGCCCAACAACGGGTTGCCCAACTCTATTTTCAGGATAGTTCAATCAATGATGCTTGCCCGCCGCTAAAAGCACTGATTCATATAATGGCCAACGGAGATTATGAAGGCAAAACCGTCAATGATCCTGCTATTCGCTCCCTGTTTAGCCGTGAATACTTGCTGACAAGCGACTGGTATCAAGAACGCCTTAACATCAAGCAACAAAGAGACTGCAAACTTTGGCAACAACACCGCAATTATATTTTACAGCGCATGAGCGAATTTGAACAAACCGACTCTTTTTATCAGGAGTTGGCTCATAAACTTGAAGCCACAGAGCGGAAGCTTACCGAGGTCTCCGAACCATCTTATCTTGAGAATCTGAAAGGTAGTCTAGGCGCAGACTGGGTGCATCGTCCTGTCAATTAACATGAAAGCGAGAGATGTCTGCTGCTAAAATGTCTGCCGTAGTTTAAACGATCAGGAATTGAGAAGTTCGGATGAACTGTTGTAAAGGCGTCCATTTTCCAAATGAGATGTTTCTCTACACTTTTTTCTATGTCCGATGGCGTTGGGTGCATAAATCCGCTAAATTTAGCATAGTATAAGGCCCGATAAGCCTGAAATGAGCAGAACATGTCGAATCCCACGTTACCTGAAAGCCAAGCGTCTAAAGCTAAAGATAAGTATCGAGTAACCAACTGGCCGGAGTACGACCGTGGCTGGTGCGAAGAGGTGGCATAACAGTCTGGTTTGAAGAAGACTTTCTGCGCCAACACTGGCGAGGCCAGAGCACGGGCAAACGGGGAGCGCCGTTGATTTATTCGGATGCGGCGATTCAGGTTTTGCCAATGCAACGCTTTAAACGCCCTGTGCTGGGCTTTATGACCCGTGAGGAAATATTGGCCGTGATTGGGCAACCCGGTGATACCTGGACTTCGCAACGTGACCATCTATTGTTAGCCATGCTTTATAACACGGGTACTCGCGTCTCAGAAATCATTGGCGTCTAGGTAGGCGATGTTGTGTTGGGTGAATCAGCCTGCGTGCATTTACGTGGCAAGGATGTCAATCGCTTAACTTGCTCGGCAAATTTGTTGCCAGGCCGGATGGTGCTGCAAGATCGTCAATGCCGATTCCAGTAGCACGCGGCCCGGGTCGGTCCGGTGCCAGGTTGACGCGCCTGATGGATGGGGCAGCGGAATCGCTTCGGTGCGATGGCCGTGAAAGGTGATAGGGTGAAGTTTGCCGATCACATCGTTGAGTTTTTTCACCGGCATTAATTGGCTGATCGCCAGTTTGCCGACCGGCAGGATCAGATCGGGTTTGAGCAAATCGATTTCAATTTGCAGCCAGCCTGCACAGTTATCGATTTCGGCCGGATTCGGCACACGGTCTCCGCCCTTGGGATTTTTACCTGGAAAACAGCGGCACACTGCGGCCATGTAAACACGCCTTCTAAAATTTTCTTCATCCAGACCGATACGCTCGAACCATTTGAACATTGTTTTACCGGCCGTCCATGCAAAGGGTTTGCCGAAGCCGCCTTCTTTGTCGCCGGGTGCCTGACCGATAAGCAAAATCGGCGATAACAAAGGGCTCCCGCTTACAACCGGGCCAGTCATCGTTGGGCATCTGCTGCAATTCGCCAAGGCGGCGCGGTGGTCGCGCATGAGTTGTTCGCGTATAGACATCAGCTTAAGGATCGCAGATCAAGCCCTCTCACCTGGTGCATGAGTATCTATACAAGCATCTGCTCCTTCGCCCTTGAGGGAGAAGCCTGACCTGAGCAGTGTCGAAGGGGCTGGGATGAGGGGGAGTAAACCGGCAGCGTTCAATTAGCATACAATTTTTTTAGAAGTGAACCGGAGTTACCTTAAAGATCAATCTCGATGCCGACGGGACAAGGATCCGATCCGGTAATATCCGACAGAATAAAGGCCTGCCTGACCTTGCCGACCAGCGCTTTACTGGTCAACACGTTATCGAGCCGCCAACCGACGTTTCTTGCCCTGGCGCCGCCGCGGAAACTCCACCAGCTATAGGCGACGGTGTCCGGATGGAAATGCCGGAAGGTGTCGACCAGTCCGGCGTCGAGAAAACGGCTGAAGCCGTCGATTTCGACCTGGGTATAACCGGCCGATTTATTGTAATTTGGTTTCGGACGGGCAATATCGATTTCCTGATGAGCGACGTTGAAATCGCCGCAGACGATCAGCGGATTTTTGCTTTGCAGTTGCTGACAATAGGCCAGAAATTCGCTGTCCCAGGTTTGCCGGTAATCCAGCCGCACCAATTCCTCGCCCGAATTGGGCACATAGACGTCGTGCAGAAAAAACTGTTCGAATTCGGCGACGATCATGCGGCCTTCCCGTCATGTTCGACAATGCCGATATAGTTGATAATTTGCAGCGGCGCCTTCCGGGATAACAACGTGATGCCGGCATAGCCCTTGCGTTCGGCGCAATTGGAATAAATATGGTAGTTATCGATGCCCTCCAGCGCCTTGTCGATCTGATCGGCCTGGGCCTTGGTTTCCTGCAGCAGAATGCAGTCAGCATCGAGCCGCGCGAGCGTTTCGGCAAAGCCTTTGCCTTGTACCGAGCGAATGCCGTTGACATTCCAGGAAATTATTTTCATGCGATGATTCCGTCTGATGAATTAGAAGTTGTATCTTTAAATAGAGAAAATGCGCTTGGTTGTTATTTTACCCTTCTGCTTTTTGACTAACCAGACGTTTTTTCTGCTTGAATGTTAAGACGGCAATGTAATTTTGCAAGTCCTGATACCTTATTCTTGTGCAGGTTTGCGGTGAGGTACGAACCCCAACATCTGATGGGCCGAATTGTTGGGCTTCCTTACCTTGGCACCAACCTAACAAATTACCCTACATTAGCGATACAAAATACCCAACATACGGGATAATAACCAAATGCCTTATCTTATCGTCTCGTCCCTAAACCGACAGTCGAATATTTATTTTTGAACCGTGATAGGTTGGGGTAACTGGGCGCCAAAAAGCGTAGCTATTCGACGATCCGGTGGTGCAGCAGGTTGGTCTCTAAGAACGCGGTAGTGTTAGTATATTGCCTCACAACAAAACACAACGAGTGGTGTAATACGGCTAACCCCTATTGCAGCCGGATTGCGCTTTACATGATCACTTCGCTACAGGAGCTGCGATGCATAAATAACGTTGAGGATGGCGGGTCTCAAACATGATAATTCGATTTACAATGTCGTCGGCGCTGCTACTTCCTATCGGACCGGCGGTGATGCGGCCGGTTGCTGCGCTAACCAGATGCACGTAGCTTTTGTGCGGTCCGCCCGCAAGGGTTGAGTTGATTAACAAATCAATTTCATCCCGCTCCACAACTTTTTCCGGAGCTGTACTGCCAGGGTTGCAGGCGCCGAAAAAAATCAGGCCGTCTGTCGTTACAAGCGAATTCAAAGATTTTGTGAAATTAAAGAACCGTTCCGGGGATATCTCAACAGAGATCTTTTGCTTGAACAGTGATTCGCGGCAAAGGAGTTCACATAAATAGACTTGGTATTCAAGCTGCTGTCCCCGTCTTGCAGCCAGTCGATCCGGCGAGCAGTAGCGTTGAAAACAAGCACTGTTCAGCGGCAGTATCTGTTTTTCCCATCCCGTAAGGAGATGCCAGATATCGGAAAAATTCATCGGCGCCAATTCATGCCAGTGCGAGGCCATATAGTCGCTGAATATGCGGTTTTTTTCAGTGTCATAGGTGACGGACAACACATTTTTAAGTCCTGGTTGCGCCTCGGAAAACTGAAGTAATTTACCTTTGCCCTCTGTTACGTCAAAGGCGTGCCAATACATAGCATTTTTGAGTATCGGGCCGTCGAAACCGCCATGACTGATAAAAATAACCCGATCGAAAGGAGGCGACTGCTGCGTTATTTGCTCGACCTGCTGGTAATAATCACTCCAGCTCCAGACATCCCGCAGTTGCTTTACGACTGCATTAAACCGGTTCCGATAAAAGGCTTCCAGAGTGCGCGCGGGTTGCTCGGACCATCTTGGGCTCTCATTCGCATACGGATCCTTACTCAGTAAAGGTATCAGCAGCACTCGTCCTGGCGGTTGCCGCAACTTCAAATCGCTTAATCTGCCATTAAAGGGCCGGCATGACATTGAGTGATGTTCATGGCTGTAAACATCGTCTGCACAAATCCACAGCAGCGACAAAAAAACCAGAAACCGGATACTCATGCTATTCATCAGAGCTATATCTCATCAATATAAGGTTGGAATCAAGACATTCCGTAAAATACGTTTTTAAACGAGTTATTGTCTACGCCATATTAATCTCTAATCGAAAAAATCTCATGAAGATTTTCGAATGACTTCTCTGGGCCGGTTGCAGATAGCCGTCAGTTTGAGGATTGCAAATCCCATTTTCGCCAATGATTCGCAATAAACTCCAGATGCCAGTTAAGCCAGCTAAGGTGGGCACATGCTATTCCGTGCCCACGTGGAGATGTCATCGCATGTAATCTGGAATTAATCGGCGAAGCGGCAATCCATATTACCGATGCCGTTCGCCAAGCCAATCCGCAAATTCCGTGGCGGCTTGTCATCTCCACCCGCAACCGGCTGACCCCTGTATCGACAACGACACACTATGGTTCATCATCCGTAACAACGTTCCTGCTTTCTTCCCCATTTGCTCCCGCTTAAAGCCCAATCTTATCTGAGTGGCACAGAACTTGTCGAGCTTAACAGGATGGGCTTCGTGCCTCGACCCGTCCTATCTTAGGCTCAAACTTAAAGGTCTAGTTAGAATATTTGCACCAAAAACCGACTTTCCCGCTTTAGCTGAGATACGCTGGTATTTTGCGTAAGCGATGCCGGCAGAACTACGCAACTCGTTCTCATTCGCCTGATTGGCAAAACCACGTGCAATCGCTTCCAATACATAGGCTTCTGGCGCCATGAAGCTAAAAGTGGTTACCACAGGCTTTGAACCGGCGGCAAGCAAATGTCCTGTGAAAAACTCATCGCTCATGCAGGCCAGAACAACCGCTTGTTTATCGTGCCCGGCATGTTTTGGAAAGCGTTCTATGATTGTCTGGTTTTGTGCGTCCATCAAGCCATCATGGCCGATGAATACCACCATTTCACGATTTGCCGCATTGGGCGGAGTGGCTGCACGTTGCATAAAGTCAAGCATCGCCTGGTCAATACGGCTGCCGCGATAAGCATCTGCGGTAACGGTGAGCATGTCCTTCCAGGCAAACTGGCAGCGTTCCAGGATAGTGTCGCTAATATCTTTTTCGCACCCCAACTTTCGCCAACCATTCGCCTTGCTCAAAAAGGTTTTCACGCCATAAGCCGCACCCCAATAGAGATTGCTGCGCGGATCATCGCCATTGCCAATTTTCGCAGGAACCGGCACGATGCCTTGCGATGCGTTGTCAACCAGGGACACAATCACATAAATATGCGTGTTTGTCGTGGCTGCAGCACAGGGCGGCATCAGCGCAACAAACAGCACACTGAATAAACAAATCGAGCGCAAGGTAATCATGTGAAGAAGCCCTCCAGAGGGTAAAAAAATTTCATTAAACATATCTTTGTTACAGGATCATGGATGGGCTCACTCTGGCCCAGCAGGGTTCGAGACTATGAAAATATGCTGTGTTAAGATACCCATAAGCCACAATATATGGATATTGGAATAAGGAATTCTGAAAATTTTTACAGTCTCTATGCTCTATAGGGTGCTATCTCCTGTATGCGTTTTTCCTTATTCCGAGGTTTTACGGGAGAATCAGGAAATAACTATAACTTGTCTTTAGTAACGAATGAAGGCATTTCAACACATCTATTAATTCTCTTTTGTTTAGAACTCTGCTAACCGTCATTCTACCTGATGCTGTGTATTAATTCCCGCCCAGTTTAAATGGCGCAATATGGCTTATGCCTCGGTCATCAATATTGCTCCAATGAGCCCCTTGTTATATCCACCCCACCCGTTTTATAAGCATTCCGACAAGGATAACTCTAACAAGGTCAAACCAAATGTTTTATTATGCTCTTAAAGTTGCTATATCTGCCTTGATAATTGTGGCCATCACGGAAATTGCAAAGCGAAGCACCGGTTTTGCCGCGCTCGTCGCCTCTTTGCCGCTTACGTCTTTGCTGGCGTTCGTGTGGCTCCATGTCGAAGGCGCTGCGCCAGCACAGATTGCGGCGCTTTCGAGCCAGATTTTCTGGCTGGTGCTGCCTTCACTCTTGCTGTTTTTACTTTTGCCCCTGCTGCTTAAAAAGGGTATCGGATTTTGGCTCAGCCTCAGTCTTTCGGTTGTGGCTACCGTTGCTTGTTATTTCGTTTTGCTGCCTCTTCTGCGGCGGCTAGGTGTTCAGCTTTAAATCATTTTACGCGCCTTACCAAGCGCCAGATTAAAACGGTTCATACCATGCATCCGGCATCCAGTTGAATTGTTCGTTGACAGCGTGCTGCCAAGGCATGGTCGTGGGTCACCAGAATCAACGTGGTTTGGTTTTCCTGATTCAGCTCAAACAATAGATTAATGATTGTTGCGCCAGTTTTGCTGTCCAGATTGCCGGTTGGTTCGTCGGCAAAAAGAATCGCGGGCCTGGTAACAAAAGCTCTGGCAAGGGCGACGCGTTGTTGTTCGCCGCCGGAAAGTTGTTTAGGCGTATGGGATAAACGATGCGACAAGCCAACCCGGTGCAATAAAGCGGTAGCTGACGCTCTGGCGTTTTTATCGCCGCTTAATTCCAGGGGCAGCATGACATTTTCCAGCGCAGTGAGTCCAGGCAATAATTGAAACGACTGAAAAACAAAACCTATCAGTTCATTACGCATGGCGGCCCTGCCGTCTTCATTCATCACGGTTAATAGTTTTCCGTTAAGGCGGATTGACCCGGAGCTAGGCGTATCCAATCCTGCCAGCAGGCTTATTAATGTGGTTTTTCCTGAACCTGATTCGCCAACGATGGCAATACTTTCACCGGATTTGATTATCAAATCTATCGATGACAAGATATGCAGTGTCCCGTTCGAGGTCACTACCGACTTACCCATATTTTCCGTTACTATGATGTTGTTTAATGTATCTTTTAGAGTGTGCATAATGCCTGGTTTTTTAGTTGCCTTGATAATTTCGTTAATGTCCATGACCGCCATGGCCAAGTCGATAGTTGTATTGGGAGATAGTATCAGCGCTGGTTACGGAATTGAAGTAGACCAGGGTTGGGTTGCTTTGTTACAAAAAAAGCTGGTTAAATCAAACAGCGACTATAAAATCATCAATGAAAGTATCAGTGGCGATACCAGCGCCGGTGGTTTGGCGCGTATCGACCGGATTTTAGCCGTATACAAACCTGCTATACTGTTAATTCAACTGGGCGCTAATGACGGCTTGCGCGGCCTGTCACCTGTACAGATGAAAGACAATCTTGCCGAGGTGGCCCGCCGTGCCCAAAAAGCAGGAGCAAAAGTCATGTTTCTGGGCATGAAAATTCCACCTAATTACGGCAAGCGTTACGTTGATATGTTCTACAATGTTTACTTGCAATTAGCTAAAGAACAGGATGTTCCGTTTGTGCCTTTTCTTCTCGAAAATGTTGCATTGAATAAGGAATTGATGCAAGCGGACGGACTACATCCCAATGCCAAGGCACAAGCAATTATCGCCGGTAATATAGAACCTTATCTTTTCCCACTATTAAAATAACAAAACTTACTAATGACAGTATTAACATTGAAACAAGCCAATTTTATTATAAACACTGCTATTCATATAGCGAGAGAATTAAATCTGGCGCCTTTGACTGTGGTGGTGTTGGATGCCGCAGGTCATGTAAAAGCCCTGCAAAGAGAAGATGGGGCGAGTATGATCAGACAACAAATTGCTACAGCAAAAGCCTGGGGTGCAGTTAGCATGGGCGTATCATCACGCAGTTTGGCAGTTGTGGCAGTACAACGCCCCGATTTTATGAATGCTTTGATAGATGTGGCCGATGGGAAAATAATGCCGGTTCCAGGCGGTGTGCTGATTCGTGATGCCGGCAATAATCTCATCGGCGCAGTTGGTATCAGCGGTGATGTATCTGATCAGGATGAACGCTGTGCGGTTGCAGGCATAGAGGCTGCGGGATTTTTTGCGGGAGTTTGAGATTACTTTTTTGAAGAATGTGCCAAGTCCCTTGATAATTTATAAAACCGCTGATAAAGGAAAATGATAATGGCCTATGAAGCTATACTAAAAAATCTGCAAGAAAAAAACAAACTGTCTGCTTCAGAATTAAAAAAAGTGGAGCGGGTCCAAAAAACCGCAGTGGCAGAAAGCGTGCCTCAACTATTGGTTAAGTTAGGACTTTGTTCGGAGCAGGATGTAGCGGATGCGTTTGTCGAATCGGGCCATTTTGAGAAGATCACGTCGGATCACTACCCGCTGGAAATGCAATTGCCCGAAAGCGTATCGCTACGTTTTTTAAAGAACTATCATGTCATTGGGTTAAATAATACTGAAGACAGTATTACCGTTACTCTAATGGATCCTGAAGATCAGTTTGTTATTGACGCACTGAGATTGGCGACTGGAAAACGAATTGTTCCCAAAGTGGGTTTGCTGTCGGAAATCGATGCAGCGCTGGCGGTGCAGTATGGCGAAAGCCAGTCACAAGAAAAGCTGAATAATGACCTGGCGCTGGATGACCTGGGTGAGGAAGATTTAGAGCATTTAAAAGATCTGGCCAGTGAAGCCCCCGTTATCAAAATGGTCAATTTGATTATGCAGCGGGCGATTGAAACCAGGGCATCAGATATTCACATTGAACCCTTTGAGCAAACTTTAAAAATCAGACTACGCGTGGACGGAGTTTTACAGGAAATTGACGCTCCTCATGTCAAATCAACGGCGGCGGTAATATCACGCATCAAGATTATGGCTAAACTGAATATAGCCGAACGAAGATTGCCGCAGGATGGTCGCATCAAAGTACAAATGCTGGGCAAGGAGCTGGATTTGCGGGTTTCGACTATTCCTACGATGTATGGTGAAAGTGTGGTTATCCGCTTGCTGGATAAGGAAAATACAGTGCTGGATTTTGCCGCGCTGGGCTTTTCCGGGCGGCATCTACAGCAGTTTGTTGAGGTATTGGCGCAACCGCATGGCATTATTCTGATTACCGGCCCTACGGGTAGCGGTAAATCCACCACGATGTATGCAGCATTAAAGCAGCTCAATACCTCGGAACGAAAAATCATAACCGTTGAAGACCCTGTAGAATATCAGATGGAGGGAGTCAATCAGATTCAGGCAAAACCCCAGATAGGATTGACTTTTGCGTCGGCTTTGCGCTCCATTGTCAGGCAGGATCCCGATGTCATTATGATTGGTGAAATGCGTGATCTGGAAACAGCAAGGATCGCCGTGCAATCGGCCCTGACAGGACATTTGGTATTATCAACACTGCATACCAATGATGCGGCGGGCGGTATTACACGCTTGCTCGATATGGGTCTTGAAGAGTATTTGCTTACCTCTACCGTCAACGGCATATTGGCGCAGCGTCTGGTCAGGAAGCTGTGTCCCGTCTGCAAGGAAAGCTATGTCGCCGCGCCTGAGATTGTTAAGGAACTGTGTTTGAGACGATTTGCACCCGATGGTGAGATTGTTTTATACAAACCGGTCGGTTGTTCTGCCTGTGCGGGTATGGGTTATCGTGGGCGATTGGCGATTATTGAATTTTTGCCGATGACCGATCCTATACGCAAATTAATTATGGCGCATGAAGAAGCCGGAGCTATTCAAAAGCTTGCTATTAAAGAAGGCATGGAAACCCTTTATGAAAATGGCCTGGTTAAGGTAATGCAGGGAATTACCACATTAGAAGAAGTGATGCGTGTTACCTCTTCGGAATCCTAGCAGGTTTACTAACCGGGCGGCTAAAGAGCCGCTCCCACAAAATCAATGAAAAGAGCTCTATGACGTTATTTGCCTATAAAGCAGTTAATAGTTTGGGTGAAACCGAAGAAGGCCTCAGAGACGCAGTTGATGAACGGCTACTGATTGCAACGTTGCAGTCTGAAGGTTATATCCCCATACGTGTAAAACTCGCCAGTAGCAGATCGTTTCTTGGCCTGAGTTTGGGTGCAAAACAGACAAAGCTATCACAGAAAGACATTGCGGTATTGACTGGCGAATTGGCAACCTTACTGGAATCCGGCTTGCCTATAGATAAATCATT
Source organism: Methylococcales bacterium (assembly GCA_028714175.1). Lineage (GTDB taxonomy): Bacteria > Pseudomonadota > Gammaproteobacteria > Methylococcales > Methylomonadaceae > JAGXGJ01. The sequence continues at coordinate 11,490 of JAQTMV010000154.1, forward strand.
GCTGGTGTTGATGGATTTGACTGAAGACAATGAACGGTTAAGCAAGCTTATCGCCCGTGTTTTGGATAAAGTAAAAGGCGGTTCTTCACTAGCTGACGCGATGGAGAAACAGACGGGTATTTTTACCCGATTTTATTTGAATATGATACGGGCCGGTGAAGCAGGCGGCAGTCTGGGTGATGTGTTGACGCGCTTGTCCGAGTATCTGGAGCGCTCACAGGAATTAAAAGACACCGTCAGCACGGCATTAATCTACCCAACCATCTTGCTGGTGATGTCGTTGGCTTCTTTGTTTGTCATGCTGACCTTTGTCGTACCGCAATTTACCGAGATGTTTGAAAGTGCGGGTAAGGCGCTGCCAGTATCAACACAGATTGTTGTGGGACTGGCGGAATGGCTGCAAAGCTATTGGTGGGCATTGCTGGGCGTGATTATGTTTGTGACCAGTTACATGCGCTTTCAATTGGCAGACCCGGTAAAAAAGAAAGTTTGGGATGCTCGTTTTCTCAAGCTGCCGCTGGCCGGAACGATTATTTTGAATAAAGAAACCGCCAATATCAGCCGCACCCTCGGAACTCTTCTGGGCAACGGCGTTTCAATACTGTCGGCGCTGGCAATTGTACGGGAAACTGTCGACAACCTAGTATTGGCCGCAGCCATTCAGGATGCCGAAGAGCAGTTAAAACAAGGCAAACATTTATCGGATGCTTTGCTGGGAAAGGGCCTGTTTCCTAAAATGGCCATGCAAATGGTTAAAATGGGTGAAGAAACCGGGCGCCTGGAAGAAATGCTGTTGCGCGTGGCCACGATCTATGACAAACAGCTCAGAGTGGCAATACAGCGACTGCTGGCTTTTCTGGAACCGGCGTTGATAATTACCCTCGGATTGATGATTGCCGGCATTATCGTATCGATTTTACTGGCTATATTGAGCGTTAATGATTTGGCTTTTTAAATAGCTCAGATGATTACCAGGAATAAATTGTAAAACTCTGCACTTGCTCTGACGGCT
>JAQTMV010000155.1 GCA_028714175.1 Methylococcales bacterium
CACCAGGTTTTTGCGTATTTGCTCATGTCAGTCTTCCATAATGCTGTGTTTATTGAGGGCAATCAGTTCTCTAAACGCCTGATTGTCAAGTCTGGTTAGCCAGCTTTCGTCATTACCGACAATGCTGTCGGCCATTTTTTGCTTGTCGCTGATCATTTGATCGATGCGCTCTTCCAAGGTGCCCAGGGTGACAAACTTATGCACGAAAACATTCTTAAGCTGGCCGATGCGAAATGCCCGGTCAGTGGCCTGGTTTTCAACGGCAGGATTCCACCAGCGATCAAAATGAAACACATGATTCGCCTGGGTTAAGGTGATACCGACACCGCCGGCTTTGAGCGATAGAATAAACACGCTAGGGCCTGTTTCCGGGTCTTGAAAATCACTGATCATTTGCTCGCGTTTAGTACGCGGCGTGCCGCCGTGCAAGTAATGGGTTTTATAGTGTTTTTCCTTGGCCAGATAACGTTCCAGGTGTTCACCTATTTCGGTAAACTGGGTAAACACCAAAACACTATCACCTTGTGCCATGGCTTCTTCGAGCATTTCGCTGATGCGCTCAAGCTTATGCGAACGTTCCGGGGTAAAGGCGCTGCCATCCTGTAAAAACTGCATCGGATGATTGCAGATTTGTTTCAATTTCATCAGGGTGGACAGCATTAAGCCCTGGCGTTGAATACCTTCGGCTTCCTCTAACTGGGTAACCACATCTTGAACGACGACTTCATACAAGGACGCTTGTTCTTTGCTGAGATTGCAATAAATCTTGTTGTCAATTTTGTCGGGTAAATCTTTAATGATCGCTTTATCGGTTTTTAAACGCCGCAAAATAAAGGGCTGGATGAGTTTTTTCAGGGTAGCCGACTGTATCGGGTCATTATCACGCTGTACCGGCAACTCGTAGGTTTTGCGAAAGTGTGCTTGTTTGCCCAGATAGCCGGGGTTAAGGAAATTAAAAATGGACCATAAATCCATTAAGCGGTTTTCTACCGGTGTACCGGTTAACGCCAGACGGGAACTGCCATTGAGCTTTAAAATGGCTTTGGTTTGTGCAGCTTTCGGATTTTTAATGTTTTGCGCCTCGTCCAGAACGATTCGCCGCCATTGCAATGCACCCAGTAATTTGCTGTCTTTACGCGCGAGCGTATAAGAGGTAATCAGCAAATCATGCTGCAAGCACAGTTGCTGGAAAGCATCAACAGCTTGTTCACGTGCACTGCCGTGATGAATCAGCGTGGTCAGATGCGGGGCAAACTTTTCAATTTCTTTTTGCCAGTTGCCAATAACGGAAGTCGGTGCAATCAGTAGTGTTGGGCCTGGCTTTGTTTGTTCGCGCTCCAGGACCAACACGCTAATGACTTGCATGGTTTTACCCAAACCCATGTCATCAGCCAAGCAACCGTTTAACCCCAGGTTTTCCAGATAACGCAACCAGGCCACACCGCGTTTTTGATAATCTCGAAGCTCTGCGTTGAGTTTTTCCGGATTATCTATAAGTTCCAGTTGGCTGTTATCGGATAGCTTTGCCAACATCTGCGCAAGACTATCATGCACATCAAGCTCAAAACTGTCGGCTTCTTCGGCTAATTTTTTTAATAATTCCTGCACCGATAGCTCAGGGGTAGCGTCATTTTGCTGTTGCATAAAGAGCAGCATTTCCTGCATTTTATCGCGGTCCAGCTCCATCCATTGCCCGCGAAAATGGATCAGCGGCGCTTTGGCATCCACCAGTTGCTGCCATTCTTCAGGAGTGAGCGTTTCATCGCCGATGGCCAGCTCGTAATGATAATCGGTCAGCGTTTCCATGGAAAACCAGGCTTGCGCACTGGCTGATGCAGATTTGCTTTTTCCACCCGAACGCAGGCGAACTTTCGCTCGACGACGACCTTTGGGGGTCAACCATGCCGGAATAATGATTTTAAAACCGGCATCTTCCAATATCCATGCGCTTTCTTTCAAAAAGTCAAAGGCTTCATCCAAATTGAGCTGCATGCTATCAGGCTCACTGCCTTCCATGCCCTGCCATAGTTTGGGATAAATGCGTGCGGCTTGTGCCAGATTAATTAAAATCTGCTGTTCAATCGCTTGGCCGAATTTCTGCTGGAGCATTTGATGAAAGTGATTTTTATGTGCCCAAAAATCAGCCAAATCCAATTTAAGCGAAGGGTCTTTGTGCGAGGATAGAAAGAATACCAAACGCCACTGGTCAATAACCGCCGCATCGGCTTCAAGCAATTGCAAGCCCAATTGCAGGGTACTTTGCGCCTCGGTTCCGAGCAGTTTTTGCTGCCATTGCTGCCAGTGTTTAAAGTCATCTGGGAGCGATTGACAGATTGCAATCGACTCTGTTGATTGTTTGTGCAACAGAATGGTTTCTAAAAAATCATCCTGGACTTTTTTTGTAAAAACCTGTGGCATCTCCAATGCGGCCGCAGTTAGCAGTTCATCAATAACCACTTCGGCAAAATGCCGTAACAACGATTCAGGCTGATATTGTTGACTGCAAGCCAGCGGCATTTGAGCAAGGGCTGTTTGTATCAAGCCCTCATAGTTGCTTGATACCGCTTGCCAGCGCCGGTACAGCTCGATTTTCTTACCCGCTTTCTTGCTCAACAACAGGGGAATATACTGATCCTTGGCAAGAATTTGTTTTAATGATTGGCTAAAATAATACCAAAACAAAAAATCACTACCGATACGGCTATTGCCAGCCTGGTAACAACACAAAAAATGGATATTGTTAATCACTTTTAAAGGTCCTGGCAACCGATAAGCGTAGACCTGCCAGTTTTGTAGAGTCACTTTCTCGTCAACTTCAACATGCTGTAACTCGGGTGACGGCAGCGGCTTACCTGCAAAGGTAGGCAACTGTAGCGATAATAATGCACCCTGCTCGGTACTAAGAGGACTAACCGCTAACTCATTTTTTAAAAACTCTAAACAAGGCTTTTCTGGTAAGTGTTGTGGATGAAGCGGAATTTTTGTACTATTCCGAACGTCGTCGCTTTCTACCCACAGGTAAAAAGCACCCGATTGAATGAAGTCCTGGGTGTTTTCTGGAATCCAGGTGCCATGTATTACATTCATATATCACGTCGGTGTTATAAAGTGTTGGTGGGCGGTGAAATATGAAGATGTGTATTTGTCTGGACAAAGGAATCCATTTTATACCCTTTATACATCATGCAACTTACTGAAACCAATAGCGATAGATGTTTGTTATTTCCCGCTCGGCTTCATACCAGTCATCCAGTTCATGACCGGGTTCAAAACCTCTTTTTTCGGCTCTATAATAAGCATTTACAGCAACCATCTCTCGAAATTTGTTTAATAATTCGGGGTCGCCACTGTAGTCAAATAGTGATTCATGTGTCATATCTTCTCCTTTGAAGATAAAGTGCGGAGATAAAATCTTCAGGATTCATTTTATACTACATACGGTCATGGATTGCACTTTTTGAAAGTCCTGACTCCAGTCCTGTCTTTGAGGGAGATGGGGATGTTTGGTTTGAACCGAACACCAAAATTAGCTTTAACAATGACTAGACGAAAAGAACCCTTGTAAAGCAACCTAGTAAGGACCGGCAAATCGGTTCCGAAACCAGGATTATATTCAAATGCTCACGCTGGTTTAAATAGAATGACTGCGCAGCAACGGATTTTGACGGTAGTAAAGTTTCAGTTGTTGATAAATATCAGCATAGTGAGTATGCAGAATTTCTGGCGCGCTGAAAAAATATTCGCTGATTACCGCAAAAAATTCGGCAGGACTGGTTGCTGCATAAGGGTTAATACAGACGCGATGGTGATGTTCAACTCGTTGCACCAGGCTTTCATAAGCTGCGCCGAGCGAAATTGACCACCCGGTTACGGCCATGCCATGATGCAACGGAGGGAAACCGTCGGCAGGTCCATTCAGCATATCCAGCTTATGGGCAATTTCATGTATCACAACATTGCGACCGGCCTGTTTCACCTGCAAATCCCGCTCAACATCGTCCCATGACAGTATCAATGGCCCTCGTGACCAGGATTCACCGATTAGCGCCTGTTCCTGATGATGTACAACACCCGCGGCGTCTCTTTCGTCTCTATTAATCCGAAATGCACCCGGATAAACGATAATTCCGGTCCAGCCTGACAAACAACCAAGCCCAAGCCCAAGCACAGGAAGACAGGCTTGAGCGGCGATGATCAAACACATGGCATCGGTCAGCTGAAGTTCCTGAGCGCCAAAGAACTTTTTTTCGTGCAGAAACAGCGTTGTCAGTTCGCGCAAGTGCGCTTTCTCAACGGCAGTCAATCCCTGCAAAATAGCCAACTTTTCGGTAACTTCAGACCACAAACCGTACTCGATTGCGTGACGGCGCAGAATGTAGCGAATACGTGCACGTTTGAAAATATTCATTGTCGAGCAAATCCTGATTCAACGACTAACACGATACTCCAGGCGTTTTTTCTAAAATGCTTACTTTTTCACTGACCATGGTTTCATGATCAAGATAATAGACGGATACAGGGAACAAACGGCCATTATGCTCCAGAAGCAGTGCTGGATAAGAAATGCAGCTAAAATCAGCTTAGCTTTGTGTCCGGAAAAGTGTTGACACAATATCACGGTTTATATACCTCTTTACGCAGTCTTTATAGGTTATTAACGACGCAGCCATTGCTTTGTTTCTATCGATACAAACGGCCACGGACTCCAATTTCGGATTCGGTCTGCGTATCTCATAACCGTGTGCTGTAATGCCAATTATTTCTCGCGCTGTCACTGTTATTCGTTCCATATTGTCGTCCCAAAGATTGTCCCACCTAAGCGGCGAGGCAAAATGGAATTCAGTATTGGCATGGATACTGCCGAGCAGCCATGCGTCATTGGCGAGCAGAGACCAATTTTTGCTATTCAGAATACTCCCCATTTGGCCAGTCGAATCTTCGGATAAAATACCAAGGTTTTCCTTCATGATTTCATCAATACTGGGAAATGACTCATCAGACGGAGCCCACGTATATTCTTCTTCACCATTATCTTTTCGGGTACTGACCCTGAGTGCAAGACGGCCAACGATTGTCACCCCAAAAGCAATAGTGTTGCCATCAGCGTCTAAAAGTGTCGTTCCATTCCTGGCATGCTGATAGATTGTAAAAGCGCTTTCGATATTTTGTGGTGTTAACGAGGCATCACAATAATAGTCTTTGCCGCAATTAAGCGCATCTAGTTTGAAATCATCAAAATGCTCATACATAGTGGGTCAGTGGTCAGACAGAGTGGATAACTGTGTAAAGATAAGCTTTAAGGAATGTTCTAATTGTTGTTTACAAGCGATGCTCACCGCTTCGCTCTGAAGCATCTCTATAAGAAACTCTTGATGCACCAGTACCGGACGAAACTCACGTGAACTTGCTCCCCGTAATTGGGCGACCTTATAACCCTGCACAATTTCATCCGTATGCAAAGCAAGATCCGTCTGCGTTAGATAACGTATCAATATACATTCCACAAGGGTTATCGAACTCCAAAAATCAGCTTTCGGCTGTCCTGAAACACGAACACTCATCTCAACCTGTAGCAATTGTTCAAGCAACTCTTGTTTGGACTGCTCATTATGACTTTGCTCAAACCAGTCTAGCACAAGCTTACCAGTAGTCAGCCAATTCCCACATAAAGACCGCATAACCAAACCAATGATTCGCGCCAGCATTAAAGACGCATGGCAGGGAGTCAGTTGGTAAGAGGCCATTAATCATGCAGCGTCTAAATTAAAGCGAATTCAGCAAAAATACGGTAAGGATTCTATCGGCGGAATTACCTCTTCGCGCTGCACCAACGAAGAAGTCTATATCATGCAAAAGCTGATTCGCGCCGGTTTTGGCAATTATATTGTCGATACCTGCGCCCGGGTTTGCCATTCCCCTACCGGTTACGGACTGAAACAAACCTTTGGTGAATCATCTGGCACTCAGGATTTTGACTCAGTCATGAAAGCCGATGTCATTTTGTTATTGGCGCCAATCCAACGGATGGACACCCGGTGTTCGCCTCGCAAATGAAAAAACGCCTGCGTCAGGGAGCAAAACTCATTATTGCTGATCCGCGCGAGATTGATCTGGTCAAAACACCCCATGTCCAGGCCGATTATCATTTGAAATTGCGCCTCGGCACTAATGTGGCGTTGATCAATGCCCTGGCTCACGTCGTCGTAACAGAAAAGTTAATGGATGAAGCCTTTGTCAATGCGCGTTGCGATATCGCATCCTTTGCAAAATGGGAAACATTTATTGCCCAGGAGCACAATTCGCCCGAAGCCACGGAATCGATAACAGGTGTTGCCGCTACTGACATCAGAGCAGCGGCAAGACTCTATGCCACGGCCAACAATGCCGCTATTTATTATGGCTTGGGCGTAACCGAACATAGTCAGGGTTCGACAATGGTTATCGGCATTGCCAATCTGGCGATGGCTACGGGAAATTTGGGCCGTGTCGGCGTGGGTGTCAATCCTTTACGCGGACAGAATAATGTTCAGGGTTCTTGCGATATGGGCTCGTTTCCGCATGAATTTCCCGGTTACCGCCACGTCTGTCTCTGATAGTAAAACCCACCAACTGTTCGAAAGCGCATGGCATGCAAAATTAAACTCGGAACCTGGCTTGCGTATTCTCAATATGTTTGAGGCGGCACTGGACAAAAGTTTTATGGGACTGTACTGCGAAGCCGAGGATATTGCCCAGTCCGACCCTGATATTCAGCACGTGCACTCTGCGTGCAGGATATATTCCTCAATGAAACGGCAAAATTCGCCCATGTATTTCTACCCGGTTCCTCCTTTTTAGAAAAAAACGGCACGTTTACCAATGCCGAACGCCGCATTTCTCCGGTACGCAAAGTCATGTCGCCGCTAGCGGGTTATCAGGATTGGGAGGTTACGCAAATGTTGTCAAACGCGCGATGGGCTATCCGATGAATTACAGCCATCCATCGGAAATTATGGCTGAGATTGCCCGTCTTACGTCAACTTTTGCCGGTGTCAGTTATGAAAAAATTGACCGGCTGGGTAGCATACAATGGCCATGTTATGACAAACACGGCGTACCGACAATGTCGCCTGGCATTCGGAAGATCGCCTGGAGATTCATTCGCATGATGCCGAAGACCGGGGGCTGAAAACCGATGACTGGGTAGGCATTAAAAGCCGTGCGGGTGAAACCGTATTACGCGCTTTGATTGGCTTTGCCCGTGATGTTCAACATGTCGTCTATACGCATCCGCAACGTTTAGTACATACTGCCCCTGTGATTAATTTAATAAACACGAACAATGAAAATTGAAAGACTGATCAAAATGGCCAATGACATCGGTGATTTCTTTAACGCTGAGAGTAATAAGGAAATCGCAGCTGAAGGTATAAAAAACATATCCTGAGATCATGGGATCCCAGAATGCGGCGTGAAATTATTGCTTATTGCCGGCAAGATGGCGCTGCCTTAAGTGAGCTGGTTAGAACAGCAGTATCCAGACTTGAACAGGCTTAATGTTGATCTGCGTTTAAATCACTATTAGCGGCCAAAGTCCAGGCAGGGCAATCAAGCCTTGTCTGTATTAATCGATAATCCTGTTTTAATAACACAATGTGAGAGGCGGCTATAGTCGCCCCCACATCAATCAACCCTTTTGTTTTGGATTAAATATCACTAAACGACCTGAGGGATTAACCCATGAACGCGACAGATGAATACCGGCAAAAGTTGGTGTCTGAACTTATTGAAAAGAGTGCCGAGATTGATGTATTGGTAGTGAAATCCAGGCAGGCAGCGGCAGATGTCAAACTGAACTACGATCGAGAACTTGAAGAGCTGCGGGCTAAACAGCGAGAAACCACCAAAAAATTGCAAGCCTTAGAGGATCCCAACAGCAATGCCTGGGAAAACATCGGGGACGGCGGCTAAAACTTTGCGGGGCCCCGCAGAGCGCAACATTTAAATTTTAAATGTTGCGGAAAATTTACAAAACTCATCCGTCCTATAAAAAATCCACATTCAATTTACCCCATTCAGCAGCAAATGCTTTATTATTGGCTCATTAAATTTGAATAGCTAATATGAAAATAATAAGGGCTAGCAGTGCGCTGACGAATGAGACATATTGAAAAACACAGAATACACCGGACCGGATGGCTCCGCGCAGCTGTTCTTGGCGCAAATGACGGTATTATTTCCACTGCCAGCCTAATCCTGGGCGTGGCGGCGGCAGGCGCAAGTTCAGAGAGTATTTTGGTAGCAGGCATTGCCGGTCTTGTGGCTGGTGCTATGTCGATGGCTGCCGGTGAGTATGTTTCAGTGAGTTCGCAAGCCGATACCGAGCGCGCTGATCTGGATCGGGAGCGTAAAGAGATAGCTGCCGATCCCGAGCATGAGCATGCGGAAATGGCGGCTATCTATATTGAGCGGGGACTTGATGCGGGACTGGCCTCAGAAGTCGCTACCCAGTTGATGGCGCATGATGCACTCGGCGCCCATGCACGTGACGAACTGGGTATATCCGATATATTGACTGCCCGACCGGTTCAAGCCGGATTGGCCTCGGCCGGCACTTTTGCAGTAGGCGCTGTTCTGCCTCTGCTGATTGTCCTTTTGGTGCCGGTATCTGCGCTCATGTGGGCTATTTCAGGCAGCTCGCTGTTGTTTCTAATGCTATTAGGCTCTCTGGCTGCGCGCGCCGGCGGGGCTTCTGTGATTACAGCCGCCGTGCGGGTGACCTTTTGGGGTGCTCTGGCTATGGCCTTGACAGCTGGAGTTGGGGGTTTGTTTAGAGTAACTGTTTGAGATACTTGCCACCCCGTTTAAATTTTTGTTTTAGCCTCACGCTCCTGTTCGCGCGGTGCGACCTTGGCCAGTTCTGCCATCTCCTCGGCGATAAGGTCAAGTATATCGTCTGCCGACACAATGCCTTCAAGCCCTCCTTCCTGGTTAACAACCGGAATACGGCGTATTCCCTTGGCGCGCATAAGCCGGATTGTTTCAAATATACCCTCTTTTTCCTGCACACTGATCAGTTGCGGGCTCATGATGTCACCCACGCTGAACTCATTGAGGTCCAAAGATTGGGAAATTATTTCAATAACAATATCGCGATCTGTAACAATACCGACCGGCACCCGCTTACCGTCAACCTCATCAACGACCACCAGATCGCCCACATGGTACCGGCGCATAAGTTGCGCCGCTTCAGGGATGCTTGTTTCTCTTGTCGCGTACACTACTTCGCGGTTGCAAAATTCACCGATAGGCATCAGTATTTCCTTTGGATTAGTTAATGTAGAATAGCGGCAAAGTTAACATAGAAACCGGTTTCAGTATAGAGTAACTGTTTGGATAATGCCGTCTCAGAAAGCTTCTTTCCCACCCTGGAACGGAACTGGTGCATCTTCAACGAATTTTGCAAAAGTTTTAAAATATTTCCATAACCCCCGATAGTTGATGTAGTGTATTCTGCTTGCTAAATGAAATCTATCATGAATAATCCAGCTGATTGTTAGCCAGCAAGTTAGCCCTTTAAAATCAGGAACCCACTATTTTCCGCATTGCCCTGAAACTTTAAAACCTTGTATAACAAATACTTCCATTTTACTGAACAACCGTTTTCAATAGCGCCTGATCCGCATTTCATGTACATGAGTGCCCGTCATCAGGAGGGATTGGCGCATTTGTTATACGGCATAAACAGGGGCGGCGGTTTCGTCGCGCTAACCGGCGAAGTTGGTACCGGCAAGACCACACTTTGTCATTGTTTATTGCAGCAGCTTCCCAGCGAAATCGATCTTGCCCTGATATTGAATCCAAAACTCACTGCAACCGAGTTACTGGCTGCAATTTGCGATGAATTGGGTGTCATCTATGATAAAAACTTGCCGACGTTAAAAAATCTGATTGATTTATTGAACCAGCATTTGCTAACCGTCCATGCGAGCGGCAGACGCACGGTACTGCTTATCGATGAAGCTCAGAATCTGAGCCTTGAGGTTTTGGAACAAATACGACTGTTGACCAATCTGGAAACCAGCAAATCAAAACTGCTGCAAATCATTCTGGTCGGGCAGCCCGAATTGAAGCAATTACTTAAACGTCAGGATTTACGACAGTTAAATCAGCGCATTACCGCCCGTTATCACTTGTTGCCATTATCACTTGAGGAAACGCGCGCTTACATTCGCCATCGTTTGTCCGTCTGCAACGGTGATCCTGATCTTTTTAAACCGGGAGCTATCCGGAAAATTTATAAATTTTCATCAGGCATCCCAAGAGTTATCAACATTCTATGTGATCGCGCCTTGCTGGGCGCCTACTCGGCCAATGCACGAGTTATCAAGCCAAACATTATCAAACATGCCGCCAGGGAATCCTTAGCCGAGACTGATAACGGGGCTCCCCGTACCGCAACCTTGTTATCTCTGATATTGCTATGTTGCATAGCGGTTGCTGTTTATATTGCTGGCTTTCATCCGCCATCAGTTGTTAAGGGCAAAAAAATTCAGGCGACGAAAGTGATTAAGCCGATTGCCAAGCCTGAACAGGTCATTAAAACTCAACTTACGGAGCAAAAAATTCAGCCACCGGTTGAAAAAAAAACAGCAAAGCCAAAAATTAACTTTAATACCTGGATTAATGACCCCGGCTTTACTTTAAATGCTGCCTTGCAGGAGACTCTGAAAATCTGGGGGAAAGTGCTGCCGGAATCTCATCCGGCCGACTGTAATGATGTGCTTGCAGCCGGTCTTAATTGCCTGTTCGGCAAAGCCAGCTGGAAAGAAGTGCTGGCGATGAATCGTCCCGTTATTCTGGAGTTTTCAATGACGGCTGAAGAAAAACGTTACGCTGTGCTGACCGGAATCCGGCAAAGTCAATCCATGGTCCAGTTGTACAACGATAGGGCATTTCCTCTGGCAGATGTTCTTAAGTTTTGGAATGGTTATTATCTGATAGTATGGAAATCGCCGCGCCCGGACATGAAGAAGATTTATCCGGCACGCAGTTCTAACAATGTACTCTGGTTACGTCAGCAATTAAATGTTATTAGCGGGACACAAGAAACATCGAATAATCCACAATTCTTTGATGAGACCCTGAAAAAACGCTTGATTAATTTTCAACATCAGAATCATTTGGTTGAAGATGGTATTGCAGGTGCGCAGACTATCATCTATCTTGACAATATTACCGGCTCAGCTGATTCACCTCACTTAAAAATAACCGATTAACACCATGTCATATATTCTAAATGCATTGCGCAAGTCAGAGCAGGAACGACTGGCCCGGCAACCTGATACAGTAACCGGCAGAATCCTTGTCAATCAACCGCCGCCCAAACATAAGACCAGCAAGTTAATTGTTATGCTGATTATCAGTAATTTGATCGTAGTGGCTTGCTTCTTTTGGTTTATTCGAAAAGAACCGGGCACACCGTTGCCTGCGGATAGTCAAAAAACGCCGGCGCCGGTAAAAATTCAGGTCCATCCTGCAATTGTGCCGCCAATCAAGCTCGTCCCGGCTCCTAAGCCATTGATAAAAAAATCCGAAACGGCATCGCCGTCCATAGCACAATTAGCGACACCGAGAAAAGCGCCGGTCTTACCACAACCGGCAATCAAACCTGTTGTGGAAAAAAACCCGGCTATCGCTCAACTCAAGCCCGACCAAATCAAGCCGGAAATTGAGCCAAAATCTATAGCAGCGACACCGGTAGAGCCTGTCAAAATTGTTGAACAAAAACCGGATGCGGTAGCTGAAAATAAGACAATTCCTTTTCTATTTGAACTCCCGCCGGAGTTTCGCCATACGGTACCGGAATTGAAAATCAATGTATTTGTCTATTCTAAACAACCGGCAGAGCGTTTTGTTATGATAGACATGATGAAATATACCGTTGGCCAGCGTATTAAAGATTCAATAGTGGTCAAGGAAATTCGTTCTGATAGTCTTGTCGTTGAATACAACGATCGTACTTTCCGGATCAAACGGCCATAAAATAATATGGCTATGAATAAACCACAGGTTTTTCAACTGATGCTTGCTTCCTGCCCCGCTTTCAAGACACGGCGTCAGCACATGATTGCATGTGTTCGAATCCTATCGCGTTTATAATCGGTTGCCTGGAATCATTGAAAATCAGAAAATAATGGAAAACGAATTTTTCAGCAAGCCGATTCTCAACTCGCCTTATGAACATCCTTCCAGGCATTGGGAACTGGATGACAAAGGCCAGCCTACCCATCAAATCCGGAGTTGATGCGTTTGGCGCTCAAATTGGCGACCGGTGCCGGTAAAACCACAGTCATGGCAATGCTCATTGCCTGGCAAACGGTTAATGCCGTGCGCCGTCCTAACAGC
>JAQTMV010000156.1 GCA_028714175.1 Methylococcales bacterium
TCATCAAGTTGCTTTTCGGTTAGTTCCAGGATGATCATAACGGACACTCTGATGAGGGACAGATTTTTGGGTATTTTTACTATATTTTGACAAAAGTAAAACCGAAAAAATAACCGTTCGGAGTATATGTTTTTTCAGTTTGTCACATTGGCTCAAAAGTTTTATCAGTCAATTACAGAAGTTCGTATAACGCCATGTACTCTTTAGCGCTTTTATTCCAGGAGTAGTCTTTATGCATCCCGCAGGTTTGCAATTGTTTCCAGATTTCCGGCTGGTTGTATACAATAAGCGCGCGTTTAATAGCTTCCATTAACGTTCCCGATGTCGCTTCATCAAAAACAAAGCCCGTTGCGGTTTTATTGTTCAGGGTTTCCGGCAGTGTATCAACGACAGTGTCTGCCAAACCGCCGGTTTTTCTGACTATAGGAACAGTGCCATAGCGTAGGCTGTAGATCTGGTTCAACCCGCAGGGTTCAAATAGTGATGGCATCAGAAAAATATCGGCACCCGCTTCAAGCAGATGAGCCAGCCCTTCATCATAACCAATAGTGATAGCCATTTTATCGGGATAAGCTCTGGCAAAATTATTTAACTGCTGTTCAAAGCTTTTATCACCAACACCGTGCAATACACATTGCAAAGGTAGAGTCAGCATCTCGGGGAGGCAATCCAATACCAGTTCTATGCCTTTTTGTTCCACCAGACGGCTGACAAGCGCGAAAACCGGGATGTTATTGTCAACGGGTAGAGAGTGTTTGTTTTGCAGTGCGGTTTTGTTGAACAGCTTTTTGTTTAACGTTGAAAAATCAAAATGCACGCTAATATTGGGGTCGGTTTCCGGATTCCAGTTTTCAGTGTCTATGCCATTGATAATGCCGGTCAGGCCATCTTTCCGGTAGCTTAACAAGCCCTCCAGACCATAGCCAAAATCGGCTGTTTGAATTTCCCGGGCATATGTCGGGCTTACCGTCGTGATACGATCTGAATAGGCCAGGCCGCCTTTAAGGAATGACAGCATGCCATTAAACTCAACACCGTTGGAATTCCAAAGCTGACTTGGCAAATTCAGGGAAGCATGAGTAGCTTTTGGAAATAGGCCCTGATAGGCCAAATTATGTATCGTAAAAACAGTGGCGGGGTGATTGCTTTCCAGCGATAGTAAAGCCGGCACCAGGCCGCTTTGCCAGTCATTGCAATGGATTATATCGGGGGTCCAGTTCAAATAGCTGCGGTTCATCGCCACTTCTACCGCGATACGGCAAAACAGTGCAAAGCGTTCGGCACTGTTCGTCCAGGGATCACCATTTTCATCAACATAGGGATTACCCGGAAGATTAAAGAATTCCGGGTAATCCACCAACCATACAATCACCTCGGTACCCGGCAGGCGGGTTTCCAGCAGATTTGCATCGGCATTATTCACCCGCACTGTGCTTTTGTAGTAAATTTGTTCAGTCGTTTTGATGGCTTGATATTTGGGCATGATAATACGTACATCTATGCCCTGTTCCGCCAATGCTTTGGGCAGGCTGCCGGAAACATCAGCCAGACCTCCGGTTTTAATCAGAGGATGGGCTTCACTGGTGACAAAAAGTATTTTTTTCATAAGCCTTTCTTGCCTTATTTATTAGCCCTATGATCAATAATTTCTGCAACTACCGATGGATCGGCAAGCGTAGAGGTATCGCCCAGATTATCAAGTTCATTAGCGGCAACTTTACGCAAAATACGACGCATGATTTTGCCTGAACGGGTTTTTGGCAAGCTGGGCGCCCACTGAATAATATCGGGATTGGCGATGGCGCCGATTTCTTTTCTAACCAGGTTAATCAGTTCTTTTCTCAGTGCTTCTGAAGGCTCTGCACCTGCATTTAAGGTAACGTAAGCATAAATGCCCTGCCCTTTAATGTTGTGAGGGAAACCTACCACAGCGGCTTCCGCGACCTGTTCATGCAGAACTAAAGCGCTTTCAATTTCTGCCGTACCCATTCGGTGACCGGATACATTAATAACATCATCGACTCGCCCGGTAATCCAGTAATAACCATCTTCATCCCGGCGCGCACCATCACCGGCAAAATAATAGCCGGGATAGTTTTTAAAATAGGTGTCGATAAAACGCTGGTGATCGCCGTATACCGTACGTGCCTGAGCTGGCCACGGGCGGCTGATAACCAGAATGCCTTCCGCGACGCCTTCGATAATGCGACCCTGATTATCCATAATTTCGGGTTTGATGCCAAAGAACGGCAAGGCGACCGATCCGGGTTTTAATGCAGTAACGCCTGGCAAGGGCGTAATTAGTATGCCGCCCGTTTCGGTTTGCCACCAGGTGTCCATAATAGGACAGCGTCCGTTGCCCACGACATGGTAATACCATTCCCAGGCTTCGGGGTTTATAGGTTCGCCGACACTGCCAAGAATGCGCAGACTGCTGCGATCGGTACGCGTAACAAATTCACTACCCTGTGCCATCAGGGCGCGGATAGCGGTCGGGGCGGTATAGAAGATATTCACCTGATGTTTATCGATAACCCGCCAAAAACGATCAGCCTCCAGATAAGTCGGCACGCCTTCAAACATCAGGGTAGTCGCGCCATTGCACAGCGGTCCGTAAATCATATAGGAATGGCCGGTTACCCAGCCTATATCGGCGGTACACCAGTAAATATCACCATCGTGGTAATCAAATATATACTTGTGGGTCATCGCTGTATATAACAAATAACCGGCCGTGGTATGCAAAACACCTTTAGGTTTACCGGTTGAGCCCGATGTATACAGAATAAACAGCGGATCTTCTGCATCCATTTCTTCAGCTGGGCAATCGCCAGAAGCCTCCGCCATTACCTGGTGATACCAGACGTCACGCTGTTCATGCCAGTCTACAGGATTGCCGCTGTTCTTTATGACGATGACTTTTTCAAGCCTGGGGCAGGCAGTAGCCGCTTGATCGACATTGGCTTTAATAGGTATGGTTTTGCCGCCCCGGGAACCTTCATCGGCGCAAACTACATATTTGCAGTCTGAATCCAGTATACGGTCTTTTAACGCTTCGGCGGAAAAACCGCCAAAAACGATTGAATGGACGGCGCCAATACGGGTGCAAGCCAGCATCACCGTTGCCGCCTCGCTAATCATCGGCAGATAAATACAAACACGGTCGCCTTTGTTAACACCTTGTGTTTTTAACACATTGGCAAACTTGCAGACTTGCTCATGCAATTGCCTGTAGGTGATCTTTTTGTCGTGAGTCGGATTGTCGCCTTCCCAGATAATAGCCACCTGGTCGGCGCGTGTTTCAAGATGACGATCAATGCAGTTGACACTGACGTTAAGTTTTCCGCCTTCAAACCAGCGAATATAACCAGTTGGGTAATCGTAATCCATGACAGTATCCCAGCGCTTGCTCCATAGCAAAAACTGCTCCGCCTGATCAGCCCAAAAGGCCTCCGGCTCCTCAATCGAGCGCTGATACAGGGTTTTATAGGTTTCGGCGCTAATATGCGCTAGGGCAGCTATGTCCGGCTTTACGTCATAAATTTTAACGTCTGGCATTGGTTAATCCTTGGTTTAAAACTGCCCTGCTATTTTTATCACCGCACCTGCGAAAGACAGCTGCCGCCAGGCCTCGTAAAGCACAATAGCGACAGTATTGGATAAATTCAAACTCCGGCTTTCCGCCCGCATGGGTAAATACAAGCATCTGCCGGAACCAAATTCCGCCAAAATATTTTCAGGTAATCCTCTGGTCTCAGGCCCAAACAAAAAAGCATCCTGAGCATGAAAACTCATATCACTGACAATTTGTTCACCTTTAGTGGTCAGGGCAAAAATCCGTTCAGGCTTAACGCTGTCCACAAAGGCATTCAACGAGCAATGCTCTTTGACAGCTACCCATTCATGATAATCCAGCCCCGCTCTACGCAACTTCTTATCATCCAATTCGAAACCCAGAGGTTTGATTAAATGCAATCGAGCTCCGGAGTTTGCGCATAAACGGATAATATTACCGGTATTTGCCGGAATTTCAGGCTCATACAAAACAATATGAAACACTAGATAGAGTTATTTTTTATCTACAACTACCGGCGTAAGTTTCCATATCTCGTCGTTATATTCTGCGATAGTTCTATCCGTAGAAAACTTACCGCTGGCTGCGCAATTTAAAATACTCATTTTAGTCCAGCGCTCTTTATCCTGATAAGCCGCTTCAACACGTTTCTGTGCCTCAACAAAGCTGCGGAAATCAGCAACGGTCATCCAGGGATCGTGCGGACTTTTTATTGACGCCAAAATATCTTCAAAAATTCCCGGTTCGAATTGGCTAAAATGTCCACACTCAATAAGATATGTTACTCTTTGCAGATCTTCATCATGATTAATTATGGCAACAGGGTCATAATGATGCCTCATGTCTTCAACCTGTTCTTCAGTCAAACCAAACAGAAAGAAATTCTCTTCCCCAACTTCTTCACGAATTTCGATATTAGCCCCATCCAGCGTACCAATAGTCAGAGCGCCATTCATCATAAATTTCATATTCCCTGTTCCTGAAGCTTCTTTCCCTGCGGTAGAAATTTGTTCCGAAAGATCAGCGCCAGGGCAAATTTTTTCCATTGCCGAAACGCGGTAGTTAGGCAAGAAAACCAGTTTTAGTTTATCACCCACATCAGGATCGTGATTAATGACAGTGGCGACATTATTAATTAGTTTGATGATTTTTTTCGCCATGTAATAACCTGGGGCAGCTTTCCCACCAATCAATACACAACGTTCCGTCCAGTTTGCTGTATCACCACGCTTGATGCGGTCATAAAGGTGAACCACATGCAGCACATTTAACAACTGGCGCTTGTATTCATGCACACGCTTTACCTGTACATCAAATAAAGCATTAACATTCAAATCAACATCCAACTCCTGCTTTTTAAAATCAATCAGCCGTTGTTTTGCACTTTGCTGAATTTCATACCAGCGCTTACGAAATGCCTCATCTTCAGCGAAGGGTGCAAGTTTTTTCAGTAAGGATAAATCCGTTAACCAGCCATCTCCTATTGTTGCTGTTATTAATGCCGCCAGTTCGGGATTACACGCTGCCAACCAACGACGGGGCGTGACGCCATTGGTTTTATTATTGAATTTTTTTGGCCATAACTGGTAGAAATCGTGAAACAAGCCTTGTTGCAACAATTTTGAATGTAATGCAGCAACACCA
Source organism: Methylococcales bacterium (assembly GCA_028714175.1). Lineage (GTDB taxonomy): Bacteria > Pseudomonadota > Gammaproteobacteria > Methylococcales > Methylomonadaceae > JAGXGJ01. Next base: position 5,219 of record JAQTMV010000156.1, read on the forward strand.
TTGACCGAGTAGCTTCCAACTATGGCCAGATAAGCCATTCTAACTTGCTGTCCACCACTCTCTTCAATTATGGACATGCGTGCCAGGCGGTCTCTATCACCGGGCCAGTGAGCTGATACTTCCGCCAGAAAATGGGCATTAATCTCAAAAATGATTTCCATCAGTCTTGGCAATATCTGTTTAAACAGCTTGACTGACCATCGTTCCAGGGCTTCGGGTAACAGCGTATGATTGGTATAGGCCATAGTATTACGCGTAATAGTCCACGCCTCATCCCAACTCTTGCCATGAATATCCATTAACAGGCGCATCAGTTCTGCAACGGCAATACTGGGATGAGTATCGTTTAACTGAAAGCAGTGTTTCTCGGCAAAACCAGAAAAATCAGGGCCGTGCCGGCCTATCCAGATTTCGATAATATCTTGCAAACTGGCAGAAGCCAGTAAATATTGCTGGCGCAGCCGCAATTCCTTTCCGTTTTCATTGGCATCATTCGGATACAACACCATGGTAATGTTTTCAGCGGTGTTTTTTTCAGCGACCGCTTCTGCGTAATCGCCCGCATTAAACTCCTGCAAATCAAATTGCTCGGTTGCGGTCGCTTTCCATAAGCGCAAGGTGTTCACCGTGCTATTTTTATATCCCGGAATTGGCGTATCAAAAGGCACTGCGAATACATCGTGCGTATCTACCCAGCAAACCCGTGTATGCCCGTTTTCATCGATGTGGGTCTCTGTGTGCCCGCCAAATTTAATGCGTTGCTTATATTCAAGCCGCTCGATTTCCCAGATATTGCCGTTACGCAACCAGTGATCAGGTTCTTCTATCTGCTCACCATTAACAATAAGCTGGGAAAACATGCCATATTCGTAACGCAAACCATACCCTGTCACAGGCAACTGTAAAGTTGCACAACTATCGATAAAACAGGCGGCCAAACGACCTAGGCCGCCATTGCCGAGTCCTGCATCCGGCTCATTTTCAATCAATTCTTCAAGCTCCAGCCCCAGCTCATACATCGCGCTTTCAACGACATTACTAATACCCAGACTAAGCATCGCATTACTGAGTGTGCGACCCATTAAAAATTCCATCGACAAATAGCAAGCTCTTTTACAATCCATTTCCTTGTAGGCGTTATAGGTTTTTTTCCAGCGTTCGGTAAGCCGGTCGCTAACAGCCAGTGACAAAGCCTCATAGGCGTAGTGTAGCGAGCGGCAGTTTTCATCCCTGCCAAGCCGATGACCATAATAACGTTTGAAATCATGTACCAGATGGTGTTGATCCATACCCAGATCAGGAAGCGTACAAATTGTAGATTTTGGTTTGCTCGTTTTAAAATGGTTATTCAGCATGTTTTTTTTATCACTATGAAAAATTTATAAATAGGTTGATGCTTGTTATTTTATCTTATTTTGACCAAAAAATGCTTAATAATCTGCCCGAACAGCAAACCATCAAATAACTGACACTCGATAGTTGTCAAAGTCGGGTTTATGCTATCGCTAAACTCATGGGCATCAATTTAGTAACTATATCAGCGTGAAGCACAATATCCCTCTCCAGCGGGTAGGATGAGTGGAATCTAAAGCAAGGCAGTTTGTTTATTGAATTTCTCCTCACCTCATCCCTCTCCATACATTCCAGCAGCAGAAGAGGCGAGGCACCTGCGATTCGCGAGCAGGTAGCATTCGCCGTTATTAAAATAACCGGGGTTCTTTTTGCGGCAATGCAATTGCTTTTTTGTTACACTTGTTGATTATAATTATGCACGTTCATTGGAACAATGAAAACACAAAAAATTTTTGACACCCCCCTTTTCGGTCTGGGCTTTAGAGTTTTTTTTGCCCTGGCCGGATTATCCGCGCTATTTTTAATCGTGCTTTGGAATGCTGTGTTTAAAGGCACGTTGACGATAGATAATTATTTTGTTAATAATTATTGGCATGCCCATGAAATGCTGCTGGGTTATTCCGTCGCTGTTATTGCCGGGTTCTTATTAACTGCGGTTAAAAACTGGACAGGAAAACCAACCTTGACCGGTGATAAATTAGCGGGACTGGCTTTGCTCTGGCTTTATGGACGCATTGTGCCGTTTTATGCAGGTTTGTTACCTGATAGTTTGATCGCCCTGATTGATTTTGCTTTTTTACCCGCGCTGATCTACCAAATCAGCAAACCGATTATGCAAGCCCGGCATTTCAGAAGCCTGGTTTTTGTCGTTCTCTTGCTGTTATTAACGTTAGCTAATGGCTTGATCCACGGCGAAATTCTGGGGCTCTACCAAGATACGGCATGGGTTGGCATCCAACTCGCAGTCGCAACTATTATTACAATGATTCTGGTCATTGCCGGACGGGTGTTTCCTTTTTTCACGGAACGGGGTTTGTCCGGAACACTGATCATAAGAAATCCTCTATTGGACGGCTTGGCAATAGGCTCAGCCATTATTGTCTTTGGATTGCAATTATTCGATGTTTCCGGGACGGTTTTGGCTTTATCAGCCATTTTTGCCGTTATTGTAAACAGCGCCCGTGTAGTCGGCTGGTATGTGCAAAAAATCTGGTATGTACCGTTGTTATGGATACTATATACGGGTTATTGCTGGATTATTCTGGGCTTTGCCTTGACGGCATTGTCTGCCTATGCACTGGTATTGCCGTCTTTAGCCTTACACGCCTTTACCTTGGGCGGCATTGGGGTATTGACCCTGGGGATGATGGCGAGGGTATCACTAGGCCACACCGGCCGGGCGCTTAGAGTTTCAAATGCTATCGCAATCGGGTTTGTACTAATTAATCTTGCCGCATTCCTTCGGGTTTTATTGCCGATTGCGTTGCCTGACTGGTACGGCATTTTAATGTATATGGCTACACTATCCTGGCTGTCCGCATTTGCCTTGTTTATCTTTGTCTATGCGCCCATTTTGACCAGTGCAAGAATTGATGGGCAAGAGGGCTGAATGCCGACCATCATTATTCGCTTAATCATCGCTCCGACTCTTTTTTTGCGACCTTGTCTCGCAAATAAACCGGCAGCGCCTGCTCAACCTCAACAGCCCTGCCCTGCTCGAAACCTCGCGCTCCCAAACGGGCAATCGCGCTTGCTCTGGGTAACAGATCAATTTCACAATAGCTGACTCTGCCGGCTAATCTAATCATTAATTCCTGCCTGTAAACACCCCAACCTGAACCGACACCAACGCCTGCCATATCGGGAAACTCTACATCAGCGGCAAGTGTAACCGTTTCTTTGCCTATCAGCTCGGCAAAGCCCGGTTCATCGCGCCGATAAACCCCCCAGTAAATTTCTCCCATCCGCGCATCCATTGCCGTAAAGGCAGTGTTGAAAGTTAAAACTTCTGCCTTGTGCCTTTCGCCTTGTGCCTTACTATTATCAAAAAAATCTTGGGCGATTGCCGCCAAAGTAGACACAGGAACGACCGGCAAATCAGCGCCAAAAGCGATACCCTGAATCACGCCGGTGGCAATTCTCACTCCGGTAAACGAACCCGGGCCGCGGCCGAATGCCAAGGCATCGAGCTGTTGCGGCCTTAATCCGGCGTCTGCCATTAATGAATCTATCATCGGCAAAATCAGCCTGGTGTGTTCGTTGCGTGTTAATTCAAAACGCTCGATAACGACACCATCATTATACAATGCTGCCGAACAGGCTTCGGTCGCCGTTTCTACCGCCAATAATTTCACTAGTTAGTCTCTTTGTTGAAAAAATGCCTGAACATCGGCTATATCGCGAGTACGCTTCATCAGCGGTACACTGTCTAAAAACAGCTGTCCATAAGACCGCTTTAATAAGCGCGGATCACACACCATCAATACCCCACGGTCGGTTACATCCCGAATCAACCGGCCTATCCCCTGCCTTAAGGCAATGACGGCAGTGGGCAATTGATACTCAAAAAACGGATTTTTACCCTTTTGCGTCATCGCTTCAAGACGCGCTTTTAACACCGGATCACCCGGGGATGCAAAAGGCAGTTTATCGATAATAACGCAGGATAATGCTTCCCCCCTGACATCCACGCCTTCCCAGAAACTCGATGTACCCAACAGAACCGCATTACCGGCTGCTTTAAACTGTTCCAGCAACAACGCTTTAGGTCGGCTGCCCTGGATCAGCAATGGATATTTAATTTTTTTTTCCAACAGTTCTGCCGCCTCTTTGAGTGCGCGGTGGCTGGTAAATAAAAAAAACGCCCTGCCCTTGCTGGCCTGTAAAACGGGCAAGGCAAAATCAACGATCAAGGGAATAAAGTTGGGATCGTTAGGCTGCGGCAAGCCTTTGGGATGATAAAACAGTGATTGATTGGGATAATCAAACGGACTGCCCCAACTTTCACTGAGCGCATCGTTAAGGCCCAGGTTGCCCGCAAAATAATCGAACTTGTTTCCCACACTCAACGTAGCCGAAGTAAAAATCCACGTCGCCTTATGCTGCTGCATAAACCCGCGAAATTCTGCGGCAATATCCAGCGGAGTAAGGCTTAAGATAAAAGTCTTTCTATGCGTCTCATACCACCGTATCCATTTGCCGCTACGGTCATCCAGAATAAGATTTAATTTCTGGACCAGCTCTTCAGCGCGTTTAAAACAGGATTCCAGCGCTTTGGTTTTAACGGATGCCAGTTTTAACTGATCGGTCAAGCGTTGCAATTGCTCTTTAACTGCATTTAATCCTCCAGATATTTTGGGATTATTTTCAATTTCCTGCCATTCACCGCGTTTAAGTTCAATCCCAAACGCCAGGCGCAAATCCTTAATTTCGTGCTCCAGGTCTTCAGAGTCGGTACGCAAGGCCGGTATATCGGTTGCATCTTTATAATATTCCACCTGCGCATCCTGCGCCAGATCATTAAGCTGTTTGGCGCCTACGGTAACGCCCAGGAAATTTGATGCCGTATCGGCCAATTGATGCGCTTCATCGATAACAACCACCTCGGCATTCGGCAATAACTCGCCAAAACCGCTGTCTCGCAGCGACCAGTCGGCACACAATAAATGATGATTAACCACCAATATATCGGCTTCCTGCGCTTTTTTCCGTGCCTTGACCAGAAAGCAGTCGGCATAATCAGGACAATCCTGTCCCAAACAATTATCTATCGTTGAAGTCGCCTGATACCAGACAGGATCGGCTTCAGTTACGTCAGGCATTTCCGAAATGTCACCTGATCTGGTCCGTTTCGACCATGATTTTATTTTGGCTAAGGCAACAGCATCTTCCTTACTAAAACCTAATGTGGACGTTAGCGCGTTTTGCAGCCGATACGTACATAAATAATTGCTTCTGCCTTTTAACAGCGCAGCAACAAAAGGCACTTTCATGGCTTTGCGAATAACCGGCAAATCTTTATTAAAGAGTTGATCCTGAAGATTTTTGGTGCCGGTCGAAATAATGACTTTTTTACCGGATAGAATTGCCGGCACCAGGTAGGCAAAAGTCTTGCCCGTTCCGGTTCCGGCTTCCGCTATGAAATGCTGCTTCTTGGCTATTGCATCAGCTATTGCCTCAGCCATTTCAAGCTGGGATGCACGGGGCTGATAACCCGGTATAACCTTCGATAGCGCGCCGTCACTGCTGAAAAAATGTTTCGTGTCTGTCACTGGAATTGATGCCGGTCGGGCACAGCTAAAAAGTTGCCATAGTAGGGCAATGTAAGAAAGAATGCTATTAAGGATCAAACACAATAACATGAATATCCGAGGATTTTGAAGAATTTCTCGATAATTCACGGATGCTTGCAAACCGGCTAGCGTCCAGGCCGGTTAAGCTATAATCGGCAGCGTGCCCTCCTCGCCTATGCTGAGTATGCAGTTATAGTGTGGCGGAAATAGGTGACTTTTTTGCATTACATTATTCAAGCATTAGTCCTAATTATAAACGGATTAGGAAATGCACATTGTAAAATCCATTTTCTTCCTAACGACGTCACTATCAATCTACGTTGCTTTCAAGGAACACTTGATATTTAAAGGCCTGCCACGCTTACTAAAACCAACCGTACAACCTGCAACGGATTCAATCTGTCTTTTGAAGCGGTCATTACCCAGCGGTGTTCCGGAATGTAAACTCGCACGGATTAAATCAAGTTCATCCGGATTGATTGCCGTTTCAAACAATCCTCGATAGGCCGCTTGCCGTGCTTCAGGGGTTTTACCTAACGACATATAAAATTCATGTGGCTGAATAATGGCATTATCAACCCCCTGCGCATTCGCTGCATAACTCGACCATCGATACTGCGCAGGATGCTCAACCATTCCTGCGCGCATCGAATTCATCTCGATATAACGCATGCAGATCAAGAAATAGTCCTCTGATTCTAAAATATGGCCCTTATGTCGACCTTCCCACAAACTCCCTCGGCGTTGATAGATTTTATTGATGTAGGGTACAAAATGGCGCCCGATACCCTGAAACAACAAACTAATATCGTTTGCAGCCGCTGGCGTAACTAATAAATGCCTCTGTACATGACAAAAAATAGAGAAGGTTGATGCAGTCCGTTGAAATGTAATAATTACTGCATTTTGTTTTGGCGAACATGGATAGCAGTAAACTACAAATCAACGTGGTTGAAAACTGAAAATATTGGCTTTTACATCCGCATTAAAAAGGATGCTAAAGTCCCAAATAGCCAAGGCAACGCTGTACAGGTAAAACAACCTTTTCAATTTCTCAAGGTGGGTGAGGCGCTCACGCTTCGTAAAGCAAAAAGGATGACTGGCGTGGATGTCTACCTATCTGGCCTACGCTTGGAAGACGGGGAGTTGATGATAGTTGCAGCGGATAAAGCTTGTCCTAATGCGATAGCCATTTATGCCAAGCGCTGGGAGATTGAAACCTTGTTTTCTTGCCTGAAAGGCCGCGGGTTCAACCTGGAGCAAACGCGGGTGACTGACCGCTCCCGCATCAAGCGGCTGTTAGTCGTTCCGGAGATTGTTTTTTGCTGGGCCCACCGCACTGGCGAATGGCGGCATGAAAATATCAAGCCAATTAAGATTAAAAAACACAAGCGTTTGGCAAAAAAGCTATTTTAAATATGGGCTGGATTGGTTGCGAGATAACCTGCTGAAAACAACAGCCGCATTTAGCTCTGCTCTTCAGCCTTTTTTACAAGCAATTGATAATATT
>JAQTMV010000157.1 GCA_028714175.1 Methylococcales bacterium
AATGATGAACCGGTCGGCCAAAGGTGGGGCAAGGTCGAGTCTGCACTATGGAGACGAAGGCGTTCTCATTCACCCACCGCTACCTGAGGTGTTTGCGGATGGCACGGTATGGAAGAATAACGTTGATAGCATCCCGGAAAACTACACCTTCGTGAAAGCTGGATGCTGTAAAACTGCATGTCCAGTTTGAGCGGCGGACGGAGGCAAGCGCTTCGGCGCGCCTCCTCCGACCCGACAGTGATGAAGATTCTGTAATGGGATTGGAGCGAAGGGGAAGCATTGTTCAGCTTGAACTAAAGAAAACAACCGGAAACGGGAGGATTGGATTGAAACAAGCAAAGCCATTTTGACGGCTGGACGATAGGAGCCGGATGAGCGGAGACGTTCACGTCCGGTTCTGTGAGGACCTGAGGGGGCGGTTCCCTCGGGTGACTCGACTCATGCTCGATCCGGTCATAATAACCGATGACGAATTCGCCGCGGCCGAATTCCGGGCCCCAGCGGATGCGATGGAGGAGGTTTTGAATGGGGTTCATGATGGCGTTACCGGCTTGAAAGGATTTTGACGAAACCGGTGCCGTCGGCGGCCAGGGCGATGTCTATCCACGCCAGTCCGAAACGCTCAACCACCCAGGCGTTGGTGACAAGGTGAGGACTGATGCGCTCGACGCTGAAAATGGATTCGTCCCGGCATAAGGCGGCCGGCAGGATCAACTGATCGGCGAGATGCTGTTCCAGAGCCGCGCCTGATTGATAGTGGTGCAAGAGCGCGGAACAGGCTTCCTCGGCGACTTGCTCGGCGGGCTTTCCGCGTTTCCCCTGGGCGCTAAAGCCGGCCAAGCTGTTTTGGTAATGCGCGGTCAAATACAAGCCGGCTCCGGGGCAGGCCGCTTCCAAAACGGCCGCCTCGATTTCCGCCGCCATTCCGGCCTGCTCCAGAAGATCTCGCGCGCGGGTAGCCATGCGTTCGCAAATATGACCAGGGAGGTTGGCGGCCAGAGCCCGTCCCGTAACCGCCCGCAGCGGGCCGTGATGTTCCAGGCGCAAGGAGAGTAATTCACCCGACCCCACAATTTGCAGTCTCACTTCTCCTTGTCCCACCGGGAACCAGCCGACCGGACAAGGGATATCTCGGCGCGCACCCCCATGCGGGCGAGCGTGGGCAGCCAGACATCGTGCACGTAATCGTAGGAAGGGCTCATATCGACGTGTGTGCCTCCGCGCAATATGACGGTGGATACGCCCTCAGCCAAAGCCAGCGGCAGCAGCAGGGTTTGCAGCACCAGCATGACCGAGCCGGCGCTGCCGCCTTCCCGTACCTGGGCGACGTCCAGGAAGTAATCGCCGGCATGAACCGGCTTGCGGGGGATGAATTGCAGCATTTTCGAGCCGAGTTCCGCGCCCTTCACTTCGGCGTCGCAAAGCATCGCCGCCGCCTGCACCGAAGTAAGATGCTGCGCCGCCAGCCCCGGCTTTTTCCTGTTCGCGCGGATATTCTCGATGCGCACCGGACGCCCGGTGATGACGGCCAAGGTCAGCGCGCTGCGCAGAATTTGCCCACCGCCTTCGCCGTGGGAACCGTCGATGATGAGAAAAGCCGTCATCTGTTCAATCTCCCGTCCTAAAGGATGAACCCAAAAACAGCCGTTGAATCCTGATAATCAGCATCAATGCTCAGTCGAAAGCGAGGAATGCAGGCGGCTCGAACATAGCACTTAACCTTTGTTACGCTGACGTTACATCAATAGGAAGCTATTCCGTGAGAATCTCAGTGCCCAGCGGTGCCGGATCGACACTAAAATAGACATAAAGAGGCTCACGCCTTAAGCCCTCCGCAGGGTAAGTCTTCACCAGTCTCAGGTTCTCCGCGTCATAGGTCATGCCGTCTACGAGGCACGCTTCAGATATGCGCGAGTTGTAGGAATGGAGCCACGCGTAGTTCTTCCTCGTCCATGACAAGATAGCCTTGTGTAACGCCCTAGCGTCGTGGTCATAGTCGCCATCATTGGCAGTCAGTCCCATCACGTTCAAGCAGAATCCCAAAATCTTGGCTCCCTTGAAGTTTGGGAACTGCTTCATTTTGGCAACCTCGTCGTACAAGAGCCTGCGTACTTTGAACTTCACCGCCTTGCCAGCAGAACCCTTCAGTTGGTCGAAGTAGAAGAACTCACCCCATACGGTGTTACGTTGTACCCACCAGCACAAGTCTTTTGGCGCACGCACTGCTGAAGCAGAGAATATGACCTCGAAGATCATGCTGGCCAAGTGATCGTAAAAGTTTCCTACGGTGTGCTTCTCGCGAACTCGCAGCCGTAGATGCTCAGGCACTCCCTTTTTCTCGAGTATCTCTACTGCGTCCTTGATGAACTCGACGACGACTCGAAGTCGGTCCTGTACATCGTCATCCAATGCGGTGTTCGCGATCCCATTGATCTTGTAAAGATCGAATGCCGCGCGCTCTATGTAACCCTTGGCACGGTACAGCACGAACGAGTGGTTCCAGAACCCTTTCTCTACGTAGTCTCGGAAGGTCATTAGCACCACGCGGCAGTAGGCCTCCCATTGAGCCGCGTCCAACTTTCCCCTTTCACATACATCTGGATCAAGAAGACTTCCGATGGCCTCTACCATCCTGTGATTCGCGAACATGGCCTGGCTGAGCGGCTTATGATAGCCGATCAAGCCGGATTCGTACCCTTCTGCTTCATGGAATAAGAAAGAGTCTTTGTTTGCCAGGGCCTCATTCACAACGTTCTTGGCGAATGTCTCCACTTGAATGCCGTACTTCTTTGTCTCTCCCATCTCGTAGAACACGGCCAGTGCGGTACCGGGAGATGACTCAACGATTGCGCGGCAGAACCTTTTGTCGGCGATCAGGAGCAATATGTCGTTTGCGTATGCCTCCACTATAGAGGGCTCTTCCGTCTGCTCTTCCTCTCCTTCTCTCCGGTAGTTCTTGAACTCGCCATGGTCCGTGGCGTGGCGAATCAGCGACCTCGCCGAATTAGCGAACTCGTCGGCAATAACTGCTAGCTCGACGGGTGAACCCTTGAGGATGATCCGATAAAGGGCCTGTGCATAGCGCTTAGCGTTCATCCTGCCATAGACGGGCGGGCGGATAAAGGCGAACCACGCCCAAGTCAGGAACGTCACTAGGAACAGGGCTCCGAGGAGTGCCTGCCATGTAGCCGGAGTCAGGATACTCCCTTGCGGAACGATCCACTGTTCCGCTCGCCACAAGTCTGTCAGGAGGGTGAGAATGCCCACTGCCGTGACCATTGCAAACGTAAGCCCCTGAAGGGGTAACGGCGCGGTCCTAACCCGGAACCGGTAGCGAATGTCTGCGATCGTCCAAGCTAGCACCATGAGGGCGAGCCCGGCGAGAAACTCTGAGAAACCAAAGAATTTTGGCCCACTTGTATACAGTGGAATGAAACACACAAACCCGTAGCAATGCTCAGCTGTCACTTATTGTCCCTTTCTTTTACCATTGTATAAATCGATTATAACCTCTCAGACTGGAAATAAAAATGGGTAGCAACATAGCAAAGCCCAACATTCAAGGTCTCCATTTGTTGGGCTGTACCGAAGCAGCTGTGGTGCTAGCGGCGGATTATAAGTTCAGAGCAATCTGAATTTATTGGCATGTGGCACATACAACCGAGATAGAATCTTATCGGAACTTTTCCCCTTGCAGGACAGCAGGATGTGCCGACGTTAGGAGGCGCATTGTTCGAGTTATTCAATGTTATCAATATCGTGACATTCATTATTCCTCCAGTTTTCTGTATAAACAACTTGCTCTAAATAGCGGTGAAAGCTGGAATGCGGCAAATCACAAACCTTATTGACCCAACCGCGTTTAACCGGATCCCAATGTATAGTGTCGACATGTCGATTAAAATCCGTTTGATCGCGTAACAGATGCGCCCGGAACCGGTGCTGCCAAATTCCTCTTTCCCGTCGGGATTTCCGGCTGGCTGAAACTCTCTCGCCTTTTTCCATGTTACGCGAAAAATATCCCTTCAGCATATTCCATCGGCCAGAAAAATCGGCATCCTCGGGTGGCAATGTCCAAATACTCGACAACTGCTCCATGCGTCGCCTAAAGCGCCTGTTTTTGGTGTTCTACCTCCTGCATCTGACTGCCAGGGATGGCGGAAATGCCGGTCTGGAATGGAACACTGACCGGCCATGCAGTCGAATATAAATGATCCGGCAGAATCACCACGGCATCCATACGATATGAATGGCGTTGTTTCGTATATACAAAAACCTCGCGCACTAAGTCGATTTTATCGATCAACAACCGGTTCCCTTTGCGTTCGGCAAGGTTTACCATAAAACAGTTAGCCCAAACTACCCAACTGCTGAATCGGTTTACAATCATGCTCGAAGAGCGGAATCCTTCGAATAATTGAAATCCATTTTACACAAGTTTCTGGACATCGACCGGAATCCGGGGCAGTGGAGTTACAAAATCCTGGATTCTGCGGGCTGTATCCAGGCTATTCGCTGTGCTAGAATAGCAGCCTCGCGCAGGAGAGGTGGCAGAGCGGCTGAATGCACCAGACTCGAAATCTGATATGCGGTTTACCGTATCGAGGGTTCAAATCCCTCCCTCTCCGCCAGCATTTAGCTTCAAGAACGCTCACCCTATCTACCCGGCCATTTTACGCAGCTTAACTTTCTCCGCAAATTGACTGACGAACAAACGAAATCCAGGGCGGTAGGATGTGCCGACGCCAGGAGACGCATCGTTCGAGTTATTCAAAGCCATCAATGTCGTGGCATTCATTATTCCCCCAGTTTTCTGTATAAATACCTTGCTCTAAATAGCGGTGAAAGCTGGAATGCGACCAATCACGAACCTTATTGACCCAACTGTGTTTAAATAAAAATGGCTCTCATATTTATCCACAGCCGTTCCCTCAATCCACACCGGCTGGCCTGGCAACGATAAAGCTGTTGCCAGATCTGAAGAATTAGACCCGGAAGATATGCATCGCTTACCAAATCTACTGCTTATAATCAGCCAGTGTTGCCAATAAATAGTCCAGATCTTTATCTGTATGCTCTGCTGAAATCTGTAATCTGATTTCCTGTTCACCTTGCGGGACAACCGGGTAATTCAGGCCGGTAACCAGAATATTTTGCGCGAATAAATGTGCGACCAAAGCCGATGTTTTTTCTGTATCCCTGATAAATACCGGCACGATAGGATGTTCTCCTTGTAAAGTCTCAAACCCCAGTTCTTCAAGTCCTGATCTGAGACGGACGCTGAATCTGCGCAGTTTTTCCAGCAAACGCAAGCCTTCATGACTGGTAACAACGTCTAAAGCAGCGCTTGCCGCAAGTGCTTCTGCAGGCGTAATCGGATTTGAATAAATATAAAACGGTGATGTTTCACGCAAATAATCGATCACCACCGAGCCGGCAACGACATAGCCGCCATTTACGCCAAAGGCTTTACCGAGCGTCGCAATTAAAATATCCGCCTTACCCTGCGTATATTCTTCCGTGCCCCTCCCGGTCTGCCCAAAGGCTCCGACGCCATGAGAATCATCAACTAGGGTAATAATTCCCTCATCATAGCCATCTTCATGCTGTTGACAGCAAGCGTTTACTTTATCAAGATGCGCATAATCACCGCGCATACTGAAAATCCCGTCAGTAACCAGACAAACACGCTTGACCCGGCCTTTATATTCTTCAAGAATCCTGTCCAGGGCATCGATGTCTGCATGAACATAAACTTCTTTAATTGCAGGATGGGATAACCTTATCGCATTAATAATACAGTTATGATTCAGTGCATCGCTGACGATTAACGTATCGGCAGAAATAAACTGAGGCAATACTCCCATCATCGTTGTATAAGCCGAACTGAATAGCATTGCCGATTCACGGCCATGAAATTCCGCCAGTTTTTGTTCCAGCTCAATATGCGGTTGGTAAGTGCCGCTGATAAAACGAACCGCGCCCGGACCGGTGCCGAATTTTTCAGCGGCTGCAGCTTCCGCTTTTATAACCTGCGGATGTACGGAAAGGCCCAGGTAGGAATTTGAGTTCATGCGCAAGAACGCTCTATCCCCGTAGCCTTCAAGAAAATATCGGGCGCCAAAATCGCCATCGGCGGCTTTCATGCCGGTGATGACTTTCTCATTGCCCTTCCTTATACCCAGTTGTTGTAATTCAATCAATTTATCAGTGAACAGCTGTTCCAATTTTTTCAGCGACATAAACGACTCCGGTTATTTATAGAGAGTTGAGCGTAATTTTCTCCAGCATATCCTTGACCATTGCCGGCAAATCAAATTGAGCCTGCCAGCCCCACTCGGCTCTGGCGGCGCTATCGTTCATGTGTCTGGGCCAGGAATCGGCAATCGCCTGCCGCAATGGGTCGACGCTGTAACTGATAGTGAATCCAGGAATATGTTTTTGTATTTCCGCCGCCAACTGCTGCGGAGTAAAGCTCATGGCCGTCACATTAAACGCGTTTCTGTGCCTTAGCTGCCTACTGTCCGCTGTCATCATGTTAAGTGCGGCAGCAATAGCGTCAGGCATATACATCATATCAAGTTGCGTATCGGCCCGAAGGAAACAATCATAATGCTGTGTTTTTATCGCCGCATAAAAAATATCGACAGCATAATCAGTCGTGCCTCCGCCCGGCGGGGCTTTGCTGGAAATCAGCCCTGGATATCTTAAGCCGCGTGTATCGACGCCAAAGCGATGATAATAATAATCGCAAAGCAGTTCCCCCGAAACCTTGGTAATGCCGTAAATAGTCGTTGGCCGCTGAATCGTATCCTGCGGCGTATCCATAGGCGGAGTTTCAGGTCCAAAGGCAGCAATGGAACTGGGGAAGAACAGCGCACAGTGGTGTAGTCTTGAGATCTCCAGAACATTGCTCAGGCCATTCATATTGACATCCCAGGCCTGCTGCGGCTTTTCTTCGCCAACAGCGGAAAGTAACGCAGCGAGATGAAAAATCGTATCAATATTATTAGCTTCGACAACTTGATTGATTGCCGGCAGATCGCGCACATCCAGACAGCAAAAAGGCCCCGATTGCATCAATTCGCCTAAGGCTGGTCTTTTATGTCCGGCAGCAAGCACATTTTCAGCGCCATATCGACTGCGCAGGGCTATCGTTAATTCCGAGCCGATTTGCCCCGTTGCACCCGTTACCAGTATCTTTTTCATCTGCACCTTCGTGGTTTTACTAAGGGTGGATTGTAAAACAGTTATGGAAAAATCACTTGCACAGCGGCAATAGGATTAGACGCAAAATAACAATCTCGTATTTTCATGGAAAAACCACCTAACAAAAAAACATAGCGCATGTAATTATTTATGTACCTTCTTTCCAGGACGATAAATAAGCCTGCTGTTCCGGGCTTAAACTATCAATAATGATACCCATAGCCGCCAGTTTCATTGTAGCGACTTGTTGATCAATATCTGCCGGCACAGGATGTACGACGTTTTCAAGATCAGCACCCTGACCCTGCTGCCACAAATAGGCAATGCTCAACGCCTGATTGGCAAAACTCATATCCATGACCGTTGCCGGATGACCCTCTGCCGCAGCCAGATTGACCAGCCGTCCTTCAGCCAGCAGCCGAATCGTGCGCCCATCTTTAAGTTTATAAGATTCTACATTGGCACGCGGGCGGTGTTTTTTTACGGTCAGCTTTTCCAGTGCCGGAATATTGATTTCAACATTAAAATGACCGGAATTGGTTATTACGCAGCCATCCTTGATTACTTCGAAGTGCGGCTGATCAAGCACGTTTTTGTCGCCGGTTGCAGTAATAATAAAATCCGAACAGGCGGCAGCCTCCAGCATAGGCATGACCCGGTAACCATCCATCGCTGCCTCTAGTGCTCTTAATGGATCGACTTCGGTGACGATGACGATGGCGCCGTGACCTTTAGCGCGCATGGCAATACCGCGTCCGCACCAGCCGTAACCGGCAACCGTGAAGGTTTTACCGGCCAGCAGTATATTAGTGGCGCGAATAATACCATCCAAAGTGCTTTGACCGGTGCCGTAACGGTTATCAAAAAGATGTTTGGTCATGGCATCGTTGACGGCAATCACCGGAAATTTAAGCGCCTTATCCGCTGCCATGGCACGCAGCCGGACCACCCCAGTAGTGGTTTCTTCAGTGCCGCCGATAACTCCAGCCAATAATTCGCTGCGGTTTTTATGCAATTCACTGACCAGATCGGCACCATCGTCCATGGTCAGTTGCGGCCGGTGATCGAGGGCTTTGGCTATGTGCCGGTAATAGGTGCCGCCATCTTCACCGCGTATGGCAAAAGTGGGGACATGATAATGCTGCACCAGCGCGGCGGCAACATCATCCTGAGTACTAAGCGGATTGCTGGCGCATAATACCAGCTCCGCGCCGGCAGCTTTCAGGGTGCGTGCCAGATTAGCGGTTTCTGTGGTGATGTGCAGACAGCCACTGATCCGCGCACCCGCTAACGGCCGTTCTTCGGCAAAACGATCATGGATTGCACGCAGCACCGGCATTTCGGTAAGCGCCCAATCGACGTGCTCGCATCCCTGATCCGCCAGCGAGAGGTCTTTGATGTCATAGTTGTTATTGATCATGGTGTTGGTAACGGGTCAGTAGATTAAATACGGGGTTTAAGATGATCTTTGTAGGGAATTTCCTTATCGTGTCCACCAGTGAGAGGTACAAAGCCGACACCAAGAACTTTCCGGGTCTCGATTTCGCTATTTGCTTTTTTTTCTACTACCATCAGTTCCTGATAACTATATGGCAATCCGACAGGTATGACCAGGCGAGCGCCTGTTTGCAATTGATCAATCAAGGGTTGGGGTATATGAGGTGTAGCGGCGGTGACGATGACACCATCATACGGCGCATGCTCGGGCCAGCCGAAATAGCCGTCATCGTTGCGAACTTTTACATTGTTATAGCCCAGTTTTATGAGTCGTTTTTGTGCCATTGTCGCCAGATCTTCAATTATTTCAACGGAATAAACCTGTTGTACCAATTGACAGAGAATAGCCGCCTGATAACCTGAGCCGGTACCGATTTCCAGAATAATATCGGAGGGCTTGGTATTTAATAAGTCGCTCATTAAGGCAACGATATAGGGCTGGGAAATGGTTTGCCCTGAACCAATTGGCGCAGGACCATTATCGTAAGCACAGTACCGTAAATCCGCAGGCAAAAACTCATGTCGCAGCACTTTTTTCATAGCGGCCATCACTCTGTCACTCAATGAGTTTTTGCCGATGAGATGGCGAGTCAGGTGAACTTCCATATCAATATCATTTAACATATGTCGCAGATCTTTCATTTGCTGTACTCCGAGGATACTCACGCTCAAAGCCGGCGCAACTATATATCCTGAAATTTAATTTCTAAGGATTGTGGCGGCATGGTCAGTGTAGTCGGCTTCCCACCTAAGGCGGAACAATGAGCGAGGCTTAACCGTCCACCCTTCGACATGCTCACCACGAACGGATTAACCTTAAACTGTCCCTTCTTAAGCTGGAAGCCGTTTTCTCTAAGACATACATTGTAAAACGAAAATTCCAAGTAACTATGGAGTAAATATCAATTGAGGACCAAGGGTGAGATCAATGAAAGCGATGGTTTTAAAAAGGCTCTGTAACCTTCCAGATAAGCGGACGCCGCTTGAGCTTATGGAACTGCGCGTCCCTGTTCCCGCTAATGGAGAAATACCTCCCGGCAGGGTATCGAGATTCAAGGCTTGGTAGATTGCCGCCAGCTCCGGTTCCGTGCGCGTGGCTTTGCGCATATGCAAGGCACCACCCACGGCGCGTTGACATGCTGCGGTGACGCGCCGTTGTCCGGACAGAATATCCCGTAAGCCGCTCCAGCGGCCCTGGATGCCGTGCTCTTGCAGTTGCCTGAGGATGCTTTGCACGAACTGGCAGGCCAGTACGGTGATGAACAGATGGCCGTCAACGCGTATTTCCTTGTGATGATAGACCGGGCGTAGACCCGGTTCGGATTTGAGGCTGCGGAACACCGCTTCAAGGTCGGTAAGCATGCTATAGGTGTGCCATAACTTTTCGCTGTCCCAGCCGGTGTCGTTGCTGCGCAGACAGTAGACGCCGGGATGGGTGAGCCGGGTGCCGGGCCGAGGCTGTTGTGTTCAGCGCAACCCGACCGCTTTTTCTCCGGACTCGTCCGGCAGCAGTTCGATATTATAATGCTGACCGACGCCACGGCTTTTTGCTTTGAGCCGGCCGATGCATTCATGGAGTTTGCCCAGGCGTTTCCCTGCGCGCGGCTTATTAAGGTTCGCCGCGATTTTTTTGCAGACCCGCTTTAAATTGCCGCGCCCGTTCGCGACTGACCACTAAATACCGGTAGCTGTGTTCGCGCAAATGCCCAACTCAATCAGCAAATCGACAAAACTTACCTGACGCATCGCCCACAAACCAATATGTTCTTCCTCCACCGGCCGGGACGCACCAACTCAAGGGAGTTGACATCCACCGCTTGCACATCAGTCTCAGTCTCAGGGGCGGTTTCAGGTTCCGGTTTGGACGCTGATTTAGCCTGGGTTGCCGGTGCCTGAGCGCTATGCAACTGCAATTTCTCGGCATTGTGTTCGGCCTCCAAAGTCATAGCTTTGTTTTAATAAGTTAGGAAAATGTTAAAGATTGAATAAGTAATCCTGACTATACGGTATATCAATTGTTGAGGTTCGTAATCCCGTGCCAGTTATTGCGCTAACTTTTCAATTTTTTCTCACAGTTAAGATTTTCTTAAGACTTGCCTGGTTAAAATTAGCCTACGTTAAACAATTAACGTTAAAAACTAGAGTAAAACCATTTCTTTAGTGCAACAAGGCTTAAGAATTACATGGTTAGGACATAATCCGGCTTCTTTGGTTCTTAAAAACGGCCAACTATTGAATTGGCCATAGATTTTAATTAAAAATGGCTTTTTGTTATGAATAATCTGATATTAGCATTTTTTTTTGTTCTTATATGCAGTTATTTTTCTAACCCTATACAATCGGCGGAAGCATCCGACCATCACACGGCTCGTGAGTCAAAAGCACATAAAACCAAACATTATTCAAAAAACAATCATCAAACCACTGCTTCCTGGTACGGTCCCAAGTTTCATGGCAAAAGGACCGCTAACGGCGAAAGATTCAACATGTATGCAATGACTGCGGCACATAAAACATTGCCTCTTTCATCTTACGCTGAAGTCACCAACCTGAAAAATCATCGTAGCGTTATAGTGCGCATCAATGATAGAGGTCCTTATCATGGCAAAAGAGCAATAGATTTATCGTACGCAGCTGCTAAAGAACTCGGTATTAAAGGAACCGGTTCAGTGCAAATCACACCACTATAAGGTGCAAACAATCATTGGCGCAATCATCCCTATAGTAAAACTATCAAACTCGGTTAATTTTTATAAACTCGATGAACAATTCCCAGTTTTGTAGGGCTACTAGCCAAAGCTAAACGCCCTACTACCCTGCATTACCGATTAGTAAGTTGTTCTAACCGTTGCTATTGCCCGCTAAATTAATCCCCGAAGTTAATTTGCTGTGGTTTCGAAACATCCTGGTTGTTTGGATATACTCTATTGCTACAACTGGACTGCCGCCGGATAGCATCTCATCCTGCACCGCAACACCGTTTAAATTTCTTGCCGCTACCACAAGAACAGGGCGCATTCTTACCCTGATTAATTTGTAGACCCCCTTTAGCAATTGATTTAATCACACCATCAAGATAATACCAGCGTCCGTTGATTTTCGTAAAACGGCTGATTTCATTCATAACGTGTTCTTTGCCATCCTGCATATAAAACGCCTTAAACGCCACCATACCTTTACTGTCCTTGATGCCGCCTTTTTTAGTGCCGGTAATTTCCAGTCTTAGCCAGTCAATTTTTTCTCTGGAAAAATCTATCTTATCTGGTCGCCTGGTTGCATCCCAGGTTTCCTGCAAATAAGCGGCATTGTGCAAGGCATAAGCCGTATAACGCGAACGGTATATGTCAATGATTTTGAGACACCCGTTATAAGAATATTAGTGTAGATCGAGTGTACCGTTTTCCTGGTCGTGAGCCTCCTTTACCGTCCGTGGAAGGGGCGGGTTAATCCAAGCGGCTT
>JAQTMV010000158.1 GCA_028714175.1 Methylococcales bacterium
CGATGATTTCCGCAACGACAATACCTGTGGCAGCATCAAAATCATTGGTCAGGCACAGACAGTGTTCCCGGCCGTCAATCAAATAAAGATTGAAGGCTTTATGCTCAATGACGGGCGTATTATTGGGCAGATCGTCATCCATACAGTAAGTGAAATGGATAGGCTGATGTTGCTGTCTTAGCGTTAAAACCGTAGTTTCATCGACACCCAAGGTTTCGATTTTTGCCGCTATCGCGTTGATTTGTTCTGTGCTAATCATCCTGTTGCTTCCCGTTCAAATCTAAACCGATCTCTTGCTTCAACACCCATGACTTTAGCCAGCCAGGGCGGCGGAGCGCCGGCAATAACAATTTGCAGTTGGCCGATGATGCCGGCAATGCTTTCAATACCCGCAAGTTTTATCGGGTGTATACCCAGCTTGACAATTTTTGCTGCCGCCGGGCCTCCTACCGAGGCGATATAAAGTACCTGACAATCCTCGATCAGTTCAGCTCTAAACAGGTTTTTATCATCCACTTCCAAACCATCAGGTATATCCGTGGAGCGAATGCCGATTAAACGGGCTTCATCTGCTGACACCTGGTAGATCATGAATTGACTACAGGAACCAAAATGACCATCAATGTTGATAGCATCATTACTGGCACAGGCGATGCGAATAGAGCCCGGCATATCGCCTTCACTATAGGCATCAATTGCCGGCTTCAATGCTTCACCGGTCTCTACATTAGTTTTAAGAATGTGCAAAGCCGTTTTTAGTAAAGCGTCATCGATGTCTGAAAACTCCCCTTCCTGGGCTTTTTTAAGTGTTTTCAGGTTGATGCTGCCAAGCTTATCTTCCGTTATCGGTAATCCAACGCAGTGGGTCAGCACATTAAACAGGCGTTTGGCATCGGTATCGGGCAAGGCGCGGGCGGCCAGCCCGATACGTAAAGCCAGTTCTCTTGAGAGCGTGTCCTGGCTGCTCATGGGTTTATGCCTCTAGTGGCAGTATGCAATTATCAATTGGGCATACCTTGACGCACTGTGGCACGTCAAAATCACCCTCGCATTCGGTGCAGGTTTTTTTATCGATTTTAAAAACGATAGCACCTTCCGTGATGGAGTTCGTCGGGCAAACCGGTTCGCAGTCGCCGCATGAAATACAATCCGCTTCAACAATATATAAGGCCATGATTATTCTCCTAAATCTAAACGTTTTGCGCGTAAGGTAACGGGGAAGTCCGGCTGTTGATTCATCGGTTCAAAATAATACTTTGAACCATCACTGAGTAGAACTTCGCCGCCCCATTTATCGGGGTTATCGAATTCAATGGATTCCGCCACTTCTTCCAAATCTTTTTTGGGTACGTAGAAGACTAATTTGCCTTCTGCATTTTTTTTCAACATGACACTGGGCATTGAGTTCTCCGTTTACACGCATTTAAGGATGTGGGACTTCATGATAAAGCCCTCTCCAGCGGGAGAGGGTTGGGTGAGGGGAAATCAAAATAAGGAAAAAGCTTATTTTTATCCCCCTCATCCCGGCCTTCTCCCTCAGGGAGAAGGTGCACATATTCTAAAGTTAAACAGCATCAGACTTTAGTCGCCCCACATACATTGATAGTAATAACTTAACGAATCAAATCGTAGTTATAGTCTGTTGTACCCATACCTTTGGTTTCTTTATCCAGTTGCTCCAGCACGGCATTAACCAGGGTTGTCAGCATATAAATAGCGCCTTCATAACCCAGCGTTGTCATTCTGTGCAGGTGATGCCGGTCAAAGATCGGGAAACCGATGCGTATCAACGGTACTTCAAACTCTTCGCCCTTATAGAAAGTATCACGTTGAATGAACTTGCCATAAGAATTGCCGATCATGAAATCCGGTTTATTGGTAAATACCAATGAACGGAAATGCCATAAATCCTTGCCGATATGGACTTCGGTTTTTTGTCCGTAAGGCGAACTCTCAAGCATTTTATCCATGGCTTTTTTCCAGCGTTTGTTGGCATGGTTGCACAATATATCGGTGGGTTCAGCACCCATTTCCAGCAGGAATTTGGTCATACCCATGACAAAATCGGCATCGCCGTACAAGGAAAACTTTTTGCCGTGCAGCCAGGTGTGCGAGTCGGTCATCATGTCCACCAGGCGGCCGCGTTCCAGCTCCAGAGAAGCAGGGATAGGTTTGCCGGTAAGTTCTGAAATTTTCATCAGGAATTCATCGGTCCATTGCAGTCCCATCGGAATATTGATGGCTGTTGCTGGTTGATGCCAAATGGTTTGGACAAACTTTTTGGTTTTTTCCAACTGCCAGGGTTGTAGCAACAAGGTATCAATCGCATTGGGTGCATCCTTGATTTCAGCCTGGGTAGTGCCGCCCGCATACATGCGGAAGGTGCCGTCTGCCGGTGTATCCAGAACCTCGGAAGGATCGCTCATTAACGTGTAATCAACACCCATTTCCTTCATCATCCGGTGCATGACGCGGTAGTTGCCCAGATAAGTTTCAAAGCCGGGAACCAGATTGATCTTGCCATTTGAGCCGACTTTCTTATCGTCCATGTGGTTCAGCGTGAAATAACGGATCATGCCTTCGAACATATTATCCCAGCCGGTGGTATGGCTACCGACAAAGCTTGGGGTATGGGCAAAAGGCGTTGGGAAATCCTGTTCGATATGTCCGGCTTTCTTGGTGTTATTGATGAACGCATTCAAGTCGTCACCAATCACTTCAGCCATGCAGGTTGTTGAGACTGCAATGATGTCCGGTTTGTACAAGGCTTTGGCGTTTTCCAGGCCTGCCATCATGTTTTTCTGACCACCGAAAACCGCTGCATCTTCCGTCATCGAGTCTGAAACGCAGGCAACAGGCTCTTTGAAATGACGGTTAAAATAGGTACGGAAATACGCAACGCAACCTTGTGAGCCATGGACATAAGGCAGGGTTTTCTCAAACCCTAATGCGCACAATACAGCACCTAAGGGTTGGCAGGCTTTGGCCGGGTTTACCGTTAACGCCTCACGGTTAAAATTGAGTTCCTGATATTCCTTGGTAGTCGTCCATTGGAAGACCTCATCAATTTTTTCCTGGGGGTGACGCTCTTCATAAGCTTCACGTTTGTTGGCCAGACTTTCCTTGTATTCATCGTTACGAAATAAAGGATAACTGGGTTGTATGTTTTCGACTTCTTGACTCATGATAATCTCCTACGCGCCACTAATCTGTGGACGACGGTTGAAGGAAAAAGATTGCATCTTGGGTGGGTATTTACTCAATACTGTTGGTTCAAGAGCATGAGCCCTTCCCCCTCAGGGAGAAGGTTGGGATGAGGGGATAAAATAGGCTTTTTTCCTTATTTTGTTTTCCCCTCACCCAACCCTCTCCCGCTGGAGAGGGCTCTGTACTGCTTAAGTCAACATTTTTTTAGCCACCCTACACAAAATTAAGCGCTTGCAGCGACTGCAACATTTGAACTTTCAGCTGTTTTCCACGGCACTTTCACCTGCTTCCAGCAGGGATTATTCAGCGTCATGTCCATATCGCGGGCAAAGATGGCAAAGCCGTCATAACCGTGATAAGGGCCGGAATAATCCCACGAGTGCATTTGCCGGAACGGAATACCCATTTTTTGGAAAATGTACTTTTCCTTGATCCCGGAACCAATCAGATCGGGTTGAACGCGTTTGACGAATTCTTCAAACTCATAACCGGTCACGTCATCATAAATCAGCGTAGCATTGCCCATTTCCTTGATGGTACGGTCATAGTCATCGTTATGACCGAATTCATAACCGGTACCGACCACTTCCATGCCCAAGTCTTCATAGGCACCGATTACATGACGCGGGCGCAAGCCGCCTACATACAACATAACGCGTTTGCCTTGCAGACGTGGTTTGTATTTGGCGATAACCGCATCGTATTCAGCCTGATATTTGGCAATCACTTTTTCAGCACCTGCCTGAATCGTTGCATCAAACAATGCTGCAATTTTGCGTAATGATTCGGCAATTTTGGTGGGGCCGAAGAAGTTGTACTCAATCCAGGGGATTTTGTATTTTTCTTCCATGTGCCGCGCAATATAGTTCATTGAGCGATAGCAATGGATCAAATTCAGTTTCACCTTGGGCGTTTTTTCCATTTCCGCAATGGTGCCGTCGCCGGACCATTGGGCGACCACGCGCAAGCCCATTTCTTCCAGCAACGTACGCGAAGCCCAGGCATCGCCGCCGATGTTGTAGTCACCGATAACCGCGACATCATAAGGAGTGGTTGGGAAGCTTTCATCGCCGTCACGGTTTTCCAGCACCCAGTCCCGAATCGCATCATTGGCTATGTGATGGCCCAGCGATTGCGATACGCCGCGAAAACCTTCGCAACGAACGGGCACGACCGGTTTGCCGATTTCCTTGTTGGCTTTTTTTGCGACCGCTTCAATATCATCGCCGATCAAACCGATCGGGCATTCTGATTGAATGCTGATGCCTTTATTCAGCGGGAACAATTCTTCAATTTCGTGCATGATTTTGGCGAGCTTTTTATCACCGCCGAAAACAATATCTTTCTCCTGAAAATCAGAAGTAAAGTTCATCGTGCCGAACGTATTAACGCCGGTAGTCCCTACATAATAGTTACGACGGCCTGCGCGTGAATACTGACCACAGCCCACCGGGCCGTGAGAGATGTGAATCATATCCTTAATCGGCCCCCAAACCACACCCTTGGAACCGGCGTAAGCGCAACCACGGATGGTCATCACGCCCGGCTGGGATTTACGGTTTGAAGTAATACATTTATTGGATTTTTCCAGGGATTGATCATTCACCGCCAAATGCTTGGCGCGATCTTTCCTTGCTTGTTCGGGATAGACTTCCAGCACTTCTTGTATAAGCGCTTCGGTCTCTTCTCTTGTTAGAGCAGCCATGAGTGTCTCCTACTTATGTCGTGGGTAATCCCCCAACAGACAGGTTTTAGGACGGGAATCCGTAGAGACGCAAGTTTTTTACGTCCCTACAGGTTTTCAGTTTTAAGCGACCGCTGCTTCCGCTGCTGCCGTTACCCCAACGATGGATTCGTCTATGTCATCGATAATGCCGAATTCCATCATTAATTCTTCCAGTTCATCCATCGTGATGGGCGTTGGAATGACGAAATTCTTGTTATCACGAATCTTCGTCGCCAATTGACGGTATTCCTCCGCCTGTTTTGCTTCCGGTTCGTATTCGATAACCGTCATGCGACGAATTTCAGCGCGTTGTACGACGTTATCACGCGGTACAAAGTGAATCATTGTCGTGCCGATTTTTTCAGCCAAAGCCGAGATCAATTCATCTTCACGCGCAGTTTCACGGGAGTTACAAATCAAACCTGCTAAACGAACACTCCCTGAATTAGCGTATTTCACAATCCCTTTGGCAATGTTATTAGCCGCATACATCGCCATCATTTCGCCCGAGCAGACGATGTAAATTTCTTGCGCCTTGTTTTCACGGATCGGCATGGCAAAGCCACCACACACAACATCCCCAAGTACATCATAAAAAACGAAGTCAAGTTCATCGTCATAAGCACCTTCTTCTTCAAGGAAGTTGATTGCCGTGATGACACCGCGGCCCGCACAACCGACGCCAGGCTCAGGACCGCCTGATTCCACACATTTAATGCCGCGGTAACCCGCTTTCAGTACATCTTCAAGTTCCAAATCTTCAACACTACCCGCTTCAGCCGCCAAACTCATAATCGTAGTTTGGGCTTTCGCATGAAGAATTAAACGGGTAGAGTCAGCCTTTGGATCGCAGCCAACTATCATTACATTGTTACCCAGTTCTGCCAGCGCAGAAACCAGGTTTTGAGTTGTAGTAGACTTGCCAATTCCACCTTTACCGTATATTGCACATTGACGTAATGCCATGATCTTCTCCTGTATAGGACGTTGTTGTTAATGACATTTGGAGTAAAGCAAGCTGTGTGCCAATTGTGAATATTGTATTTAAGTTATTGAACCATATAAATTATTGCTATGGTGGCAAAGAGTAAGCCACGTTGTATTCCCAACATTTTGTTATGTTGCTGTAGACTTACTAACAGTGCGGTTATTTAAGACGGTGATATGATTTGTGTGGATAGCTATGGGCATAAAGGCAGAACAGTGTTGTCCACCTTGAGGGTTTGTGTTTGTAGATAGCTTAAAGCAACAGAAAAATTGTTATAAACAGAACAAAATACTAGGCACAAAGTTCTTTAATTTAAGTAAACAGGTTTAGTTAACCATTTGTTAATCATAGGCTTATGCTCTTTATCAATAAACCATGGACAATTGGATCGATTATTGCTTGGTAAAAAATATTCATACTTAATAATGGAGTTTGCGATGTCATCTGCTGTCTTTTCTGAAATATTAAATGGTTTATACGAAAATAACGTCATACCTTATCTGGGCCCGGGTGCGCTTTTTGATGCCACCAATAAACTGACGGGGGCTGCGATGCCGGCTGATAGCAATAGCCTGATTTTGGCGATGAATAACGGCAAGCCCATGGCGCCCAAGCTTATGTATGAGTTTCCCCGGGCTGCGATGAATCAGGAGCTCAAAAGAGGCAGAAATTTTCTGGGACAGTTTCTCACCAAATTATATGGAGAAACAGAATGGACGCGTGCGTCGGTTCACAATTGGCTGGCGGAATGGAAACCCGCTTATGTCATCGATATTAACCGGGATACACAATTGCAAGACAGCTATGCAGATGAAGAGCATACGCTGATTGTAGGTGTCGCCAGAATCACCGCAAGCCACTTTCGCTTTAAAATATATCACTTTGACGGCAGTAATTATTTTGAAATAGCACAGGAACAGGTTGACCCCAGGCTGCCCATTTTATTTAAACCGATGGGGACGCCGAAACCTGAAGCCAATTACATCGCTTCGGATGCCGATTATGTCGACTATATAACCGAGTTAATGGGCGGCTTTGCGATCCCTGATTTCCTTAAAGAATACCGCAAGGGCAAGCAATACCTGTTTATAGGCATGCCACTAAACAGAGATTCAGAGCGTATGGTGATGAGCGATATCGTTTATGGAGCGGCGATGAGAAAAGGCTGGGTTTTGAACAAAAATCCGACCGATAAAGAACAGCGGTTTTGTAAAAAAATAGGCTTGGAAATCCTTGATGCAGATGTTGAAGAGCTGCTGGATTTGGTTTGTGCTATTTAGGGGCATAACCCGCTGGAAATAGAAGTAATTATTGAACAAAGTGGCAAACCATGCCCGGACCCGAAAAAACCGGTTTCATCTGTATCCAAAACCGCCCGCAAGGCCAGCCATCCTATCGCTCCACAAAAATCATCAATTGACTAATGATATTCCAGGTAATCTAGATACCATAATGGCGCTGGTATTCTTTTACGGCATTGAGCTGATCGCCGGCATTAGTCGTTAAATAGTCAATAATGTTCTCAAGAGTAATTATTGCAATAACGGGGATGTCAAAACAGTCGCGGACTTCCTGGATGGCGGAGATATTATTTTGTCCCTTTTCCTGCCTGTCCAGTGCAATCAACACGCCTGCCGGCATAGCATGGGCATTTCTGATAATGTCCACTGATTCTCTGACTGAAGTACCGGCAGTAATCACATCATCAACAATGATGACCTTGCCCTGCAGCGGAGCTCCCACCAGACTGCCTCCTTCACCATGATCTTTGGCTTCCTTACGGTTAAAAACAAAGGGCATATCTTCAGCACTTAACCGGGCGTAAGCGATAGCCGTGGCGCTGACTAAAGGAATACCCTTGTATGCAGGGCCGTAAAGAATATCTGGCTTAACTCCGGACTGAAGCAATGCCTGTGCGTAAAAATATCCCAGTTTGCTTAAGCGAGCGCCGGTATTGAACAAACCGGTATTGAAGAAATAAGGGCTGGTGCGGCCCGATTTTAACAGGAATTCACCAAATTTTAATACGCCACAATCCAGTGCATAAGCAATAAACTCTTTTTGATAATCACGCATAATGATGATAAACATAGTTGAAACTTAAGTTTCGGAGTTTGATTCGAGCAGGTGCCGTTAATCAACCTCATCCACAGGTTTTAATTGTACCGGATAATAGTGAGTGCTTACATAAGTGTGAATTTATCACATCTAAACACATGTACGTTTTGTATTCACAATAAACCAATGAGTTACAATGTATAGTGCGATCGCCCTGATTCAGTTGCCCTTAATGATTTTCGACACTATCCATAATCCGGTACAATCACAAGTTAATAATACAGCTATATAAAGCAGTTGGTACGAACTCACTCGCTAAAGCAAGAATTCGCTCAATGCCAACAGGGAATAAAATGAAATACAGACGTTTTTTCGGTAGCCATGCTCAAGCAATAATTTTAGAGCTTTTAATAGTTTTACCGGTTAATGCGTTGGCGGATAATACCTGGAGCTATCATCAAGAAAACGACCAACTAACCAATCAGGCTTATAGCTTTGCCCAATCGCCCCTGCCACGCCCTGGTCTTTATGACAACATCAGGCTGGAAATCGTTTGCAAAGAAAATAAATTGCAAGCTGTTATAGATGCAGATAACTTGATTGCCTCGCAAGGCAGTAACTTTGATTTGGAATATCAAATTGATAAAAAGACACCTGTTACTATTCAAATGAAAACATTTCCGGACTCGAAACGCAAGGGCTATTCAGACGATTTTGCCAAACGCATCGCTGATGATATGTTGACAGGGCAAACCATTTTCATTAGTGTCACTACCATGATCAGAAGGGTTCTATCGACCTCGATTCCGTTAGATAATGCAGCAGAACCTATTAAGCATGTATTTGCTGATTGCGGGCTTGGCTTGTCAGCTAGCGAATCCGTCTATAGCCTGACTCAATTTGAGAAGGAATTTGGTCAGCTTTCTCCGGAACAACAACAGCAAGTATTGCTTAAAATCAAACAAATACTAATGGAGATACGCTAATGTTGCGTCTGTTCAATATCGACAAGGGTATGCTTAAAGAGCAGGCATTGCCTGAAGAACTGTTCGAGCAAGCGGTAGCAAAAGCAGCCTGGATTGATGTCCACGAGCCCAGCGATGATGAGCGTACTCAGCTCCAAGCGTTCCTGAGCACAGAACTTCCGGAATCGGATGACGTTGAGGAAATCGAATTTTCGGCGCGGTATTTTACCGATAATGCCGGGATTCATGTGCGTTCATTGTTTCTTGCACATTGCGAAGGCCGGCATAGTACTGTCACCGTGGCGTTCATTTTGCAAAATGAGCGGCTGATAACGTTGCGTGAAGGCGAGCTGGCTGACTTTCGCCTGCTCAGAATGCGCGCCCGGCGCGGGCAGGTAAAAGTTCATACGCCTCAAGAGTTGCTGGTCATCATGTTTGAGCAGAAAGTGGAAAATCTCGCCGATGCCCTGGAGGACATTCATCGTAAACTGGAAGATGTCAGTTATCTGGTGCTGGAAGAAATAGATTCCGACCTTGAAGATGCCATTGACCGGTTGGCCAAATTGGAAGACAGTAACGGCAAGATTCGCTTATGTTTAATGGATACACAACGTTCAATCTCTTTCTTGCAAAGACATCTGCGCAACAATCCTGAGCTGCAGGAAACGGCCAGGGAAATCATCCGCGACGTGGATACACTGATGTCGCATACGACCTTTCTGTTTGACAAGATCAATTTTTTGATGGACTCGACTCAGGGATTTATCAATATTGCCCAGAACAAGATTATCAAAATCTTTTCCATCGCTGCCGTGGTATTTCTCCCGCCTACTTTAGTGGCCAGTATTTATGGCATGAATTTTCAATACATGCCTGAACTCAATCTGAGACTTGGCTATCCTGGGGCATTGGGTTTGATGTTTTTGGCGGGGATTGCGCCTTATTGGATTTTCAAACGCAAGGGCTGGCTATAAATGTTGACGGCGACATAAGGGCGTGATTGCTCAGTATTCCCAAAATTCAAAGCGAATTCAGATTATTTTCTTTTTTAGTTATTTGCACACCAGGAGATTTAGTCATGCCAACAGTATATTTCGGAACCAAAAACGAACCGGGTTTTGACTTGGAATTAAGCGAAAACTTGATGGTAGTACGAACCCGTAGCGGCCGGTCGATAACAAAATCAGCCGGCCCAGTCCCCACACCATTGTCCGCAGAGCTTAAAGACAGCACGCTCGTGGCTTCATACCCCGAGGCTGGAGTGGAAGTATATCGTGTGCCGGTAACTCCCGGCGCGCGGTCTTTAGCGGACCGGAAAACCGCCCTTAGGGCGTCTTCGGAAGTACGTTTCGCAGGCGGTGTCTTGGTTGATCCGGCCACTAAAGAACATGTGCTGTACACCGAGAATCTTTTCGTTAAGTTTATTGATACGGTCGACCCGGACGATTGCGTAGCGACGCTTCGCGATGCCGGGTTGACAATTAAGGAAGAAGTGTCATATGCAATCAACGCTTACTTTGTCTCTGCACCCGAAGGAACCGGACAGAAGGTGTTCGATATTGCCGCTCAAATGCTGCAGCGGGATGATGTCGAGTATTGCCACCCGGAATTAATTCGCCCCAGAGTCCGAAAGGGGATATTTGAACAGCAGTGGCATTTGCAAAAAACAACGATTGGAGGCATACCCGTCGATGCGCATGCCAATGTAGCCGCGGCGCATGCCGTTACCCAAGGGGAAGGGGTAACCATTGCAATAATAGACGATGGCGTAGATATCGACCATGTTGAATTTAGCGGTGTCGGCAAAATTGTGGCGCCCCGCGATGCAACCGGTCAGACAAACGATCCGAGACCACAAGATACCTTCGGAACAGGCCCTGAAAAAGGCGATAATCACGGGACGGCATGCGCCGGCGTTATTTGCGCCAACGGCATGGCCGGCGCGTCTGGCGTAGCTCCAAAAGCACGATTTATACCGATCCGCCTGCAATCGGCATTGGGATCGCAACGGGAAGCGGATGCCTTCAAGTGGGCAGCCGACCATGGCGCGGACGTCATTTCTTGCAGTTGGGGGCCTGCCGACGGTGATTGGTTTGACTCGAACGATCCGCAACACAATCAAGTGGCTCGTCTCCCGCCCAGCACCAAATTGGCCATCGATTATGTCGTTGCCAACGGACGAGGCGGCAAAGGCTGTGTGGTATTGTTCGCCGCAGGCAACGGTAATGAGTCAGTCGACAACGACGGCTATGCCAGCTACACGAACGTGATCGCGGTAGCGGCCTGTAATGACCGCGGCTCACGGAGTGTATACAGCGACTTCGGAAATGCAGTTTGGTGTTCATTTCCGAGCAGCGACTTCGGTTTCGCGCCGTTCAACCATCCGGACGCGCTGACTCCAGGCATATGGACCACCGATCGGCATGGCGCAAATGGCTATAATACAGGCAACATTGCCGATGGCGACGCTTTGGGCAACTTTACCAACAGTTTCGGCGGTACCTCCAGCTCTTGTCCGGGCGCGGCCGGGATTGCCGCGTTGGTGCTATCGGTCGACGCCAACCTCAAATGGACCGAAGTGAAGGATATCCTCAAACGTTCGTGCGATAAAATCGACCCGCAGAACGGCAATTACGATGTGACCGGACACAGTCCCAAGTATGGATACGGGCGGCTTAATGCACGCACTGCGGTCGAATTGGCCAAGCCGCAGCCGCGTAGTGGCGTCACGATCAGCCGCACGTTTGACGCTCCGCTCCCGGACTTGAAAACTGTTTCTTTTACTCTTAACGTACCTGACAATAGTCCGGTTGAGGCGCTGGCCGCCGGAGTGGACCTGAAACACACCTATATCGGTGATCTGATCATCACGTTGCGGCCGCCACCCAACATCGGGGTAAATCCAATTGTGTTGCACAACCGCGCCGGAGGATCGACAAAAGACCTGAACAAAGTCTATGACGCGTCAACTACTCCGGCGCTTGCCGCATTTGCGGGCAAAAGTTGCAAAGGTACCTGGACATTGCGTATTCAGGATGCAGCAGCGCAAGACTCAGGGAC
>JAQTMV010000159.1 GCA_028714175.1 Methylococcales bacterium
GTTTTTTGAAGCTCTATTTTGATTTTGAGTCCTACTCTTTTCAATAGCCAGCGGGTAATTTATCAGGAAAGTAATATGACATGCTTGTAAGGCGTTGTTTTATATCTCACAAATAGATCTACACCCGTCCAGCGCTTGAACTCGGTCTTCGCCATCGTCTAAATCCAGCGCCCGTTGAGCCGATTCCCGGAAGCGCATGGAGCCTTTAATGATGGCCAATTCCTCGGAGGACAGGTAAAGCTTTGAGGAAGCCAGATACGACTCTAAGACTCCGATCCCCGTCCCATAGCCCTCGTTCATGAATTCGATGAAGCCCTGAAGCGTGGCCCTTGGGCTGGAGGTATCAATCGGTTTAAGTGGATTTGCCTCACCGGCTCTTGCGGGCATGGCCCAAAGTTGAAGCGCCCATAACGCAAGAATGGCCGCGACGAGGCAAGGCTTAAGCACGAAAAACAATCGCTTGATTTTTGCGGTCATCATGATGCACGCGTGTTGAGTGTGAAGGGTAATGGCATTTGCGTACTGTTATGGTCAACGCCGGACCAATCAATATGGCTGCACCGAATTGCAGCAGGAAAAGTTGTGTCAGAAGTCAAAATGCAACAAAACCTTACCAGTAAACAGTTTCAAATTCTACCAGAAAAATTTCTGTCATGCGTTATATCGTGATGTGGAAAGTATTCGTTTGGCAGCCAAAATGATTGTTTTTACTATCAAACAGCTGTTAGCATAGCTTTTTTTTAATTGAGATCCGTCATGAAACTGTTTAGCCGCATCGTCCTTTGTTTGTTTATTACAGTCGCCATCCTTGGGTGCGCATCAAGCACCATCACGGCATGAATACAAGGGTGGCAAGATCGCCCGGCCCGATCACATAATCGTCTATGACTTTGCCGCGAATCCTGCCGATGTGCCAGCAGAGCAGATCGCGACAGGCCGTCAGGTGGGCGCAGAAATCGCAAAAGTTCTGGTTGCGGATATCCGCGGCATGGGACTGCCTGCCGAGCGGGCTTCGAGCCAAACTGTGCCACAAATTGGCGATCTTGTGATCAAGGGTTCCCTCCTTTCGATCAATGAAGGCAGCGCCGCCAAACGCGTCGCAATCGGCTTCGGCTCCGGCGCAGCCCAGTTGAAAGCAGCGGCGGTAGGTTATTTGATGACGGCTCATGGGCTCCGGAAACTTGGCTCCGGCACTGCGGATACCAGCGGAGGCAAATCGCCGGGCGCGGCTCTGGGTGTTGTCGGGGCCGTTGCGACTGCCAACCCTGCCGGGCTTATCATCAGCAGTGGGATGAAAGTGTCCGGAGAGGAGAGCGGCAGCAGCACAATAAAAGGCAGGGCCAAGGATATGGCCAAAGAAATCGCCGAGGTACTCCAGGTAAAGTTCAAGGAACAGGGCTGGATCTAATCGGGTAAAAGGCCAGTACCGTAGGATGTTGTTCATTCTTCACCGCATCCTACGGCACTAGACGCTTTTAATTCATTTGCCTAATGTGCAAACACTGAGCGGGTCGGGGTTTACAATCCCGGATCTAACGTTTCAGACATAGGAACCGTCCGCACAAAACGTTTAGGGCGGGTTGAATAACCCGCCCTGCGCGAGGGGTTTGCCCACCCTCGTTCCTTCATCCAATACCGTAAAGGCCGACAACGATAAAGTTGTTGCCCGGCCCGACTAAGATAGTGACTGTAGGAGCGACTCTTGCACTCTGTGGATATTAGCCACTCCTACACCATTTCGCCTGATTTCGGAAAGTTATTTTCAGCCAAAGCCTAATCAATATTTCCAGGGTTTCCTTACACTAATCGCCATCATTTTGGTAAAACGAAACACCACTTGTTCGCCCACATAATGCTTGGACAGCACTACATCCCTGCTTACCGGGAAGGTCTTGCTGGAACCATCCTCAAGCTGTAACGTTACTGTATGATTTGCCGGGTCAATCGCCAGGATTGTGCCGGTTATCTGCGCGGTTTCAGCGAAAAATCCGCCAGGTTTTCCACCCTTTGGTGACAACGCCACCAGTGCTGCCGATTGGTCATTCTGAGGCGCTCCCACCGTGTTGAGATAAACAACAAGTTCCTCGGTCACAGTAAGGTTAACCCAGTCGCCCACCTTGACCTGGTCAAAGTTAATAGCCTCGGCGCCAACTTTCACCGTGAACCTGCTTCCGTCTTCCCTCAGAAGCGTCGCTGTCCGGGCGACTTTATCGATCACTTCGACGCGCGCGGTCAAGTTGAGGGTATTAACAACGGCCTCTCCAGGCACACCCACCTTGTAGGCAACCGCACTGGATGCTTCGTTGGGAAGAGGCGCAGAACCGTATGGGCTGGATATAGAAGGTGGCGGTGGCCCTACAGGTGGTTTTGATGCGCAAGAACTGAGCGTCAGCAATCCCGTTAACCCCGCCAAAGCGTATGTTTTTAATCCAAAACTTATGTAATTCATTTTTTCCTTTATTCCTTAAATGATACGCGTTTGGTTTTCCAAACATCATTCCTTCATCGGGGCGTAATGCCGGGCAACGCTAATGCTGTTGCCCGACGCGGTTAGCGCCAATTATTCTTTTGCTTTGTTGTAGTGCAAGCCGACGGTGCCTATTGTCTGTCCCGCTTCGCCTTCTCAATCTTCCCCTTTTCTGCTGGTGACATCTCGTGCGGCCCAAGTTTCACCGTGAGTTTGCTGATCTTGCCGGTGAAGCGGAACGGCACTTGGTAGTCCTGATCGTCCACCGGCTTGCCGGTGTCCAGCCCAACATTGAAGGTCTCGTCCCAGGCGACAGCGATCGGCAGACTTCGCGGCATGACATGGCTGTCCACGGCCTTGCCGTCCACCTTCAGAGTGCCGGTGCCGCCCTTGCCCAGGCCTGGCCCGTCGTATTTCCAGTCGAACACCAGCGTGTGCTTGCCCGGTGCGAGCGCCTCCTTGCCCTGCCACTTGACGCGCTCCAGGGCTATCAGATCCCAGGTGAACACCGGACGGCCCTTCAGCAGATAGAAGCCGTAGCCCGCAAACCGGCCGCCGTCGGTTATCAGCATGCCCTCGGCGGCGCCGTCTGGAATCTCGATCTCGGCCGTGATCGTGTACGACCGGTTCAGCAAGCTCGGCGCGGTGCCTGTGTCTGGGAACGGCACATTGGAGATCTCGCCAAAATAGGTGAATTCGGTGCGGCCAGGGGAGTAGCTGGGCTTATCCGAAATGAACCTGCTCAGGAGAGAGTCGTCAAGCGGGAATACCTGGTACTTAGCAGCTTCCATGGTGAACAACTGCTGCATGTCGCGCAGCTTGTCCGGCATCTGGGCGGCGAGATCGTTGGACTGGGTCCAGTCTTCTTTAAGGTTGTACAGCTCCCATTTAAAGCCGTTCATGACATCAGTGGGTGCCTGCTTCAAAGATATCTCCCAAGGCGGGTTCAACGGCGGCGTCGAGGCGATCCACCCATTGTGGTAGATGCCGCGCTTGCCGAACATCTCGAAGTACTGCGTAGTACGCGTTGAAGGCACATTGGCATTCGCCTTGTCCCAGGTGTACGCCATGCTCACGCCTTCGATGGGCTTCTGCGCCACACCATTTATCTCCACCGGCTCCGGCAGGTTCGCCGCTTCAAGAAGCGTCGGCACTATGTCGATGATGTGGTGGAACTGGTTGCGGATGCCGCCCTTATCCTTGATGCGCTCGGGCCAGGCTATGGCCAGACCGTTGCGGGTGCCGCCGAAATAGGATGCGATCTGTTTAGTCCATTTAAAGGGTGTGTCCCAGGCCCAGGCCCAGGCCCAGGCCCAGCCCACTGCGTAGTGCGGGTAGGTCTGGTCGGAGCCCCAGGCATCGTAGAACTTCATGTTCTCTTCCACCGTCGGGTGCACGCCATTCGCAACGGCAAACTCGTTGTACAGACCGTTTAGCGTGCCTTCTGGACTGGCGCCGTTGTCGCCGCTGATGTAGATAATCAGCGTATTGTGGAGCTTGCCGATGTCCTCAACCGCCTGGATCACGCGGCCGATCTCGTGGTCGGTGTAGGCCAGGAACGCCGCATAGACGTCGGCCTGGCGGATATAGAGCTTCTTCGCTTCAGGCGAAAGCGTGTCCCACTGCGGGAGGCTGTCAGGCCAAGGCGTGAGCTGCGCGTTTTTTGGAATCACGCCGAGCTTCTTCTGGTTGGCGAAGATCTGCTCTCGCAGCTTATTCCAGCCTTGGTCAAACAGGTGCATGGAACTGATTTTCTCGATCCACTCCGGCGTCGGATGGTGGGGCGCGTGGGTGGCGCCGGGCGCATAATAAATCATGAAAGGCCGGTCGGGCTGTACCTCGTTGAGCATCTTGATGCGCCCGATCGCCTCATCGGCCATCGCGGTGATCAGGTTCCAGCCGGGTTTGCCAGCCTGTGGCTGGATCGGTGTGGTGTTGCGAAACAGCATACCCGGCTGCCACTGGCTGGAGTCGTCGCCCAGGAAACCGTAGTAGTAGTCGAAGCCCTTGACGTTCCCGGTCGGCCAGTTGTGGAAGGGGCCGGCCTGACTCGCCTCCCACTGCGGCACGTTGTGATCCTTGCCGTACCACGAGGTGTCGTAGCCGTTCAGCCGCAGGATCTCGCCGATTGCGACGGCGCTGCGCGGGATGACGCTGTTGTAGCCGGGGTAGCCGGTCGCCTGGTCAACGACGACGCCGGTAGCAACTGAGTGGTGGTTGCGGCCGGTGAGCAGCGCGGCCCGCGTCGGCGAACACAACGCGGTGGTGTGGAACGCGGTATAGCGCAGACCTTCACTGGCGATCCGGTCCATGGCCGGCGTCGGGATCACGCCTCCGAAAGTGGACGGTGCTGAAAAGCCTACGTCATCGGTCATGATCAACAGGATGTTCGGAGCGCCCTTGGGTGGCACGGTGAGCGCCGACCAGTACGGCTTCGAATCGACTGCGTTGGTGTTAATCTCGCCCCTGAATGGCTGGGGCGGCGCGGGGGTAAATATCTGCCGTCAATGGTGGCCATCGCGCCGGGCGAACCCGGCGTGCCGGTGGTTTGCATCCCTGTTGCGACGTTCGAGACAAATAGAAACGCAAATACGGCTCCTAATTGTGCAGCTGTCATCACAGATTTCGCTTTCATATTGTCTTCCTCGCTTTGTATCTACTTGGTTATAAATGGGCGGGCCGCTCCTTGCAAAGCGGCATGCGTGGCTCACCTACTCATACAGGATTACTGTGGCGCAGATTGCACGCGTTTTAGCGGCGCACCATCAACCGCGGTTGATTCCGCAGCCTCGAGCTTCTTGATATCTTCAGGCGTCAGTTGCGGCCGGTCCACCTTAAGGGTCAGTTTGTTGAGCTTGACGGTCAGCGTAAACGGCGGCTTGTAGTCGTCATCGTTCACGCCTGTCAGCGTGTCGGAACCGATATCGAAGCTCTCGTCCCATTGCAGAATCATCGGCAGTGTGTGCGGCATGGTTTCAGTGGCGACAACTTTGCCATCCACTTTGAGCGTGCCGGTGCCGGGACGCCCAAGACCGCTCATATTGTTGAACGCGAGCGTACCCAGGCCCAACCCATCATACTTGAAGTCGAATTCCAGGGTGTGCTTGCCGGGTGTAAGCACGTCCGGGCCTTCCCACTTGATGCGTTTCAGGTCGATGAGGTTCCAAAGGAAAACCGGCTTTCTCTTGAGCAGGTAGAAGCCATAGCCGGCGAAGCGCCCGCCTGAGGTCAGGATCATGCCTTCCGCGCCGCCTTCGGGCACTTCAATATCCGCGGTAATGGTGTAGGAGCTGTCGAGCAGAAAAGGCGAATCTCCCTGAGGCAGACCGACCATCGGCCGCGTGTAGACGAACTCAGTGCGGTCGGCGGTGATGTTCGGACGCGGGGCGACGATGCGTGCGGCTACCGAGGCGTCCATCGGGAAGACCTGATGCTTCTTCGCCTCCGCGATGAACATTTGCTTCATCTGCTTCACCTTGTCCGGGTTCTGAGCGGCAATGTTCCGGGACTGGCTGAAGTCCTTGTTCAGGTCGTAGAGTTCCAGAACCTGATTGTTGAGCGGGTCGGGATTGGCGACTCCGAAGGCCTCCCACGGCGCGCGATTCACCTGGGTGCTGAGCAGCCAGCCTTCGTGATACAAGGCCCACTGGCCCATCATCTCGAAATACTGGGTCTTGTGGTGCGAAGGTTCCTTGGCATTTTTTGCATCGAAGGTGTAAGCGAAGCTCGTGCCTTCGATGGGCGCTTGCTTGATACCGTCTACGGTTTCGGGCGCCGGAATTCCAGTGACTTCAAGAATTGTGGGAACCACGTCAATGATATGCATAAACTGCTCGCGGAGACCGCCTTTGTCCTTGATGTGACCAGGCCAGGATACTGCCATGTTCTGGCGAATGCCACCGAGTTTCGAGGCATTCTGCTTGAACCAGGTGAAGGGAGTATCAAAAGCCCAGGACCAGCCAGCCGACATGTGGTTGTAAGTCTGCTCGGTGCCCCATACGTCGTACCATTTCATCTGATCCGCAACCGGCACGCTGACGCCATTGAAGAAAGCCACTTCGTTGGGCGTGCCAAGCGGGCCGCCCTCGGCGCTGGTGCCGTTGTCGCCGTTGATGTAGATGATGAGCGTATTGTCGAGCTTGCCCATGTCCTCGATGGCTTGAATGACGCGCCCGATCTCATGGTCGTTGTAGGCGGCGTAGGCGGCGAAGATTTCCACCTGCTTGATGTAGAGCTTCTTCTCCTCGGCTGTCAAATCATCCCAGTTCTTGAGAACATTCGTGGGCCAGGGCTCGAGCTGGGTGTCCTGCGGGATCACGCCGAGCTTCTTCTGGTTCTCGAAAATGCGCTCGCGAAGCTTATTCCAGCCTTCATCGAAGAGGTGCATTTTGTTGATCTTCTCCACCCATTCCTTGGTCGGATGGTGTGGCGCGTGCGTGGCGCCGGGCGCGTATTTGACGAAAAAAGGCTTGCCGGGCATCGTCTGGTTGACCCGATTCAGGTAATCTATGGCGTCGTCGGCCATGCCGGTTATCAGGTTCCAGCCTGGCTTGCCCTCGAAAGGATAGATCTGCGTAGTGTTGCGGAACAGGTTCGGCTGCCACTGGTTGGCATCACCGCCAACGAAGCCGAAGAAATACTCGAAGCCCATGCCGGTCGGCCATTGATTGAACGGCCCGACCTGGCTGGCGGCGAACGCCGGGGTGTTGTGATCCTTGCCGAACCATGAGGTGGCGTAGCCGTTATCGAGCAGAATCCGCCCAATGGTGGCCTTGTCCTCTGCGATGATGCTGTTATAGCCGGGGAACCCGGTGGCCTGCTCTGCGATCACGCCGAAACCGGCCGAGTGATGGTTCCGGCCGGTGATGAGCGCAGCCCGCGTCGGCGAACAGAGTGCGGTGGAGTGAATATTGTTGTAGCGAAGACCGTTATTGGCGATGCGATCCATCGTGGGCGTCGGAATAACGCCGCCGAAGGTGCCCGGCACGCCGAACCCGGGATCATCCGTGATGATGAGCAGGACGTTGGGGGCCCGCTTGGGCGGCACGATGCGCGGCGCCCACCAAGCCTTTGATTGCAGGGCATCGTCCTTGATCACGCCGCCGAATTTCGGATCGGGTGCCGGCAGTTGCTTGCCGCTGATGGTAGTGGTGGCGCTGGGTGAACCCGGCGTGCCGGTAATCTGCAATTGACCCGGTTTAACAGAGTCTCTACCAGCAGTTGACTTACTGGATTTACTTTGATGCTTTTCTGCCAGCGCCTGGGGTGTGACGGTTACGTACGTAAGTGCCGCCAATATAATTAGTACATAACTGAGTAGTTTTTGTTTCATGGTTTTTCCTTTCGATCCGTTAATTTGTTGTTTTTGTATCGTCTGGCTGCGGACTTGAGTTACCGGAGACTTCATGTGAATAATTTCAGTCACATTACGCAATTTAATTGTCTTCGCCACTTCTGCTTGCTGTCAAGTAAAAAACCAATGTTAATAAGGTCTTATATTTTCATGCCAAAAAGATTTCAGTTAAGCACTCATAAGGCCGCCTCGCCTGATGTAACAAAGCCTGCCCTGTCTTCTTCAACTTGCCCAGGACAGGCTTATCCGTGAAAACACGCTCCAGAATATGGGCTGGGAGGGTGACGCGATCAAATTATGATGCGAAATAGAAAAAAGGGACCAAAACCCCTTTTCTCTTTTTCATTATTGCCTCTATATTACCTGGATTCCTTTATTTTCTGTAAACCCTGTAATGCCTCGGCGCAACCGACCGTCAGTTCTTTCTTTTGTGCCATCAGACACGCCTTGATCCGACCGCCACCCGGTTCCACGTTTGGGCAGAGCCTCTCTATGTCGGGTTTACAATAAGTTTTGAGCGCTTGAATTTCAGCTTCTAGTCCCTGAGCGAATGCTGGCAGCGTAGCAGAAACCAAGAGTAGTTGGATTGCCGTACGAATGATCTTCATTGTAGTCTCCTCAATTGGTTGTGGTTAGTAGTGGAGGGACAAGGGGTGTCTAAATGGTACTCGATATGACCAAAATCTTGCAACCCTCAGCATCTTTTAATCCAAAATGAGCTCGGTAGTTCTTCCTTACTTGAAGTGCAGCACATAGTTCTGATCGCCGTTCATCGGCTTGCCGTCGGCATCAGCAATATTCAGCGGATAAATGGCATCAGCAGGCTGATTGGCTCCCAAACCGAGCATCATGACGATGGCACGCTTATAAATAATAGTCCTCATATAAAACATCAGTATTCATCGACCAGCCATTCACCACGCAGGCCAGAACCGGAAGCTTACATTTCATCAACACCTGACTTTCGGCAGGTGCTTTAGCAAGCGCCTGTTTAACAGCAGATCCAAGCTTGTCATAGTCAATGCTTGTAAACAATCCCTAACCCGTCGAATGCACCTAAGCACGTATCGAAAATATAAAAAAACCGCGGGGAGACACACGAAACAAAATCCTGTGCGACTCTACGGAAAACACAGCGAGAAGAGTTCCTCGCCTTCTGAGGCGCAACCGGATAATCAAAAATCTTCGCGCCTTCGCAAGCAAGCGCGGGGGAGCCAAAGGCCATGGCCCCGCCCCTCGGCCACAGCTGCAGGTACTTGAAGAATTGCCTGCTTTGCCGCTCGATGAACAAGCCTGTCCTGAGCTTGTTGAAGGGGGTTAGCTGGGCGTTTCGGTTTGGGTTGAAGCGCTCTGTCAGGCAAATTCCTGTAGCCACACACACCCCACCGTTATGCACGGATTTATGACGCCATCGGCGAACTGTATCGCCTGAATGCCCAGCGTCTGGCGGTTTGGGATGAGACCTTGCCCCGGATAGGCAATCGCCGTCTTTTCAGGCGCGACATCAGGCCTTGACTAATGGGCTTGCGGCCATGACCACAAAACGCGATCTTGCTTGGGCCGATCCTGACTTACATGGCGCACAGAAAAAAGTGTTAACCTGTCTCAAAAACCATTGGCAGGGATTGACGGTGTTTCTCGATCATCCGCAAACACCGATGGCTAATAACAAGGCCGAGAACTGCAGATGAAAATGAACTCCGAAACTTTAGTTATCAATATTTACTAGGACTTTGGAAATTTCTATTTTATTATCATTACATATGCAGGGTATTTAGATTTTTTGACTGCTCAAGCCGTGACTCTTTTCGCTTTAAATAAGCTGTGGGATCTTCTAAAAACTCCTCTTCCCTCAGCCATGAGGATCAAATATATATAACAAACTGATTTATATGCACTTATTTTATTTTTCTTCCTGCAGGAGAAGTGGCTTTTTTGAATTTTTAGAAGTTCCCGCATATAAAATAAATTCAGTTGTTTGCTTTTTAACTGAAGTGGAAAATTTAAGATGAAAAATTACCGTATTTTTTTGTTTAGTCTTGTAACTTTTTCATGTGCTTTTTCAATTGGGCTTGGCATGCCTGTTGATGCTGATACTGCTGCTAATGCAAAAGAAAATGTTGTCGATAAAAGTAATACTTCTGAATACAGCGAACTTCAAAAGCCGCTGGATCTTTCCATTCCCTATAAAGATCCCGAAAACGCAGATCTGAAAATTAAACAAAACACGCCCGCAAAAAGCCCTGAAACCAATATATTCGCTACAGAAACAATAAAGAAATCTCAACCGCTACAATTAAATGGCGGTCTTTTGATGTCACCGGAACCCGAAGCAGAAAAACGAAAATCAATAGATGGCGCGGGCATTGTTATCAATATTAAACCCTGATAACCGCAATTGCAGGATATTCCTATTTCGTGTTTACAGGTCCAGGACATGACGGACGCTGACAATTGATCAATCCAGCCATTCAATAATATGCTCGTCCAGGTTCATCCTAAATGCTTCTTTAACGGCATAACTGCTGATTGAAACGCCCGCTTTTTTGACACTAGCGATACTTCCTGATAGCAACGGATGCCATGCCGGAAGATCTTTACCATCGTTCAGTAGACGGTAAGCACAGGTTGCAGACAGTCCGCGACTAATCGGGTGCGTTCCGCATAGCGGGCACATCGGCAGGTTTTAAGATCGATGAGCTTACAGGCGATACTGGTAAAGACTATTCTCCCGGTATCTTCGTCTTCCAGTTTATGTAGGCAGCACTTTCCACAGTTATCACATAATGACTCCCATTCTTCGGAAGTCATTTCAGCCAGTTTCCTGGTTTTCCAAAAGCTCATTGAGTAATGTAACAGTGGATTAGATTAAAGTTAAGCATCAAAGATTTTATTTCTCAACCCTGTTTGCACCAAGTTGATCCAGAATTTGTCTATAATGCTGATAACTTTGAATATTTAACACCCCCACTTCATCTAAAACCGCTTTATAATAGGCTGCCGCTCTGCCACCGACAATCAGCGCAACTTTATTGCCGATCAGTTTTTTTAATCGTCTCAGTTCCTTGGGAACGACATGATCATCAGTGCTGTAACTGAGACTGATAGTCACCGCACGTGCACGAGTAAATTTAACCGCCGCAGCAATTTCTTCGGCGGGCAGATTTGCGCCCAGATAAGTTACCTGCCAGCCTTTAAGTTCTGCCATGATAGCAGCGAGCAAAGCGCCCAATTCATGTAATTGGCCAATCGGTGTACTAACAATCATTCTGGGTGCATCAGCAGCACATGGATTATTATTGCGTAAAATATAAGTCAAAGAACGGATAATCGCCGATGCCATGTGCTCATGAACAGGCCTCAGTTCTCCTGTTTTCCGGCAATCGCCAATCCTGGTGAGTAAAGGTGTCAATAAGTGTTCAATAAAGGCCTCAGTTCCCAGTTCAACAATCGAGTTTTCAAAATGCGACTCCAGTGTTTTTGCATCGAAAGCTAACACTGTGGCATAACATTTTTCAACATAATCTTCCGCAAGATACTTCCTGTCACTGGCTGTAAAGGTAACACTGTCCTCTGCTTGAGCCGTTGCATCAGTTTCATTTTTCAATAGATTTTTAAGAGCATCCAGCGAGAATTGAGCAATTTGGCTGATGCTGTGTCCATTGCTCGTTGCCTGATTAAGCAATTTTAGGCGGGCAATATCCTGATCGGTATAAACACGATGTCCACCTGCCGTACGTGTAGGTGTAACCGCCTGATAGCGACGTTCCCAAGCTCTGACGAGATCAGATTTAACCCCCGATCTTTTTGACACCGTACTGATTAAATATTG
>JAQTMV010000160.1 GCA_028714175.1 Methylococcales bacterium
ACATTTTTTCCCCAGAATCTACGAAAACAAAACACTTACAAAACATGAAAAATTCTTGGGTTGTGAATTTTTTGGAATATTTTTATATTCTCGATAAAAAGCCGTTGCGCTCCAAATGTTACAATAATCATACAAGCGCATAATATTAATGAATACCTGGAAAGTCATAAAATGAAATTTAGTCCATGTATTTCTGGTAAATGCTCTTACCTAATGGACTCATTGTGAAGATTGTGGCAGAAGCCATGAGGAAATAGCAAAAACCAAAAAAAGGATAAAGGAGTTAGTAAGCTACGCTCAAAAGATGGAGTACGAAAATTATGAAGATTTTGCAAACTTTATAGGGAAAAGCATACTTAACAAACTACAGAAGCCGTCATAGCGAAAAATAGCAGACAGTTCTAAATTATGTTTGCTCAATTATCTCTATCGCATTTCCGTCAGGATCACGGAAAAATATCGCTTTCCTTCCGGATTTGCTCAAAGTATAAAAAATGCCCGCTTTATTTAAAGCATCCTTTACAGGTGCAAGCGCCAATGCGTTGAAGGCAAAATGACGATCCCGCCCGCCGTGTTCAGGCCGTCCCGTTACCGGATCCGGATTTTTCAGTTCCAGCAAATGAATTTGCTGGGTGCCTACTTGAAACCAAGCGCCCGGGAAACCCAAATCAGGCCGGTCAATCTGTTTTAAACCCAGAATATCACGGTAAAACGCCCGTGATACCTCAATATTGGAAACAATAACACTGGCATGGTGCAGGGATAATATATTATTTGACATATTTGAATTCAATATCTTGTCATGGTTAGAAAATGTACCTGTTCATGTTCAATTATACAGCTACAGATTTTAACAAGTGCAATTAAAAGTATGGCTTCGGTCGTTACCAACCGGGTTGAGAAGTTCAGGATAAAAATCTTTTGCCCTTGATGGCTATTTTATTTTGATAGCCGTTTAACGGAAAATCGCTGTAACTCAGGTTGCAACTGCATGCTTGCAGGACGTATAGCAATGCATAATGCCTTATTGATTTGTTAAGAAGCCGTAACAGTGGCTGCGCACAATTTATCAACACGCAAT
Source organism: Methylococcales bacterium (assembly GCA_028714175.1). Taxonomy (GTDB): domain Bacteria; phylum Pseudomonadota; class Gammaproteobacteria; order Methylococcales; family Methylomonadaceae; genus JAGXGJ01. Next base: position 1,082 of record JAQTMV010000160.1, read on the forward strand.
CAAAATCTCTCAAGCTCGGGATGCTGAAGCTTACCTTGAGGCACATGCATGGCGCCAAATTCGGCGCAACGCTGTAGTGTAGGAACTGCCTTACCCGGATTTAACAAACCTTTTTCGTCAAAAGCCGTTTTGAGGGCATGAAACTGCGTCAATTCAGACTCGGTAAACTGGAAACACATGTGGTTGATTTTCTCTACACCTACGCCGTGCTCACCAGTAATAGTACCGCCTACGGCAATGCTTAATTTTAAGATATCTCCACCCAGTTGTTCGGCTTTTTCCAGTTCCCCGGGATTGTTGGCATTGTATAAAATCAAGGGATGCAGGTTACCATCACCTGCATGGAAGACATTAGCCACCGCTAGGCCATATTTTTCAGATAATTCAGCTATCTCTTTAAGAACCTTGGCCAAAAACCGCCTCGGAATCGTGCCATCCATACAATAATAATCAGGCGAAATGCGTCCGACTGCCGGGAATGCAGACTTACGGCCTGCCCACATTTTTTGTCTTTCCTGATCCGAGCGGGCAATTCTAAGCTCTGTTGCGCCAAGGTCTTTTAATAACGCATAAGCCCGGCTGAGTTCTTCTTCGACCTGTTCCCGTGTGCCATCCAGTTCGCATAACAATAAGGCTTCGGCGTGAACGGGATAACCCGCATGAATAAAAGCTTCCGCAGCTATTATCGCCGCCTTGTCCATCATCTCAAGCCCTGCTGGAATTAATCCGGCAGCAATAATGCCAGCGACCGCCTGACCGGCTTTTTCAATGTCATCGAAAGCCGCCAGAATAACCTGCGCCTGCTCGGTAATCGGCAATAACTTGACCGTAACTTCAATAACAATTCCCAGCATTCCCTCGGAACCCGCGATTAAAGCCAACAAGTCCAAACCGGCGCTGTCAAGTCCATGAGAACCAATGCTTACTAACTCGCCGTCCATCGTAACCATTTTAATCCGCAGAATATTATGCGTGGTCAGGCCGTATTTAAGACAATGCACACCGCCTGAGTTTTCAGCAACATTACCGCCGATGGTACAAGCAATTTGTGAAGACGGATCCGGCGCATAATACAGTCCGTATTGAGCTGCCGCCCGGGAAATCGAAAGATTGAGCACGCCGGGCTGAACTCTCGCCAGCCGGTTAGCGCTGTCAATTTCAAGGATTTGATTGAGTCTGGCCAAACTTAATAAAACGCCATTATCCAAAGGCACAGCGCCACCTGACAAGCCCGTTCCGGCGCCCCTGGCAACAACCGGCACACCCTGCAGATAACAAGACCGCACAATGCGCTGAACCTGTTCGACTGTTTCCGGCAACACTACGAGCCAGGGCACACAGCGGTAAACCGACAAACCATCGCACTCAAAAGGTCTTAACTCTTCCGGCTCGGAAACAATAGCGGATTCAGGCAAAAACGTTTTAAATTCGGTAATCAAGGCACTTCGGGCAACTTGATGCTGAATTTTTTCAGAAGAATGTGGCTGAATTGTTATCATAAGTCATTACCATTAGAGATCGATTCGTGAATTGTGTCAAATCCAGACAGACGATAGAAGAAATCATAAAGAAATCCCGCTTCATTGGCGTCATTATTCCCTGCGCTAATGAAAACGAAGTGCTGCTTAATCTTAAACAGCTTTATGATGAACACCCCAATGCCAGCCATATTGCTTATGCGTACCGGATCAAGACAGACCACGGAATGGTCTACCGGTTTCATGATGCAGGCGAACCGGCTGGAACGGCTGGCAAACCGATTTTCCAGCATATAGAAGGCAAAGAGCTGATAAATCTGCTGATTGCTGTAATTCGCTATTTCGGGGGCGTTAAACTGGGAGCTGGGGGCTTGACCCGTGCTTACGCCAATACCGCAAAGCAGCTTATTGAAGCTGCTGAAATCGGCGCTTATGTCGAATTGGTAAACATCCGGTTAACTCTGGATTACAAGCAAATGCAGCCGCTTGAATATCTGCTGAAAAAACTGGAGGGACAGATTATTAAACAGGAGTTTAGCGGACAAGTCCAGCTGATCATTCGGCTACCCGCAGAACAGCTGAATACCTTATTACAATCTTTTCCGGGAACAGTTGATTACTTACCCGCCTCAAAAATACCTTTGTAAGTAACATACATCATCGTTGAAGTCAGCATATATAGAACTGGCGTTAACAAGGGTGTTACGGTTGTACAGAGTATCGCCTCGGCAAATATAAATCCCAGCAGTTTATAAATTGCCTTCCGATGTTTGGAAACCGCCAGATTACCCCGTTCTTTTGCTTCGCTCCAGCTATAATTTTTGAACAGCATCAACGGGTAGCTGAACCAACTGGCAAAGGTGGTCAGCATTAACAGAACAAACATCAGCGTCACATTGGCATAGCCATAAATCCAGTCTGCTGTTTCGCGCATTGATTTGTGATTCAGATTCTCCGGCGTTAGCTCCCAATTAAAGAAGAACTGGCCTATTTTGTATAGTTCACCTGAAAAAATATTGGCAATCGCCATAAACACAAACCAGAAAATCACAATGCTGATTGCTGCCAACACGGCTAACGGCAAGCTTTTATTGATTGCCCAGTAAAAGCCTACCGGATTTTCAGCCGAATATTTGATATCGATATATTTGGCAACGCCTACTCCGGCAAATAAACACGTCACGGAAAGAAAAATACCCAATGCCAATGAAACCCGTCCGAGTATTAAAATAATACCGGTGAACAACGTGTATCCTGCCCAAACCCAAGGCCCGAGACTGACAAAGATTAATGATTGTCTGAGCCAGTTGCTGAACTTCGGTTTTTTCACAATGAAATCCTGGAAATGCCAACGGTTTTACGTAATTCCTTGATAAAAGGGACACTGACCGCCCGCGCTTTTAATGCGCCTTCCTGCAATTGCTCTTCAATATGTTCGGGCGCTTGCATTAAAGCCTCATAGCGTTCCCTTGCCGGGGTAATGTGATCATTAATGTGCGCAAATAACACCTGTTTCATTTCACCCCAGGCAATGCCTTCCGCATAACGTTGACGTATTTCCAGCACTTCTTCCGCCGTAGCAAAGGCCTTATAAATACTATATAAAGTGCAGCCATCCGGATCTTTTGGTTTGCCCGGTTCTAAAGAATTGGTTACGATTTTATTAATCAGTTTTCTTAGCCTTTTCTCAGGCTCAAACAAAGGAATCGTATTGTTATAGCTTTTGCTCATTTTACGGCCATCAAGTCCTGACAACGTCGCGCCATGTTCATCAATGACTGCTTCCGGCAGGGTAAAATGTTCGCCATAAATGTGATTAAAACGCCCCGCAATATCCCTGGCCATTTCAATATGCTGAACCTGATCCTTACCTACAGGTACTTTATTGGCATTGAACATCAGAATATCGGCCGCCATGAGTATAGGATAGCTGAACAAGCCCATTGTGATGCCTTTATCGGGATCGTTTTCTCCACTTTGCTCATTTTCAGCAACCGCCGCTTTATAGGCGTGAGCTCTATTCATCAAGCCTTTGGCTGCGACACAGGTCAGCATCCATGTTAATTCCATAATTTCCGGCACATCGGACTGCCGGTAAAAAACCGCGTTTGCGGTATCCAGACCCAAAGCCAGCCACGTCGCTGCGATTTCAAGACTGGACTGCCTGACCCTTTCCGGCTCCTGACATTTAATCAGGGCATGATAATCAGCAAGAAAATAATAGGGCGTGACATTTGCGTCTTTACTGGCCGCAATAGCCGGTCTGATAGCGCCGACATAATTTCCCAAATGCGGTGTGCCGGTGGTGGTAATACCTGTTAAAACGATTGCTTTAGTCATTATGTTTCGTATATTTTTAGCGTAAGAAATGAGTGAAATATTACATAAATTCAGCCTAATATCCAGCAGGAGCGGATTATTTGAATCCCGTTAAATTAGTTTAATTAATAAATATTTCAGGTGTATTATTGCAATCTCAATCAATACCCAAGCAATTCATTTTACTAATAATAAATCAAAGGGGAAAATCGATTATGAGCATATTACAAGAATTTAAAGAATTTGCTATCAAAGGCAATGCTATTGATATGGCTGTTGGTATTATCATCGGAGCATCTTTTGGCAAGATCATTTCGTCACTGGTTGGCGATGTAATCATGCCACCCATTGGCGTGCTTGTTGGCGGCGTCGACTTTGCCAAGCTTGCAGTCACCCTTAAAGAAGCTTCTGGCAATGCGCCGGCGGTAACGCTTAATTACGGCAACTTTATTCAGACAATGGTTGATTTTACGATTATTGCCTTTGTCATCTTTATCATGATAAAGCTGATTAACAACCTTAAGAAAAAAGAGGCGGCTGCTCCGGCAGTCGCGCCAGAACCCTCTAAAGAAGAGTTATTGCTTACTGAAATCAGGGACTTACTCAAGGAGAAAAAGTGATTTTTATTGTCTGGATATGAATTGGCAAGTTATTTCAGAACAGATTGAATCAGCAACAGGGCAGGCATTTAAAGTGCTTTCCGCTCACTCGCTTGCAGGCGGCGACATTAATTCCGCTTACCGGCTGCAAGCTTGTGATAAGTCTTATTTTATCAAGCTGAATAGCGCTGATTTGCTGGCGATGTTTGAGGCCGAATTTGCCGGTTTGCAGGAACTGGCAAGAACGCAAACGGTATGTGTTCCTGCTCCTGTCGTTTGCGGACAAACAGCAGGGCATTCATTTTTGGTGCTGGAACACATTGAATTCGGCTGTTCAAGTCAAGCTACTGATCGTTTGCTGGGGCAGCAGCTGGCGCAGCTGCACCAGCAGCAGCAAGCGTATTTTGGCTGGCATCGAGATAATACTATCGGCAGCACCTTACAACTCAATAGAAAAAGTGATGACTGGCTGACTTTCTGGCGTGAACAACGTTTAGGAATGCAATTAAAACTGGCGGCAAAAAATGGCTATAGTGGCAGATTGCAGGCAAGTGGTGAGCGTCTTTACAACGATATGGCTGTATTGTTTGATAGTTACTTGCCGCAGCCCTCGCTGTTACACGGCGATTTATGGGCGGGTAACGCAGCTGTCGATAAACAGGGGTGTCCGCTTGTCTTTGATCCCGCCTGTTATTATGGTGACCGGGAAGCTGATCTGGCGATGACGGAATTGTTTGGCGGTTTTAGCCAGGATTTTTATGCGGCTTATCAGGCTGTTTGGCCTTTGGATAAAGGTTATGCTGTCAGGAAGACATTTTATAATTTATATCACATTTTAAACCACCTGAATTTATTTGGCGGCGGCTATTTGCGGCAGGCTGAAAGTATGTTGACAATGCTTTTGGCTGAAATAAATTAGCTACTTCCATTCCAGTATTCTCCACATATTGACACCGCTGCCTTTATTCAGATCGTCACGGCGCACATCCATGGTGCCGTCGCCATTGGAGTCAAGGAAATAATAAGGCGGCCCTATATCCGGTATGACTTTGATCATATAAAGTCTGCCACCGGTGCGGTATTCCTGTATCGTCTGTTTACCTTTACGGATAATGGTAATATCAGGCTCCAGTGTTTCCCCGCTTTGCACCGGCAATGGCGGTTCCGGCACTTCCGGCACGGCTTCAAGCCTGGGTGGTTGCTCGTCAACAGCCAATGCCGGGAAGGCAAGAAAACTCATCAGAATAAAACGACGCATGGCAGTGGCCCTTTCAAAGTAAAAACTGGCGTTATCTTATTACAGATTTTACCCGTGCGCTTGAATATATAAGTTATTGTGATTTTAAATAGCCACAGCCGTGAGGGCATTCGCCTTAGCTTAGGCTATAATAACGTATTTAAATGGAGTCTGTTAGATGAAAAGACTGATTGAAACCAGAATAGTCAATCCTTTACTGGAAAAGTACGGTACGCCTGCATACAAGACCACAGGATCGGCGGGTGTTGATCTGGTTGCCTGTATTGAAGATTCGATAATGATTGCCGGGGGTGAAAACAAGTTGATTGGAACGGGTTTAGCCGTGAATATTCAGGATCCTGGATTGGTTGCGGTCGTTGCCAGTCGAAGCGGACTTTGTCTGAATAGTCGGGTTCGGGTAGGGCAAGGCATGGGAATCATCGATTCAGATTATCATGGTGAAATAGGCGTGATTTTGCATAATGATGGCATCAATGACTATGTTGTTCAGCCAGGCGAAAGAATTGCACAATTACTGTTTATACCCGTGGTCCAAGTCGCTTTTAAACTGGTTGCCGATTTTACGACTATGACCGAAAGAGGCGAAGGCGGTTTTGGTCATACGGGTCGGCACTAAGCTAATTTACTCTTTAGAGGTAATAAAATGGGACGACTGTTCTCTTTGCTGGCAGTGATCGCTGTGTTGATGGTTTTTGTTGCCGGCGGTAGCATTTATTGGCTGTCTGCCGCCATGGTAGCGCAAGCCAGGGAAGATGAAGCTGCCGCTGTTGCGAAGGCAGTCGCATCAAGCCTATCGGAACAAATAGATCTGTTTTCCAGAGCGTTGGATAAAATGGCGCTGGATCCTGAAGTTGTGAACGCAGTTACCGGCGTCGACCCTGTTTTGTTAGCTGCTGTAGCCGCCAATCTTGAAAAACATTTTCCAGATGCCTTGAAAATCAGATTATTATTGCCCGGATCTGGCGAGCTGGATGAGCAAAGCGTGCCGCGAATGGGTTTTGCCGATCTTGATATGGTACGGGAGACATTTACTGCGAATCAGTTGCCGGCAATACAGGGGGGTAAAGGGCCTGACAGGCATCTGGCGATGACCAGCAGAATTATGCAGCATGACAAGGCGGTTGGCGTTATTCTAGCCAGTCTGAACTATGACTTTATTGGTAAAAGTTTACAGGCTGCAGCAATAAAAGACGGTTATATCGAATTAATGCAGGAAAAGTCGGTATTAGGCGTTTCAGGTGACAAGAACGATACCGGGCAGAGAGAAATTGCGCAAGCCCCGGTTACCAACACAGATTGGAAGATTAACTATCACTACAATACCGGCTCAGGTTTGGGTAAATCCACCTTAATTGTCATTTTTATAATAGTCCCGGGGCTAATTTCCATACTCGCTTTTTTTGTAGTTCACCGTAAGCTTTCCAATTTATTGACCCAGGATCTGGGTAGCATTATAAAGGCTGTTAAAGACATGATGACGCATAAGGCGCCCGGCAGTTATCCGGTCAATTTGAGTGAAATGAATGCCGTTATTTCAACGCTGGTACAATTTAAACGATTCCTGGATAGGTGTGAAGACTTTAAACTGGATGCAACGCTGGTCAGTGAAGATGATTTTGAACTGGATTATTTTTTGCTAGGGGCTGATCTTGATTTCAAAGAACATTTTAGTAAAAAAGATCACAACAGCGAACTGCCTGCTGATATAGAAAATGCTTTTAAGAAAAACCGGCAAAAATTAAAGAAACCCTCCGGCCGAAAATAATTGAAATACCCGCCATCATGACCAAGATCGATGAAATGACCACTATTGACTTAATGCGGGTCGATTTTTCGAACGGCTGGGGCTGGTCAGGGCATCATACACAATCATTGCAAAGACAAACGTGTCGCTGCGGTTAATCCTCTAAGTATTTTTCAGAACTGGAAAATCAAAAATGACGCAAAAAAGAACAGCTCACCAAATAGCCGATGTACTGATCGAGGCTTTGCCTTATATTCAACGCTTTAAAGGTAAAACCGTGGTGGTTAAATTTGGCGGCAATGCGATGGTTGATGAAGCGCTTAAGCACAGTTTCGCCCGGGATATAGTTCTGATGAAACTGGTCGGTCTAAATCCGATTGTGGTGCACGGCGGCGGTCCTCAAATCGGCCAATTTTTGGCGAAGCTGGGTAAAACAACAGGCTTTGTTGATGGTATGCGCATTACTGACAGTGAGACTATGGATGTGGTCGAGATGGTGCTTGGTGGACTGGTAAATAAGGAAATTGTTAACTTAATCAACAGACACGGGGGTAAAGCAGTGGGTTTAACCGGAAAAGACGGTGATTTTATCCGGGCCAAAAAAATTGAACTGAAAAAGTCAGCACCGGAAATTCATGCATCTGAAATAATTGACCTGGGGCATGTCGGGGAAGTCAGCAGCATAGATCCGTCTGTTGTTGATATGTTGGGCCGCAGTGATTTTATTCCTGTTATTGCTCCCATCGGTGTCGGCGAAGATGGCCGATCCTATAACATTAATGCTGACCTGGTTGCAGGCAAAATTGCTGAAGTGCTGAAAGCCGAAAAATTGATTCTGTTAACCAATACTGCTGGCATCCTGGATAAACAGGAAAAACTGCTGACAGGCTTGTCAATTAGCGATATAGATGAGTTGATTGGCAATGGCACTATATCAGGCGGTATGATCCCTAAAACCCATTGCGCCACTGATGCGTTAAAAGGGGGCGTCAACAGCGTCCATATTATAGATGGACGCGTGGAGCATGCAGTACTGCTTGAGCTTTTTACCGATCAGGGTGTTGGAACTTTATTGTTGAGCCGCCCGAGATAAGGCATCATTAATAAAAGGTCTGAATAAAGTCCGTATGCCTTTGACTTTTTGACTGGCGCATAATTCTTTGCCCTGTGATGATTCGCGGCAGCGAATATCGAGAAAAAGCTAATAGTCGTTATCGTTAATGGCGATTTTTGATAGCGATAAACTGTGGTCGGAATCCTTGGCAGGCGGGCGATTCATAATCAGTTTGTCGTTATAGATATCCGCTGGAGTTGTGGAGTAAAAATTAACAAAAGTACGGGCAATTTCCCAGGCTTTATTGCACTGATGATCATTTTCACAATAAAACAGGCCCAGCTCGTTAGCTTCTTTAATACTGGGAATTGTAAAGTCAGGCGCAGAGCGAGGGTCTTTTGAGGATTAAGTCAGAGATTCAAATCGTTCAATGTCAGCATTATATTCATTATTGATTTGCTTGTATTTATCAATATGTACTTTAATAGCCAAATGGTTCTGTTGAATTTGTTCTTGGGATGACTTTATTTCATCGAGAATATTTTGAGGCACCTTCTGTGCGTTACGTTCAAAGGTTGCCGCTTGCTTTTGTTGATTATTAAGTTGTTATGTAAGACGCGTTAAGTTGCCTTCAAGTATAAGCTTTTGCTTACCCAGCACCTGTAATTTTATTTTAAGGGCCATCAGTAAATCTTCTTTGGAATGGAACGTACTCAGTAAAGCCTTGTCATGAAGTCTTTGATTGGAAATAAGTTTTTCCTCTTCTTTTCGAAGCTCTTCCAGGCGCTTTTCCTGTTCCAATTGTATCTTTGTTTTAGCCTTTTCAGTCACTTCAATAACTCTGCCGCTTTTGCTCAGCAAGTCCCGGCGATATTGAGACTGTTCAGGCGGCACCAGATCCGAGAAAAAGGTATTGCCATGATCATCTACCCATCGGTACATTTTTTTTGCAAACAGAGTCTGACTACCAAATAGGCAAAGCAAACAGGCTATAATAATAGCGGCTCGAAAAATGCGGACTTGCATGGGCGGATAAATAAGTTTTTTAGTAACTACTCGGCTGGTGTTTTGTTGCCACAAATTCGCAAATTATAAAATGACTTTTTTGTTACTTCTGAAAATTTCATAAATTTCATCTTTGAATCTGTGGCGTTTTATTTTTGCTGCTGAGTAGTTACGATTTTTAATAGGTTATGAAATTATAGCTAAAAAACCTCAGTTCGCCATAAAGCCTGTCTCTTCGGCGGCGCTCAGGACAGGCTTTGTGGCGTTTAACTGCTTCTTCTTTAGGATAGAATAAATTAACCAATCAAACTGGCTAATTCATGCAGTGGCGGCAAAATGACCATTTTCGCCAGTTGCAACAACAACAGGGCGGCTAATGGCGATAAATCTACTCCGCCCAGGTCGGGAATAAATTTGCGAATGATCTCGAGCAAAGGTTCTGTCAGGGTAACTAAAATAGACTCAGCTGCGTTAAAAGTCCCCGGATTTATCCAGCTGAGCAGCGCTCTGGCGAATACCGCAAAAACAAATACATTGATCAGTAACGAGATCAGTTCGGTAATTGATAAAATAGTCAATGCGCCGATGTTGATAGTGTTACCTCTCAGCAGAAATATGGAGAAATCATCAACCATTTGCAAGGTGAGTACAAGAACAAGCGATGAGGTGTCTATTTTTCCAATGGATGGTACAAATCGACGCAAGACTCTTAACGGTGGATGGGTTACCTTGACCAGAAACTGGGAAATAGGGTTGTAAAAGTCTGCACCGCACCATTGCAATAAAAAGCGTAGCAATACCGCCAGGATATAAAGAGAAAACAAGGTATCGATCACAAAAATAATCGGGTCTGTCATATAAGTAGATCCCATCAGCTATTCTCCGATTGCCTGGACATTTCAATAGAGCGCTCTCGCGCCGCGTGT